>JABDKN010000277.1 GCA_013002205.1 Granulosicoccus sp.
GTCTACGTGATGACCGAGGACATGCGCCGGATCGGGATTGGCGAAGCGGTCAATGAAACGATAACCCTGGCAGGTGTGACCGCTGATCGGCTGACGCTCGAACACAACGGCGAGCTGATGCTGCTAAGACTGCCGGATCCGGCCGTGGAATAGCAGCCGTCCGGCGCCTGCCGTGTGCAGTTTTGCAGACAGGGCAGCGTCTGACCGGACTCTCCCTGGAGTCATCCGCCCCGGTGGCAACGGACTACGTCCCCCTGAATGGATACTCATCAAATGACAACACAAAGCCTCTATCTTCTGACTTCATCCGCCGTATCCCGAACGCTCACGTTGGCGTTCTCCTGTGTGCTTCTGGCTGCCTGTTCCGGTAGCGATGGCACGTCCAGCGGCAACGCATTCGCCGATCCGAGTACGCTCGAACCGGGGGCGGTGCCGCTTATCAATGTCGATGTCGTCGACCCCGGCCCGATCGAATACGAGCCTCCGGTGGTGGCTACCCCCGATCTCTACGACACCCTGACGGCCAGTGGAACCTTCACGCGCCTGCTGGAACTGATCGACAGGGCCGGACTTGCATCGGTGCTGCACGAAGATGCCGCACTGACGCTGTTTGCTCCCACCGACGATGCATTCCTGGCGTTGGATGAAGCCATTGGTCAGGGTGTCGTGGACACCTTCACCAGCGAGGAGCTGATTGACCGGCTGCGTTACCACACGGTATCGGGTGTTGCCCTGGAGTCCACACTGCTTCGCTCATACGACGGCCTGGCAATCCAGATGGGTAATGAACTGCCGGCGGCAATCACGGTCCGGGACGACGGCGCACTGTTGATCAACAATGGCGTGGTCAGCTCTGCGGATGTACTGGCCAGCAACGGCATCCTGCATGTTCTGGATAATGTGTTGACACCACCGGAGCGTCCGGGAGACCCGAACACGAACATCCCCCCACCCTCCGATGAAGACATTGCGGCCACCCTGCTGGACCGACCGGATTATTCGATTCTGATGCTGACCATCGAAACGGGTGGATTGACGGAGTTGCTGCAGAGTGATAACGGCGGGTTGGGGTGGACGCTTTTCGCACCGTCGGATGATGACTTTGCCAACAGTCCCGACGCAGACACTGTATTCGACCTGGACATGCAGGGAGCCTCGTCACTGGTACAGAGGCACCTGTATCCCGGTCGACTGCTGGCGCAGGACCTGCCTGACGGGGCGCTGCAGATGAGTCAGGGCACGGTAGAGGTCGAACGAACGGATGCGGGGATTCGTGTCGGTGGGGCGCTGATCGTGGGCCGTGACCGGGTCGTGAGTAACGGTATCATCCATTATGTCGATGCACCGGTGATTTCCAGCGTTCCGTGAAGCCGGGGTCGGACCGGCGCGGCGCCCATCTCCTGAAAACCGGCACAGCTCTCATTGCGCCTGTGGTTTGCGGCAGAGTACTTGCACGAATCTTTGCCAATTAGGCCGCAAACCGGGAGTCTGCCATGTCCAGATACGTATTGATCGTCGCTACCTGCATGGCTCTGTCGGGTTGTATAGTCGGCACGGCAGTCGGCGTTGCCACCGATGTGGTGGTCGGTACCGTGGACATCGCTACCGATGTGGTCGGTACGACCGTGGACATCGTCAAGCCTGGCAAGAAGAAATCGAAATTCAGTGATTGATGGCTACGCACGCCTGCTCCCGGGACTCGGTTCAGCAGGCATAAAAAAGGCCAGCTGAAGCTGGCCTTTTCGAAGTACTGGACGTCAGGCGGCCAACGCCGCCTGGCGATCGCTAGTTGAAAATCATGCGCGTCGCCGTGACTTCAACCTCAACTCGACGATTCAGTTGCCGGCCCTCTGCGGTATCGTTACTGGCAACCGGTGCCGTCTCGCCCATCCCTTTGACGTCGATACGGGCATCGGTGTAGCGTGCCGCGAGAATCGAGGCAATGGTCTGTGCGCGTCTTTCTGACAGTGCCTGGTTATACTCTTCAGTGCCACGGCTGTCGGTGTGTCCTACAACCGAAATGCCGGTAATGCCCTTGTACTCGGAGAGCGCTTCGAACAGGGAATTCATCACGGATTCACCCGCGGCGGTCAGTTCCGCTGAATTGGTATCGAACAGAGCCTGTTCACTGAACTGACGGGTGTCGATCCTGCCCTGTGGAGCGGCGGGAGCCTGGGCCACCGCTGTCTCTTCCACGACCGGCTCTACCTCTTCGGCCTGTTCGGCAACGTCGGCAATGCCGGCGCATACATTGATTTGATTGTCTGCGGACAGTGTGCCCGTCCCCAGGCATTCACCGAGACCGGATTTCAACACCGTGCCGCCGGTATTCACATAACCGCTGCCGGTTGCGTCGACATCCTCTTCTACCGCGATAATGGGACCTGCATGGACACCAAGTGACAGCAGTGACAGGCACGCACCCAGCGCGATGGATTGACGAGTATTCATTTAGGTTCTCCGTGGTGGATTGTTCGTGCGATCAGTCGATTCGACAAAATATCGGGCATGGTATCCGGGAATGCAAGCACTTGAGGTGGTGACGTGCAGGTAGCTATGACAACAATACCCGGCAGCACGGCGAAGAGGCCTGGCCGGCCTCTCCACCGTGCTGGCAGAGTTACTCGGTGATGCTCTTTGCGGTGACCTGAACCTCGACTCGGCGGTTCAGCTGGCGACCTTCGCGCGTCGAGTTGGTGGCAACCGGGCTGGTCTCACCCATGCCACTGCTGGTTATCTGTACATTGGGATAGGCAGCGTTCAGGAATGCCTCGACAGAGGCCGCACGGCGCTCCGACAAGCCCTGGTTGTAGTCGGCTTCACCGGTCGAGTCGGTATGGCCGACAACCTCGATAGACGAAATCTCCTGGAATTTCTCCAGTTGAGAAACGAGATCGGCCAAGGCCTGCTCGCTGGCAGCGGTCAGCTCCGCAGAGTTGTTGTCGAACAGCGCCTCTCCACCGAGTGTTGCGGTGGTGACGATGGGCTCCTTCTTGACAGGTTCTGGTGCCGGTGCCGCTTCAGGCGCTGGCTCGACTTCCGCAACTTCCGGAGTCGGCTCGATTCCCGCACAGGCGTCTACCTGTTGCTCGTCGCTGTACAGGCCGATCTTGACGCAATCGCCCAGGCCTGTCTTGAGGGCATTGCCACCGGAGTTGGCGTATCCGCCGTTACCAGCTGGTATCTCGATGGTGCCCTCCAGGGCTGTACCCTGTGCAAGTACCACGCTGCTGCCCAATAGCAAGGCCGCGATTGAACTGACTGTACCGATGTTTCTATTCATAGCTAGCTCCCACTAGTTGACAATTGAAAAACTCAGATTTCAATGAAGTGCTGATTCCGGAGCAGTCAGGGGTCTGTCTGACCTCTGAGCGGCGTCCGTCGCCAGCCGATGGCTAAACAACCTCAGCAAGTCCGGCTACGCACAGGTATACGACCAATGCATCACACAGACTTGTTGTATTTTTGTCTTGTATAGCGGCAAATGCAGTCATTGTAAACTGATTCCACAGATTTCATGTGTGAAAAAAACAACAAATACGGCCCTGCCACTGCCAGGACTCACCACAGAGTGTAGGCTATTCACCACGATCTATTAGCAAAAGGACACTTGCTGATGCGTTTTTACATACCCGACTGGCGGGATGCGCGTGAATTGGCCGCCAGGTGCCTGAAAATTGGCTCGCGATGCGTGATTTGTGACCGTCCGGGACGCCCGGATGTCGATATCTGTGACGATTGTGAAAGCTGGCTGCCACGCTGCCACCAGACTGATGGGTCAGGTTTGACGCGATGGCTGTGTCTGGCCTGCGGTGATGAATCGACTCACCGGGCACCGGCGATAGCCAGGCACTCGGGGTGCTGTGAGGATTGCCTGGCGGCCGGCGGGCCATTCTCCCGAATCGTGGCACCTTATCGCTACGATTTCCCGGTCGACCGATTGATTCGACGGCTTAAATACCATGATCAACGGTCACTGGCCAGAGTGTTCGGGACATTGCTGGCCGATGCGGTCAAGGCGGCTGATGAGACCCGGCCGTTGCCCGATCTGCTGGTGCCTGTGCCCCTGCACCGCAGCCGTCGACGCGTGCGTGGCTATAACCAGTCCGCCGATCTGGCACGCTGGTGCGCACGGGAGCTGGGGCTCAGGTGCGCTCAGCGAGCCGCTGACAGGGAATATGACACCGGATCCCTGGCAGGTCTGAGCAGGCTGCAGCGGCAACACCGTATCCTGGGTGCCTTCCGTGCAGACCCACTGGTTGCCGGGCAGCACGTGGCCATTGTCGATGACGTGCTGACCAGTGGTTCGACGGCGCGAGAGCTGGCCAGGGAGCTCTACGACACCGGTGTGTCATCGGTGGAACTCTGGGTTCTGGCGCGTACTGCCAGTTCGCGCTGATCCGGTTTACTGATCTCGCCGACCAGCATGCGGCGCAGTGCATCGGGCAGCGCCTGTGATTCGGCGGGTGCTAACGATCTCCACAGCTCGTGATATTCCTGACGCAGCGCATGCGAATGCGCGGCCATCTCCCGAAGTCCGCCGCCAACGGCCGCCCCGGTTTGCGCCAATGCCGCCTGCAGTCCCTGTTGCATGCCCCGCATGGCTGCCTTTTCCCATGATGGCTGCACCAGGCGCTGCAGGAACGCTGGAACCGACCATGCCACGGCCAGCAACAGTGAGGCATTGATGGCGAAGCGACTACCCAGATAAGCTGCCGGGTTGCTGCCACCGTCGATGAAGCCGACCACCACGCGCGTACCAATCCAGACCAGGGCAGCCAGTGGCAGCAACAGGCAGAGCAGGCCCAGGATGCTGTGCAGTCGACGCTGCCAGGCATCGCCGGGCAGAGCAAGTGACAGGTTCACGGCCGCTGCCACGGTGGCCTTGACATCACCACGCGCCCGCGCAAAGGGCGCGGCAACGAATCTCTGCATGGCACCCAACGGAACTGGCAAACTTTGCGCTTGCTGGTTCAGGAAATCGCCGAGAATGTTATCCAGGCGGGTCAGCAGAGACTCGTCCACCAGTGTGTCGGTGTCCATTGCCGGTACCGCGGGTACGGCGCCTCGCAAGCGACTGAGCCATGGCGCCCGGCGCGGCTGGCAGCGTTGCGCAAGTGTTCGCATCGTGTGTGTAAGTGCCGGCGGGATGCCGTCGCTGGCGCGCAGCCAGTGTTCCTGCCAGCGCCGCTGTAATTCGTCAAACAGTTCATCAGTGGCCAGTGGTTCGAGCCAGTGATCGCTGACTGCTTTGAGACCCTTCAGTCGCGCCAGTATGCCGTATGCATCCAGAGACTCGATGATGGAGCGCTCAGCCAATTGCCCGAGGGTGGACTGCAGGGACTCGAAGTCGTCATCCGTACTGTTGGACCCTGCGCTGAAGGTCTCGTCCGCGCTGCGCGATGAGTCGCTGCGAAAGATCACCGGCTCATCCAATCCGGCCATACCCAGCTGCTGACGGAAATCTTCCAGTTGTTGCGCATCGCCGCGATCCCAGTGATTCATGACGAACAGCCAGGCGTGCTCCTGCGCATGGTGCAACAGCAGGCGCCAGCCCTGGTCATCGCGGTAGCGCTCCGGGCTGACGACATACAGCACCACATCCAGGTGAGGCAGCCACAGCTCGACCAGCTCCCGATTGGCAGTCTCGACACTGTCGAAATCGGGCATATCGATGAACAGGATATGGCGGTACCGTTCATTACTGTGCAGCGCCGTGCGCATGCGCTCCATGGGGAATGCCGCGGGCAGTTTGTCGACCTGCAGGGAGCGATGCACGTACACGGTGATATGGCGGGAGGTGGGGCGTTCCGCACTGACACGCGCAACTGGTTCGCCTGCCAGACGATTCAACAGGGTGCTCTTGCCGACGCCGGTACCACCGAACAGGCCGACCACCAGTGGTCGCGGACCGCTGTGGAACAACTGCGCAGGTGTTGCGCTCGTCACGCCGGACAGGGAGTCCGTGTCGGCCTGCGTCAGCCATCCTGCGTCGAGTGCCCGTGCGGCCCAGTTTTGCAGCGCGTGTTGTTGAGCCGATGGCAGGTCTGACATAGCAGGCAGATCGGACCGATGGAGGTCAAGGGTAAATGCAACAGGATACACGCAACCCTTCATGGATAAGCACTGCAACGACAAGGCGGACGGTGTGACCCTGCGGTATAGTCCTGAACTCGACCACCGTCCACCCAAACTTAGGGAGCAACACGAGATGATAAAAGAAGGCGACAGAATTCCAGCGGTTACCTTGAAGCAGATGACCGCGGCCGGTCCGACCGACGTACCCCTGGCTGACTACTGCGCAGGCCGTAAGGTGATCCTGTTCGGTCTGGTCGGCGCGTTTACCCCTCCCTGCTCTGCGTCCCACGTACCCGGGTATGTGGATCAGGCACAGGCACTGCGGGCTAAAGGGGTGGAGGCGATCGCCTGTGTGTCCACCAGTGATTTCTTTGTCATGGATGCCTGGGGAAAGAGTCTGGGCACCGGAGACAGCGTTGATATGCTGGCAGATGGCAACCATGAATTCACGCGTGCGGCGGGTCTGACGCTGGATCTCAGCAGCGTGGGACTGGGTGAGCGTATTCATCGGTCTGCCATGGTTGTGGATGACGGTGTGATCACGTATCTGGCCGTCGAGCCAGATTCCAATTCGGTGACCGTCAGCTCCGCCGAGGCCGTACTGGCCAAGCTGTGACGTAGCGCCCGCGCCGGCATGAGGCGACTGCTGAGCACCCGCCCGATCCGTTATCTGCCGACGGTAAGCCTGGGAATAGCCGGAGGGGGGATCGCACTGCTCCTGCAATTTCCCATCCCCTGGTTACTCGGTAGTCTGCTTTTCTGTGCCGTGGGCAGCCGGGCAGGTCTGCCGGTGCGCAGCCTGCCTGGTGTACTGGAGCGCTGGATGCGCGTGGCCATTGGTGTGTCGCTGGGTCCATCGGTGGCCTCCAGTATGCAGGTGTCCGGGGCGGACCTGCCATTTGCCGTGGTGGCGGCATTGGGCATCACCACATTGACCGTGGCTGCCGGAACACCCTGGTTCGAACAGCGCGTCGGATTGCCCAGGCCTGCTGCATTCCTGTGCGCTTTACCGGGCGGTCTGTCCATGTTGCTGGCACTGTCCGGTGACACGGGCAATCGTGCCGAGGTGCTGCTGGTGCATGCCGTCAGGGTCGTCATCGTGGTGGTCTCCATCTCGTTGCTGGCCCGCATGCTGGGGGTGCCCCCGGAACCTGATCCGTTGCTTGCCAGCCTCGACTGGCACAACGACACTTCACCCTGGGTACTGGCCGGTCTGGTCATCGTCTGTTTCATGCTGGCCGAGAGACTGAGGATCGCCGGCGGGCATGTCATCATTCCCATGATCATTGCTGCGTGCATAGCCGCCTTCACTGAGATCGACATCGCACCGCCGATGGTGGTCAAGACCATTGCCATGCTGGTCTTCGGCATGGTCATCGGTTGTGAGGTCGCCAACGGCCCGCGTGAACGGTATTACCAGCTGTTTGCCGCGTCTGCGGTTTTCACGATCGTCATCATGGCCGTGGCCGCGATGTTTGCCATGGTGCTGACACAATTGATCGATCAGCATTTTCTGGTGCTGTTCCTGTCACTGGCACCGGGTGGTATTGCCGAGGTCAGTCTGGTTGCCCTGGCACTGGGTCTGGATGCGGGCCTGGTCGCACTGGTTCACAGCTGTCGCTTCATCTATATCATCACCGCCGGGCCCGTCGGGTTGCGCATGCTGCGCAAGCGACAGGTTCGCACCCCGAAGGCGTAATCGGCGACTCGCTGAGCCTGCGATTCACCCACTGACAGCCCTGCCTGAATTGTGTCTTGACTGGAACAACAATTGTGTTAGGATGTATCCGAAACGTTTCGGGTCACAGTATCCAGGTGACGAAACAGGAATCGGTCGGGGCGCATTCCGACAACGGATTTGCCGAGGTTTGATGTCGAACACAGGCAACAGGAAGGGAACCTTGAAGCGGCTGGCTGCAGAACTGGAGCTGTCGGTGACCACCGTATCGCGGGCACTCGGCGGATATACCGATGTGGCGGACGCTACCCGGCAGCGCGTTCTGGACGCTGCCACACGCAACGCTTATGTGCCCAATGCGGCAGGCAGGATGCTGGTCACCGGGCGCAGCGGTTTCATCGGTCTGTTGCTGCCGCTGCGCGATCGCGCCAGACTGGACCCGTTCCTGGGCGAGTACATTGCCGGTCTCAGTGAAGCACTGGCCGAGCGCGGACGCGACCTGTTCATGGCGACGGTGGCATCCCGGCAATCCGAGCTCGATGTGCTCAGGCACGTGGTGGAGTCGGGTCGGGCCGACGGCATCGTGCTCAACCGCATCGGCGAGTGTGATGAGCGTGTCGACTACCTCGTCAGCCGGGGTTTTCCCTTCGTGACGCACGGCCGCACGCTGGAGGCGCAAGATCGGTACAGCTGGGTCGACACCGATGGCGCAACGGCGTTCGCTGACACTTTCCGATGGCTGTACCAGCTGGGGCATCGCCGTTTCGGACTGCTGTCGATTACTGAAAACATGACGTTTCGCAGACATCGCGAAGAGGGCTTCAGGCGAGCCGTCGCCGAGCAGGACGATCCACAGGTCAGTGTCGTCGCCACTCACGTCCCCCGTTTCGATGTGGCAGCGCGCCAGCAGGCCGTGCACACCATGCTCGCAGACACCGCTCGTCCTACCGCGATTCTGGCCCTGACCGATGAACTGGCACTGTGCGCGCTGGAACTGGCCAGCGGACTCGGTATCCAGGTGCCGGATCAGCTGAGTGTCGTCGGTTTCGACAACATTCCCGAATCTGCCTTTTCCACGCCGGGCCTGACCACCTTTGATCAGTGCACGCGCGAAGCTGCCCGACAGTTGGCTACCCTGCTGCTGGACTCACTGGACTCACTGGACTCGCCGGACGGGCAGAGCGGCACCACCCACACATTGATCACTCCAGCGTTGGTCAAGCGCGGCAGTCATGCGCCAGCACCTGGCGCACCCCACACTGTTCACGGAACTGTGCCGGCGAACAGAGCAACCACTACCACCAGAGGAAGTTATTCATGAAATCGAGAAATATCCTGATGTCGCTGGCCATGGCCACCGGCTTGTCCACTGTCGCAACCGGAGCCGCCAACGCGGAAGTTCTGTTCTGGTCGACACAGGCCAATCCCCCCGAGGAAGCCCAGGCCATGCGGGAGACCGTGCTGTCCGGCTTTGCGGCGGGCGCCGACTTCCAACCCAGTGAAGGCGGGCCCTGGCTGACGCGTATCCAGGCTGAACTGCAGGCAGGTGAAGGCAAGATCGGTGTTCTCGGTTCACTGCACGGTGACCTGATCGAACTCAGTGATGGCCTCACTGATCTGTCGGATATCGATACCGCCGGTGTCAACAGCACGTTTCTGGAACTGGGCAAGCTGGGGACCGACCAGCAGAAGTATTTCCCCTGGATGCAGGCGACCTACATCATGGCAGCCAACAGGAAGGCGCTGGAATTCCTTCCCGAGGGGGCCGATGTCAATGCACTGAGCTATGACCAGCTGATCGCCTGGGCAAAAACGCTGGCAGAGGAGACCGGTTCTCCCAAGTTCGGGTTTCCGGCAGGCCCCAAGGGATTGAAACACCGTTTCTTCCAGGGGTATCTGTACCCCTCCTACACCAACTCCATGGTCACCAAGTTCCGCTCTGCCGAGGCCGAAACTGCCTGGAACAAGTTCAAGGAGCTGTGGAGCTATACGAACCCCGGCTCCACCAGTTATTCATTCATGCAGGAGCAGTTGCTGACCGATGAAGTCTGGGTCGTGTTCGATCATACCTCCCGACTGGCGGACGCATTCAACCAGCGGCCCGATGATTTCATCGGCTTTCCGGCACCTGCAGGTCCGACCGGCCGGGGTTTCATGCCGGTGGTCGTCGGCATCGGGGTGCCCACCTCAGCTCCTGACGTGGATGCGGCCAAGAGTCTGGTCACCTACCTGAGCCAGCCTGAGGTGCAGGTGGAGACACTCAGGGCTACCAACTTCTTCCCGGTGGTCGAGGTGGCTTTGCCCGATGACATGCCCGATTCGGTGAAAATTGCCGGTGCCGCCATTGCCGCGATGACCGGCTCAGCCGATGCAAACCCTGGTCTTCTGCCGGTGGGTCTGGGCGACCTGGGTGGTAAATTCAATGCGGTTTACGTGGATAGCTTCGAGCGAATCGTGCTGGCCGGCCAGGATGTGCGCACAGTGCTCGATGATCAGGCCGATGCGCTGCGCAAGATCATGGATGAGGCAGGTGCTCCCTGCTGGGCGCCGGATGCAGCCTCGGATGGTGCGTGCCCGGTCGACTAGTGTCAATGTAACTGTCCCGCCCGGCATGCTTGCCGGGCGGTTTGATCGTCACTCCGGAATTTAACGGTTTTTCTCAAGAGGTATTCCATGTATCCGAAAAGCCTTCCCTACCTGTTGCTGTTGCCCGCTACCCTGTTTCTGGTGTTGTTTTTCCTGTATCCATTCACCCTGGTGGCCTGGCAGGCCTTTACCACCGACACCGGAGACTTCACCGGCGAGTTTTTCCAGGAGATGGCCACTCACTGGAAATTCAATACGGCCATGTTGAACACGTTCCTGCTGGTCCTGGCCGTGGTGCCGTTCCAGATGGTCCTGGCCCTGTATATGGCGACGCTGGTCAATGGTATGACACGTGGCCGGGACTTCATCCTCTATATCTGGACCATACCGCTGGGCATTTCGGATCTGGCCGCAGGACTCATCTGGCTGGCGATCTTTGAACAATCGGGATTTCTCAACAGCATGCTGCACGGGCTCGGCGTCATCGAGCAGCCTGTGGGCTTTCTCGGCTACCAGAACAAGGGCACCATCTTCCTGGCCATCGTGCTGGCCGAGACCTGGCGCGCAACCGCGATCGTCCTGGTCATCCTGGTGTCCGGCATGGGGCTGATTCCAAAGGAGTACGCGGAAGCAGCTGAAGTGTTCGGTGCCAGTCGCTGGCAGCGCTTCATTCGGGTCACCCTGCCGATGCTCAAACCGAGCCTGCAGACCGCGATGATATTGCGCGTCATCCTGGCCTTTGAAGTATTCGCCGTCGTCGTGGCCCTGGGGGGAACCAACCTGCCGGTGCTGATGAGTGAAGTCTTTACCTGGCAGTATGAACTGCGCGATGCCAATGTGGCTGCGGCCTATGCACTGGTCATCCTGGCGATCTCCATTGCCTGCACACTGGTGATCATGTGGGCGCTGCGTGTACCCAAGGGAGCAAGAGTATGAGTCAGTCTACGCAAACCGCCAAACTCATGGTCGATGGTCCGGTACACGGACGCGGTCCCTGGCATCGATACGTGTTCACCGGCATCGTCGTGCTGCTATGCCTGTGGGTGCTGGTACCCATCTATCTGCTGGTGGTCAATACCCTCTCTTCACCGGCTGATGTCAACGCCTTTCCCAAGCGACTGGTTCCGGACGTGAACACGGAAAGCGTCCGGTTCTTCCTCAACTTTGCGGGAGTCGGGCAGGCCCTGTGGAGCTCGGTCAAGGTGGCGACATTGACCATGATCCTCTCCATCCTGGCAGGTGCACCCGCAGGATATGCGCTGTCGCGTTTCGATTTCAGGGGCAAGGGTTCGTTTCGTGTGCTGGTCCTGATGACCCGGGCGTTTCCCCTGCCATTGCTGGCGCTGCCCCTGGCGGTCATGTACATCCGTGTGGGCCTGGATGATTCGATACTGGGACTGGCGCTGGTGCATACGACACTGGCACTGCCGTTTGCAGTGCTGATTACCTATTCCCTGTTTTCCGGCATCCCGATCGAACTCGAGGAAGCCGCCTGGACACTGGGTTGCAACCGGCTCGAGGCATTCCAGAAAGTGATACTGCCGCTTGTCCTGCCGGGTATCACGGCCTCGGCGATATTTGCCTTCGTCATTTCGTGGAACGAGGTGTTTGCAGCGGCGGTCCTGACCATCGAGAACCGAACGCTGCCGGCGTTCCTGTTACAGGGTCTGTCCGTGGCACCGCTGCACCTGAAGTTTGCCGGTGGAGCCGTGCTGGTACTACCGGCGCTGATATTCATCTTCCTGGTCAGGAAGTATCTGTTTTCCATGTGGGGCATAGCC
This sequence comes from Granulosicoccus sp., assembly GCA_013002205.1. Lineage (GTDB taxonomy): Bacteria > Pseudomonadota > Gammaproteobacteria > Granulosicoccales > Granulosicoccaceae > Granulosicoccus. The sequence continues at coordinate 12,124 of JABDKN010000277.1, forward strand.
AATCGCTAGCGAGCAATGTTCACTGTCGACCAACGCTTCCTCTCACCACTCAACTCATAGCAGGTGTCATCGTGGCAGAAATCAAAATCAGGCAAGTCGCCAAACAGTACGGATCGACCCATGCCTTGCATTCCATCGATCTGGAAATCGCCGACCAGGAATTTCTGGTTCTACTCGGTGCGTCGGGATGTGGCAAGACCACGTTGCTGAGAATCGTCGCAGGTCTGGAAACCGCCACCTCGGGCGAAGTCTGGATTGGCGACAAGCGCGTCGATAAGCTGCCGCCGCGTGATCGCAATATTGCCATGGTATTCCAGAACTACGCCGTGTTTCCGCACCTGACGGTGTTCGAGAATATCGCCTTTGGCCTGCGCATGGCCAAGTTGCCGCAAACCGAAGTGGATCGGCGGGTTACTCGAACGGCGGAGCTCATGCACATCGAGGCTCTGCTGAAGCGCTATTCAGGGCAACTCAGTGGAGGCCAGCGACAGCGTGTGGCAGTGGCCCGCGCGCTGGCCATGGAGCCGGAAGTTCTGCTGATGGATGAGCCACTGTCCAACCTCGATGCACTGTTGCGTATGGAAATGCGCGCCGAACTGAAAACCGTGCTGGCCGAGAGCAAGACCACGACCATCTATGTGACCCATGATCAGGTGGAAGCCATGAGCATGGCTGATCGAATCGCCATCATGAACAAGGGCGAAATCGTCCAGGCCTCCTCTGCGGTGGAGGTCTATCGTAATCCTGCAGCGCACTTCGTCGGCTCCTTCATCGGTAATCCACCGATGAACTTCCTGGATGCAACATCTGCCGGAGAAGGGGTCTGGAATGTGGCAGGCGTGCAGTTGAAAGGGCCCGTCAGTACCCAGAAGAAACTGCAGTTCGGCATTCGCCCGGAAGATATCATCGTGCATCAGGAAGGTTCGGCGGAGGCGATGGGTGATCGACCTTCTATGGTCGCCACCGTTCGTGTCCTGGAGCCGCTTGGCTCGCACTTGCTGGCCAGCTGCAGGATCGGTGATGAGATACTCCGGGTCGTGCTGGACAGTGATGCCCCGGTCAAGCCCGGGGATGAGTTGCGATGGTCGCCGGCGCCGGACAGGATCCGCTGGTTCGATCCTGCGTCCGAGCTTGCCGTCGCCTGAGCGCCCGTCCTGATACGCTCCTGTCAACCACCGTAGTCGAGCCTGCCTGCCATGACCCAGACCACCCATCGTGAAGACCTTTATCAACGCGCGTCAGAAATCCTGAGGCTCAATGATCGTGGGCACTACACGGTTCCGACCAGTGGACTGTATCCCTTTCAGTGGAACTGGGATTCCTGCCTGGTATCACTCGGACAGCAGCACCTGGACGAAGAGCGTGCCTGGACGGAACTCACCACCCTGTTCGAGCACCAGTGGGATGACGGCATGGTGCCTCATATCATTTTCCACCAGCACGATGATGGCTATTTCCCCGGGCCGGATGTGTGGAACACTGGCCGGGTCGTGCAGACAACCGGTATCACGCAGCCGCCGGTGGCCGGCTTTGCCGCCGCCCGCCTGTTCGAACGTGCACAGGACACGGCGCTGGCCAGGCGACAGGCGGGGCATCTACTGCACGGAATCGATCGCTGGCATGAGTGGTTTTATCGTTGCCGTGATCCACATGGCACTGGCCTTGTGGCACTGATTCACCCGTGGGAGTCCGGACGCGATAATTCGGTTGATTGGGACACTGCACTGGACGCTGTGTCGACAGACGGGCTGGAGCCTTATCAGCGCCGCGATCTTCAGCACGCCCATGCCGATCATCGGCCAACCATGGCACAGTATGATCGGTATATCTCGCTGGTACAGCATTTCCGTTCACTCAAATGGGACAATGCACTGCTGCATGACATGTCGCCGTTCAAGGTAGTCGATCCCGGTTTCAATGCCATTCTCATTCGTTCCTGCACCGACATTGCCAAGCTGGCCGATGAACTGGGTGAAGCGGCCATTGCCGCACGAAATCGCGCGCGTGCAGACAAGGCTCTGGCAGCACTGGATACGCTGTGGAGTGACATGCTGCAACAGTACGTCTGTTTCGACCGGGTCAGTGGCAAGGCGGTGGACAGCGCATCAGTGGGCGGGATTCTGCCAGCGTTTGCAGGTGTTCCCCCGGCGCGCATGGACTGCCTGGCCAGGCGACTCACGGCATTGGCAAAGCAGGTCAACTACCTCGTACCCAGTCATGACCCGGCAGACAGTCGCTATGATGGCAAACGGTACTGGCGCGGACCCGCCTGGCTCATCATCAACTACCTGATCGCCGATGGATTGGACAGGGCTGGTCACCATGAGCTGGTCGAGGACATCAGGCAGGCCAGCCTGAAACTGATCGATGAATCCGGATTCGCCGAGTATTATGACCCGCAGACCGGTGAGGCACTGGGTGGCGATACTTTCACCTGGACTGCAGCCATGGTCATGGAATTTCTGCGCAGTTCCGATTGAGAGCACATCACCGGCATCCTGTTAGCGGGATCGTCGGTACAGGATCAGACTCAGGTCATCCGGATACCCCACTTCACTGTGCATGATCTGCTGGCAGCGTGCCTGCAGAGCCTCGATACGACTGCGCAGAGGGCCCGATCGGATGATGCTGGCGATATCGTCCAGTTCGACGTTGTCCGTCAGACCATCGCTGCACAGGAGCAGGGTATCAAAGCGGGCAAGCGACAGCGTTGCCCCTATCTCTATGCGCATCTCCTGTGTGCCTACCAGATTGAGCACGATGTTACGTTCCTCGCTGCGAGTTGCCTGATCCGCATCCAGCAGACCGGCTTCGATGCCAAGCGACACTGGCGAGTGGGAAACGGTCTGCAGGCGCATGCGTCCACGCTGGCCGGTAATCAGCACACTGGAGTCGCCGACATGGTAGGGGCGGATCTGGTTATGGCTGATCTCCACGACTGTCACGGTCGTGGCGGAACCCTTGCCCTCGCCAAGCAGCTCCTGGTTGCAGGTTTCAATGGCATTGAGAATCGGGTTGCGCAGGTTTTCCGGGTCAACATCGGCATGGCTTAACATCTCCCTGAGCAGGGATACCTGTCGCTCAGAGGCCATTTCGCCCAGTGGATGCCCCCCCACACCATCTGCCACCGCCAGTATGGCGTGCTCATCATCCACCTGCAGGGCAAGGCAGGCATCCTCATTGGGGCCGGTCTTGATGTAACTCTTGGTGTAGTGCATGGCGCACTGGCCATTGGCGAGGGCGAAGGGTTCGGCAGAGAATTGCTCGGAGCGATGGCACTGCAATACGCTGTGGCAGCACTGATCAGGGCTTAGCATTCCAGGGATTCCAGGGATTCCAGGTACTGACGCATCTGCGTCGCATTGTTGTAGTTTTTCAGTATCAACGAACGTTTCAATCCTCGGCAGACCTGCTTGATCGCGGGTGGCTGATGCCGGTAATGCCTTGGTCCGCCAATCAGTTCATGGAGGATCTGGGTCATGAAAATGACATCCTCGGCCAGATGGCTTTTGGTGGACCTGCCCCAATAGAACATGTCCAGTAACTTCAGTTCAAAGTTGAGACCGCTGCGCACGATGATGATGTTATCCGTGTGCAGGTCGCCATGGTACTCGCCCAGCGAATGGATTTCTTCCATGCCACGTACCAGGGCATACAGTACATGCAAAGCCTCATAGGGATGCAGTCGCTTGCCGGGTTTGCCTTGCTGGTATTCGGACAGTAGCTGGCCTTCGACCAGCTCGGAAATCAGCACCATGACACGCTGCTTGCGAAACTGGATGTGTTCCTCGGTATGGTACCTGACGACCATGGAACAACAGCGCAGCTTGTGCAGTTTTTGCGCATAGGCAGTGACCGATCGGTGGTTGTTGTCCCGGTGAGGAAAAAACAGCTTGGCTGCGTGTTCGATATCGGTTCTCAGGTCGCGTATCTTGTAGACCTCGCCTTCCCAGCCCTGGCCGAGTTTTTCCAGCACCTCGTATTTACCCGCAATTACACGTCCAGCAGTAAAATTGAACGACTGTATCGGACTGCTTTCCATGGAGCGGATTCTCTGGAGCCACTGTCAACGCACGCTACCAGCCTGACGATGTTTCGACGACTGTCGAGTCCATCGTCCCTGATTGCACGCACGACGCCCTGTCAATTCACGGCTTGTTCCAGCACCTTGCGAAGTTCAGGTTCAAGCTGTTGAGCAAACAGATTCTCATGCGTCAGGGTCGAGGTCAATGCATCGAGTTCCTGCACGAGTACACCCTGAAGCAGATGGGTATGAATGTGCTGGCGCTGCCGCTCTTTCAGTTCGTGCTTGATGGTATCGAGGTATTTTCCCAACGCACTTTCGGTCAATAATGTGGTGACCGAGAGCATGGCCGGAGCCAGGACCAGATCGGCTGGCGCCAGTCCACCGCTCTTCAGGGCCAGCGCAACGCCGGCTGCGTCGGCCGTGGCTCTGGCAGCGCGCAGGGTGTTCAGCAAGGTCGGTTGTGCCTGCAGTTGCTCGAACAAACGATGAGCTGCGGCCTCGACCTCGGGTTCAAATTGCTTGCGTACCGCCTCACTCTGCGCCAGATAGCGTTGACGGATCAGCGGTTCACGGTGTCGAAAGGCCTGCGCCAGCGCTTGCCAGAATGGGTGTGGCGGTTGTTCAAGCAGTGCGCCCTGCAGGGACACCAGTGTGGTATCGAGTATTCGTTCCAGTACCTGTGCTTCCTGGCTGATGGGTACCACTTGCCTGGCCCTGTATCCGACCGGATCCACCTGCCTGTCATACGCATCCCGACCAAGCCCCAGTAATTTGCGTGCAGGCCAGGTGACCAGGTGACGCGCGCGGCCCAGCGCTGGTGCAATGCCGGGAATTTCCAGCAGGGTCAGCAGTTCAGCCAGCGCGCGATTGAACGTGTCGTATTTGCCCGGATCGTCGAGATAGTCACGCTCATACTGAACCCGGGCGCGCACGATGGCTGAGTCGATGAGTTCTCTCCAGCTGGTCGCTGCCGATCGCTCCTCGATCAGGGGCGCCAGCCACTGCTCGCGGTGCTGCTCGATGAAGGCCTGGGCGAAGCGCACGGTCGCCTGTCGGTCAACCTGGTTCCGCAGCGTGTGAAGTGCCGCCTGCAGCGCAGACAGTTGGGCGTCGGGTAGTGCGACGGACCAGGCCGTCGTATTGCGACGCACGAAGGGCAGCGGGATGATGGGTGGCAGCGAGGTGTCGAGGCGTTCCTGGTAACGGATCGTGAACGCCCGCAATACCGTCGTTTCATCCTGTGGGTCGAGCTTGTTGATGCACACCAGCAGTGGCTGATGCAACGGCTCGATCAGCTGCAACATGTCCCAGACACGTTTGTCACCATACTTGTCCTTGCTGACCACCAGGATGACGACGTCGGCAATGGCCACGCTCCTCATGACGGCGTGTGTATAGCTTGTTGCATCGATAGAATCAAAATCCGGGGTATCCCATACAACCGCCGGGTTGATCAGCGCTGCCGGGCCGGCTGTGACCGATTCCAGGACATAGCTATCCAGTGAGGCGGTTGCCAGCGCGTCAGCGGATACCCGGTGCAGCGGTTTCAGCATCGGGCTCAGGAGCTGCAGTGCCTGTTCGGAATAACCGTTGGCATAGCCCTGGGCATGAACCGTGAAACCAGCCAGGGCGCTGATGCCGGCAGCGTTCGTATCCAGCAGGACATTGACCAGTGTGCTTTTACCCGATTGAGTCGGACCGACGAGCGCGACCTGCAGGGCGTGGTCCGGGTGAGACTCGCACAGGCGGCACTTGTCAAGCAATGCATCGGCCAGTTGCAGGGTGTTCAAGGCAGTCAGGGACTGCGCTGAAGGCGTACTCTGCTTTCCCAGTACTGCGGCATGCCTGTGCAGCAGTTGAGAGACCCACGAATTGTCGTCACTCATCAGGCATCGAGTGCGTAATCCAGCACCAGAGCAGCAAACAGGGTCATGCCCAGCCAGTGGTTGTTGAGGAAGGCCTGCACACAGCGCGCTGGTTCACGATCACGGGAAATCCGGAGCTGGTAGACGATGAATCCGAACGACAGAGCCCAACCGGCAAAGTAGATGACTCCGCGCCCGGCCTGCCAACCGATCGCGGCGAGCATGAGCATCACCAGTACCTGTAGAAAACCAACGACCAGCAGGTCGAACTCACCAAAGAGAATAGCGGTGGATTTGACCCCCAGCTTCAGGTCATCGGGTCGATCTGCCATCGCATACAGGGTGTCATACGCCACTGCCCAGATCACTGCCGCCAGATACAGCCACCAGGCCTGTGCCGGCAAGGTGTTGGTCTGCGCTGCATATGCCATGGGAATGGCGAATCCGAACGCAGCGCCGAGAACGATCTGCGGCCAGTGTGTGTAGCGCTTGGCATAGGGGTAGGCGATAGCCAGGATGGCGGCCACCAGAGACAGGCGAATGGTCAGCGCATTGGTCAGCAACACGAGCAGGAATGCAATGCCCAGAAGCACGGCAGTTGCCAGCAGTGCATCGGTTTCACTCAAGGCTCCGGTTGCCAATGGTCGGTGCCGTGTTCTTGCCACATGCCCGTCGATATGCCGATCGGCGTAATCGTTGATGGCGCAGCCTGCAGATCGGGTCAGTACGGTGCCCAGGACGAAGATCGCCAATACATCGAGTCTCGGTACACCTTCTGCGGCAAACCAGAGTGACCAGAGCATGGGCCACATCAGCAGGTAGATGCCGATTGGACGATGCAGTCTGGTCAATTCAACGAAATGCGGTAATTTGCGTCCAAGTTCGGTGATATTCACGGTCGGGCAAGTTCGATCAGCAGTTGGCGTGGGTATAGTAGCCTGAATGCCCACAGTGTGAAGACGAGGAAACCGATATGTCCCGACAGTATGACTATGACCTGATCACCATCGGCGGCGGCAGTGGGGGCATAGCCACGGCCAACCGTGCGGGCAGTTACGGTGCGCGTGGCCTGGTCATCGAAAGCGACGAGGTGCTCGGTGGTACCTGTGTCAATCGAGGCTGCGTGCCCAAGAAGGTCATGTGGTATGCCGGCGTCATGGCGCATTCCCTGCGCGATGCCGAGGGTTACGGATTCGATGTCACGGTCAATGATTTCGACTGGCACGCCCTGGTGGGCAAACGCCAGCAATACATCAGTAATATCAACAATGCCTACGCTGAATACCTTGGCAGGAACAATGTAGAGATTCTGGGCGGCCGTGCCCGGCTGCTGGACAGGCACACGGTTGAGGTGAAAGGTCAGCGTTACAGCGCAGAGCGCATCGTACTGGCACCGGGTGGTACTCCCCGGGTACCGGATATTCCGGGTAAGGAGCACGCCGTTACCTCCGACGGATTCTTCGAATTTACCTACCAGCCGCGTCGTGTCCTGGTTCTGGGTGCCGGTTACATTGCCGTGGAGCTGACTGGCATGATGAACGCCATGGGAACCGAGGTGACGCTGGCGATACGCCATGATGCTTTCCTGCGAGACTTCGATCTGCTGCTGCAGGAACGGCTCATGGAGGAGATGGTCGGCGATGGCGTCGATATCCAGACCTATTTCACTGCGGCGGCGCTTGAGCGCACTGGTGATCTCATCCATGCCATCGGAGAGGATGGTGAACGGCTCGAGGATTATGATGCGGTCATCTTTGCCATCGGCCGATCACCGGCCACGGCGGAGTTGGGTCTGGAAGCAGTAGGCGTCGAGCTGGACGAACGGGGCTATATCACGGTGGACAAATACCAGGAAACCAGCGTTTCGGGAATCTACGCCATCGGTGATGTCACCGGTCAGGCCGAACTGACACCGGTGGCCATCGCCGCCGGTCGTCGCCTGGCCGATCGCCTGTACGATCATCAGGCCGGCCGGCATCTCGACTACGGGTTGATACCCACCGTGGTTTTCAGCCATCCGCCGCTGGCGACGGTGGGCATGACCGAGGCCCAGGCCAGGGAACGGTACGGCGAAGCGGTACGCTGCTATGAAGTCAACTTCACCGCCATGTACAACTCGTTCACGGAGCACAAGACGAAAACCGCCATGAAACTGATTGTCATGGGAGACGATGAAAAGGTCATCGGTATTCACATGATCGGACTGGCAGCAGACGAAATGCTGCAGGGCTTTGCCGTCGCGATGCGCATGGGGGCGACGAAACGGGATTTTGATGACACGATAGCCATTCACCCCACCAGTAGTGAGGAGCTGGTCACACTCCGATAGCGTGAAGGCTGGTCCGGTGCCGCCCTCGGGTCAACCACTGTGAAGAGTGGTCGCTACACAGGGTGTCAGTAGCACGTTCGGGAATCTCTGCCTGAATCTGCACAACGCACAAGGTGACCACGCTAGCATGTCCAGTACGCGCCATCCACAGACAGGATTCTCCTTGCTGGAGTTAGTCATTACACTGGCTATCAGCGCGATACTGGTCGGCATGGCGATGCCGTCCCTGCAGTCGTTCATGGGTGACTCGGAGATGACAGCCACCAGTAACGAATTCGTCTATGCGCTGCAGACGGCGCGATCCGAAGCCATCAAGCGGGCACGACCCGTGGGCATGTGCCCCAGCCGTAATTCCATGACCGTTACACCCTCCTGCACAGGTGCGGACTACGCTGGCGGCTGGATCGTGTTCGTCGACACCGATGGCAATGGCTCACGGGATGCGGACGATGAGGTGCTCCTGCAGGCTGAGCCGCGCTCCACAGCCTTCAGCTTCACGGCGGATACCGTTTTCGCGCAACGCGTCTACTTTGGTGAAGCCGGTAGCAGTATCAACCCTGCCGGTGTGCCCCTGTCAGGAACCATCGATATCAGCCGGGCAGGCAATGCCGAGCAGCGGACCATCCGGGTGGCCGCCAACGGCCGGATCACCACCAAGCCTGCGGGGTCATGATGACATCGGCCGGACGGCGCGCAGCGCCATTGAAACAGCAGGGTATCGGCATCATCGAGGTGCTGGTTGCGCTGGTCGTCGTCTCCTTCGGTGTACTGGGGATGGCTGGTCTGCAACTCACCGGTATGAAACAAAGTACCAACAGTTTCAATCGTTCCAAGGCACTGATGCTCACGGAAAACATGGCCACACGCATGCGTATCAATCGGCCGGGCGTCGTCAACCTGGCCTACGCCGGTTTTGATTCAGGTGCCAATGCCGACTACTGCCAGGCCAGGCCGGTGCCGTATTGCCAGGCTACCTCGTCGGCACCGGCCCAGAGCTGCACGGTGGATGAGCTGGCAGCATTCGATCTATTCTCGGTTTCCTGTGGCGACTGGGGTTCAGCAGGTGCAAACGACGGCGTTCAGGGCCTGTTGCCCGAGGGTGCGCGGCTGCAGGTAATCTGCAACGATGCGCCGTGCGCTGTCGATTCCACGTATACATTGAGCGTCAGCTGGCCGGAGAACAGAACCGCCTCATCCGGGGAGGCTCCGGAGATACGCCAGGTTCAGATGCGCCTGCGGCCATGAAAAATCAACATACTTGCAGACGCGGACAGACAGGTCTGTCGCTGATCGAATTGATGATCACCATGGTACTGGGCCTGATCATCATTGCAGCGGTGTTCAACATGTATGCCGGTAACAGCAAGTCGGCACGGTTTACCGAAGGCTTGCAGAACATGCAGGAGAACGGCCGCTACGGAGTCTCCGTACTGCAGCACGGTATGCGCCTGGCCGGCTATTCACCGGACGGCTACATCGACTCACTGGACATGGCCGCCAGCAGCAGCAACAGCATAGCCATTCGCTCCCGGCAACCATACGACTGCAATGGCCGGTTGACGAGCGCAACCGACGGACTGGCAGTGAACGTCTACCGGCATGATGCAGCCACCAGTCAATTGACCTGTCAGGGTAACCAGGGGGGACAGCCGATGGCGGTCGTCGAGGGGGTGGAAGCCTTCCGCCTGCTGTACGGAGTCGATGCGGATGGCGATGATACAACTGATGAGCCGCAGAGCTACAGAACCTATGATCCAGCCCTCGATCCCTCCGAGGTGGTTGCACTGCGTTTTGCCTTGCTGGTCAACTCCGGGCAGCCCATCCGTTCAAGGAATGTTCAGGAGAGTTTCGTGGTTCTCACTGAAGAGCTGCAACGGAATGACAGGTTTGCCCGGGAAATTTTCAGCAGTACCGTCAAATTGCGGAATCGACGATGATGACTACCCATCGAGTACCAGGCGTACCGCGGCGCAGAGAACGTGGCGTTGCCCTGGCGATCAGCCTGGTATTGCTGGTAGCCATGACGATACTCGGCGTGGCTACGCTCTCCGGTACCCGCCTCAACGAAAAACGAACGGCCAATGCACAACAGAAATCGATCGCCTTCGAAGTGGCCGAATCAGCGATTGCATCAGTCTGGGACAAGGCCTACCTGAGCAAGTCCGTGACATCCGACCCCAACAACAGCGGCAATGACCCGGTGCCTGTTCCGGCACCGGATGCCGATACCGGTATCAGTTCGGAATTCGATCAGGGAAACGCGGACCGGGGGGTGGATATCGATGGCACGCTGACTGTTCAGTACTGCGGCGAAACTGCACCGGTGGGGAGCGATCTGAATGCCGATGAATCGGCTACGCAGTTCGTCTACATGCTGATCGATGTGAACAGTGTCGTGCAGATCGCCAACTCCAGTACGCGCGCAGATCACGTTCAACGCGGTGCCGCCACTTCTGCAAGGACCAATCGCACGGGCAATTGTCCGGCCCCATGACAGGAAGACACAGCATGCCAAGACACGCTCATGTGCAGGCGGGATTTACCCTCATCGAAGTGATGATCGTGGTCGCGATCATTGCCATCATTGCGGCCATCGCAGTGCCCAGCTATGGCCAGTACGTGACCAATGCCAGGCGTACCGATGCCATCTCGTTTCTGTCCGAGGCGGCCGGTGAGCAGGAACGATTCTTTTCCAACAACAATCGTTATGCCACGGACATGAAGGAGCTGGGTTACGGAAATGCTGCGACTTTCCAGACCCCTGAAGCACATTATGTCGTGAGCGTAACCAACCCGGGTGGTACCGGTACCTATCTGCTGAGTGCAACACCCGTCGTCGGTGGCAAGCAGGCCGGCGACGACCAATGCAAGGCCTTCACGATCAGTCACACCGGCCAGAAGAAGAACACGGGCGAGGCCACCGCGAACTGCTGGTAAAGCGCTCGACCCCGGGTGCTGGCGGCTCAGACAATGCCCTGGCTTTGCAGGTACTCCTCGTAGTTGCCACGATAGTCGGTATACGAGTCATCACCGAGTTCAATGATGCGACTGGCCAGTGAGCTGACGAACTCGCGGTCGTGACTGACGAATACGACAGTGCCCGGGTAGAGCTCCATGGCAAGGTTCAGCGATTCAATGGATTCCATGTCCAGATGGTTGGTCGGTTCGTCCATGATCATCACATTGGGCGCCTGCAGCATGAGCTTGCCGAACAGCAGGCGACCCTTTTCACCGCCTGATACCACACTGACCGGTTTGTTGATGTCATCCTTGCCGAACAGCAAACGGCCCAGTATGCCGCGAATTTCCTGCTCATCCTGGTTCTCCCTGCCCCACTGGCTCATCCAGTCCAGGATACTGGTGTCCGCGTCGAAGTCTGCTTCGTGATCCTGTGCAAAATAGCCCAGCGTGGCGTTTTCAGCCCACTTCAGTTCGCCGCTGGCAGGCGTCAGCTCGCCTGCCAGCACTTTCACGAAGGTGGACTTGCCAATGCCATTGGGCCCGATGACGGCCACCTTCTCACCGGCTTCAATCATCAGGCTCATATTACCGAGAATCTGCTTGCCGTCGTAGCCGGCTGATATCCCATCCAGCTCCAGAGCATTGCGGAACAGCTTTTTTTCCAGCTCGAAACGGATATAGGGATTGACACGACTTGAAGGTTTCATCTTCTCGATGGCCAGTTTGTCGATCTGCTTCTGCCGTGAGGTAGCCTGCCGGGCCTTGGATTTGTTGGCTTTGAAGCGTTGTACGAATGCCTGCAGATCGGCGATCTGTGCCTTCTTCCGGGCATTGTCGGCATACTGGCGTTCTCGCGCCTGTGTCGAGGCGAGCATGAAGTCGTCATAGTTGCCCGGGTAGATCCTGATCTCGCCGTAATCCAGGTCCGCCATATGCGTGCAGATGCTATTGAGAAAGTGCCGATCGTGGGAGATGACGATCATGGTGCTGTTGCGTTCGTTGAGTACCCCTTCCAGCCAGCGGATCGTATTGATGTCCAGGTTGTTGGTAGGCTCGTCAAGCAGCAGCAGATCCGGATCGGCAAACAGCACCTGTGCCAGCAGTACGCGCAGCTTGTCGCCAGGTGCCACCTCACTCATGGGTACATTGTGCTGTTCAAGGGGTATGGCCGCACCGAGCAACAGCTCTCCCGCACGGGCTTCGGCCGAGTACCCGTCCATCTCGGCAAACTGCACTTCCAGCTCTGCCACGCGCATACCGTCGTCTTCACTCATCTGCGCCATCGAGTAAATCCTGTCGCGCTCCTGCTTGATCGTCCACAACTCCCTGTGGCCCATGATGACCGTATCGATGACAGTGAATTCTTCAAAGCCGAACTGGTTCTGCTGCAGGGTGGCCATGCGGACACCGGGCAACAGGGTTATCGTGCCGGAGCTTGGCTCCAGCTCGCCGCCGAGTATCTTCATGAAGGTGGACTTGCCACTGCCATTGGCACCGATCAGTCCATAGCGGTTTCCCTCGCCAAACTTGATCGAGACATTCTCGAACAGAGGCTTGGCACCAAACTGGATGGTGATGTTAGCTGTTGAAATCACGGCGTTGCGAAATGGTCGGTAACAACCGCCTATTGTATCGGGTTTCGCCCGGGACGTTGCCCGCCGGCGGGCGTGAGGCCGCTGGGCGTCAAGGTCGAATTGTTTAAAAATCGAACTCTGTTGTCGTCCACCGCAATCATTCACCCGGACCGCGGCGATACAATGGATCGAGCAACCGGGAACAGACGCACGATGAGTGAAGAGAGCGAATTCGATACGGTGATCACACGCCGTGATACGGGAAGCCTGAAATGGGAGCGATACAGGCATCGGGATGTGCTGCCTTTCTGGGTTGCCGACATGGACTTCAAGGTGGCAGCGCCCATTCGGCAGGCGCTGGAAGAGCGTTTGCAGCATCCCTTCTATGGCTACACCGTCCCCCCCGAGGACATGGCCGATGTGGTCATTGCCCACCTGGCTGACGAATTCCACTGGCAGGTGAAACCCGAGTGGATCGTGTGGCTGCCGGGCGTGGTACCAGGGCTGGCCGTCAGTTGCCGCGCATTCTGCCCCGACGGAGACGAGATCGTCGTCAATCCTCCGATCTACCATAATTTCTTCGATGCGCATGAACCGCAACGACAGACACTGGTGAGAGTGCCACTGCACCGGCAGGACGGGCGATGGACCTACGATATGCCGGCGATGGAGGCGGCCTTCAATGACAAAACCCGGCTGTTGATGATGTGCTCACCACATAACCCCACGGGTACGGTGTTTACCCTCGAGGAGTTGCACCGAATGGCCGAACTGTGTTCCCGGTATGGAGTCATCATGGTCTCGGACGAGATCCACGCTGATCTTGTCATCGACACACAGGCCAGGCATTACCCGACGGCGGCAGCCTGCCCGGCGATGGCAGATCACATCATCACGTTGATGAGCGCCAGCAAGACGTGGAATATTGCCGGATTGAACTGCTCGTATGCCATCATCAGCAACCCGGATCTGCGCCGGCGTTTCAGGGCTGTCAGTCAGTCCATCCTGCCCTCGGTTCCGCCACTGGCCTACTGTGCCACGCGTGCCGCCTATCTCCATGGAGGTCCGTGGCGAGCTGAATTGCTGAACTACCTGGCCGGCAACTACGCCTGCGTCCAGGCGCAGCTGGCAGGGGTGAAGGGTCTGGTCGTGGAGCCGATCCAGGCTACCTTTCTGGCCTGGATCGATGCCAGGGGTCTCGGGCTCGAGGATGCAAAGGGATTCTTTGAAGATCACGGGGTGGGCCTGTCCGCCGGTGAGCAGTTCGGCCAGCCGCACTACCTGCGGCTCAATTTTGCCTGTCCGCGTTCTGTACTGGAGGAGGGACTGCGGCGCATGAAAATTGCCGTAGCCACACTGGAGTCTCAGGGCGACGCGGAATCCGGGTCAGCCGTTTCCCGGCGGTAGCGGGATCTTGCCATCGTCGATGGCCTTGAGAAAATTCAGGGTCATGCGGGCGGTGGCACCCCAGAGAATTTCGCCATCGAATTCGTTATAGACGATGATCGGATGACGCCGGGCAGAAAGCGGATCCATCTCAAGGCGTGCGCGCATGGTGAAATTGGCCTGGTCGCGCAGCCAGCTCAGGGGAATGAGGAAGGCTCTTGCTACCTCCGAGCTTTGCAGGCGCAGGGTAGTGGGCCAGTCGACGACGCCCACGATGGGGGTCACCTGATAATGGCTGATGGTGATATAGGGTCGGATATGCCCGACGATATTGACACGCCCGGGATCCACACCGATCTCTTCCTGTGTTTCACGCAGTGCCGCGGCAATGTGTGTCGAATCGCCCGCTTCCAGTCGACCACCCGGGAAGGCGACCTGGCCGCTGTGCCTGTCCTGCTTGTTGGCGGCGCGGCGGATGAACAGCACCTGCCATTGATCGTCGTGCTGAACCACCGGAATAAGCACGGCAGCCTGCTTGAACTGACCGGCAGGCGTCAAAACCGGCACATCCGAGTCATGATGCAATGCATCATCATCGTGCGGTACCACCCTGGTCAGTTTGTCGTGCATCACTTGAGTATAGTGTGAAGTCGTGATCCAACGTTCCCCGGTAATCCCATGCATATCGACATGTCCGACCTGACGCCGGCCGAGACCTACGCGACAATGACCCAGACCATCGTGCCGCGCCCGGTGGCCTGGATACTGACAGGGAATGATTCAGGCAATTATAATCTGGCTCCTTTCTCGTATTTCAATGCCATGGGCAGCTCACCCCCTGTCGTGGTTCTGTCGGTGGGTGTCAGAGCAGACGGTGAAATCAAGGATACTCGCTACAATCTTGAACGGCGGGCCGACTGTGTCATACACATCGCACACCGTGAAATGGCGGCGGCGATGACGGCAAGCTCTGCTACGTCTTCACGCGGTATCTCGGAAGTGGGTGAGCTGGGGCTGGCGACCGCCACGATGCCGGGCAGTCCCCTGCCGCGACTGGCAGAGTGTCGGGTCGCCTACGCGGCATGCCTGGTCGATACCAGGATGATCAACCAGCAATGGATCGCATTTCTGGAGCTCACCAACCTGTACCTGGCAGATTCCGTGGTCGGGCAGGACCACAAGGGCAGGGTCAAGGTCATGGCAGACAAACTGGATCCTATAGGTCGACTCGGCGGCGGAGAGTACGTGATGGCCGGTGACATCGTGTCCATAGAACGACCTGCCTGAGTCGAGATCGAGGGATGTCTGAGACTGCCGGACGATGAAATTGCATTGGCGCTTGACGCTTGGATTCTCTGCACTCGTGCTGATCCTGCTGCTGTGGGGGCAGTTACCTCTGGCCGAGTGGATCGAACGCTTTCGTGTGTGGATACTGGATCTGGGTGTCGCCGGAGTCGTCGCCTTCGTGGCCATGTACGTGGGTGTGACTCTGGTACTTGGTCCCACCTCCGCGCTGGCGCTGAGTGCCGGGCTGGCCTATGGCTTCTGGGGTTTCCCGCTGGTGGTCGTCTCGACCACCCTGGCCGCCAGTGTCGCCTTCCTCATTGGTCGTTATCTGGCCCACGAGCGGGTCACAACGTGGATACAGCGGAACCAGCGACTGAGTTCCGTGCATGCAGCGTTCAGTGCGCAGGGCTGGCGGGTGATTCTGCTGCTGAGGTTGTGCCCGCTGATTCCATACTCCATGCAGAATTATCTGTTCTCCGTCATGCATATTCGATTCGTACCCTATGTACTGGCTACGCTGATCGGCATCATGCCGGGCACTGCACTGGTTGTGTACATTGGATCTCTAGGCCAGGCAGTCGGCACAGCAGGAACAGGGCAATTGATGATCGTGATTGCCGGCCTGGTCGCGGCCGTCGTCCTGGTCTGGATTGCCAGCAGACGCGCGCGTGCGCGCCTGGCGGATCGGGCAGGCGGCCGTTGATGGGTTATGTTAACTTGACAGTCACCTGATTGACGCAGGTGACTGAATAGACGAGTTGATGCCTGGAGACGACCTGCAACCAGAAAACGAACGGCTTCGTCGCGAGCTGGATGAACTCGAACGAGCCAACCGGGAATTGCTGGTCTACAAACAGCAGCTCGATGCCATCTTAAACAACGCACCCGTTGAGATCTACCTGAAAGATCGTGAGGGACGATACCTGAGAATCAACCGGGAATTTGAACGAATCTTCGGGGTAAGGAACGAGGAACTCGTTGGCCTGTTTCCGGCCGATGTGCATGATCCGGAGCTGGCAGTAGCCACTCGACAACATGATCTGCAAGTGCTGCAGCACGGCGTCGCGATACAGCTTGAACAGGAGGCCCTGCTGGTACACGACCAGCAGTGGCACACCCTGTTGACGATCAAGTTCCCGGTTTTCAATGATCAGGGAGAAATCGACGGACTGGGCGCCGTGGTCACCGACATCACAGAACGCAAGCAGCTTGAAGACAGCCTGCGTCGCGCTCAGAGAATGGAGACGGTGGGTCAGCTCACGGGAGGTATCGCCCACGATTTCAACAATATACTCGGTATCGTCATGGGCAACCTGGAACTCATGGAGAATCTGCTGGCACACGATGAAAAGTTACTCAGGCTGGTTCAGTCTGCGTACAAGGGGGCCAGTCGTGGTGCAGAGCTGACACATAGACTGCTTGGCTTTTCGCGAACCAGGCCCGGCTTGGTTAAGTGCGTATCCCTCAACGGACTCATCCGCGCAATGGAGGCACTGCTGGCGAAATCCCTGACGGCATCCATCAGCACCAGAATCAGTCTGCAGGAGGATCTGTGGAGTGTGGAAATCGATCCTGGAGAATTTGAGGACGCCATATTGAATCTTTCACTCAACGCGCGTGATGCAATGCCTGCAGGTGGTGAATTAGTCATCAGCACATCCAACCAGGTCATCGATGACGGACATCCGGACCGGCAGCTGCAGATCAGCTCAGGTGAGTATGTGATGCTGTCCGTTCTTGACAATGGTCATGGCATGACGCCGGAAGTGAGCAAGAGGGCGACCGAGCCATTCTTTACCACCAAGGGGGCAAGCGGGGGAACGGGTCTTGGTCTGAGCATGGTTTACGGTTTCCTCCATCGCTCAGGGGGCCAACTGGAGATCATTTCTGCCCCTGGTGAAGGATGCGAGGTGAGACTGTATTTGCCGCGCGCCGGGCGGGAGGTCGACACCGCACCGGCTGACAGCCGGACATCAGAGCTGCAATACGGGTACGAGACCATACTGATCGTTGATGATGAAACCGCACTGGTCGACATCGCCGTGTCAAACCTGCGTGATCTCGGCTATGAAACGTTCACGGCCAGTGACAGCCAGGCGGCGCTGGAGCTGCTCGAGGCTAACGCCAATATCGATCTGTTGTTTGCCGATGTGATCATGCCTGGCGCGATGAACGGCTATGAACTGGCGATGGCCGCTCGCCAGGTCTGTCCAGCGCTGAAGGTGCTGATTACCAGCGGGTTCACCAGTAATGATGACATGCCAATGGCTGCCGAAGCGGAATACAGGGCCGGGTTGCTGGACAATCTCCTGCGAAAACCGTACGACAAGGCCAGCCTGTCGACTGCCGTACGGCGAGTTCTCGATCGGGAAGACACTCAGCGCTCGATGTGAATACGCTGGTCTCCCTGCTGCCCGATTTCGGCATCATAGCCGTTGGCGCCCTGATCGGATCGCGTATCGCACTGGCGAGCTGGTTGCAGATCGACAAACTGTGTTACTACCTGTTCTACCCCGCCCTGCTGTTTGCGGCGGCATCGCAACGCCCGATTGCTGCAGAAGCGCTGGTGCAGACCGGACTGCTGGCGTGTGCCATCGTCACGGCCGGATTTCTGCTGGTGCTCTGCGCAGGCTCGCTCTCCAGAGGGTATTCACGCAGTACCCGGGCTGGCGTGTCGCAAAATGCCTGGCGCTTCAATACTGCACTCGGGTTCGTTGCTGTTTCAGCCCTGCCCGCCGAAGCCGCCAGCGTGCTGGCCATCATCGTCGGTCTGGCCATTCCATTGGCCAATCTCTACGCGGTGTTGGCCATGACCCGCGAGCAATCGGATTCGCGATGGAGACGACTGTCGGAAATCGCCTTGAATCCGTTCCTGCTGGCAAGCCTTGCCGGAATTACCGTCGGTCTGGTCGGCAAGCCGTTGCCACCGATGGCCTCGGCCTTTGTCAACAGGCTGGCCGATGCTGCTATTCCAGTTGTTCTATTGTCACTGGGTGCTGCACTTCGACAGTTCCGCATCTGGCCACCTGATCGCTACGCCCTGGCCATCATCGGTATCAAGCTGCTGGCGCTGCCTGCGCTCGTCGGGTCGGTTGTGCTGCTGGGTGATTACCGCGGAATATTGCCAGCGACATTACTCATTTTCTCGGCGTTGCCCACCGCTTCCGCAGCCCATGTACTGGCGGCTCGTTATGGTGCGGATCGTTCGCAGGTGGCGACGGTGGTCATGCAGTCGACAACCATGGGCTTGCTGACTTTACCGCTGTGGACGGCGCTGGCATTACGCATCGCCGGCGTCTGACGCTCGCTCGCCAGTTTCCAATGGCGCTACGCAGCCGAAGAAGTTAGGCTTCCCCTTACGAATAGAGCAGGAGAATGCCTTCATGAAACCACCCCTGTATGCAGCCACAATGGGGATAGTCATTATCACCCTGGCACTTGTCAATCACGTCCACGCAGAGCAGACACTGACCCGCATCGCCACGATGCCCGATGGTGCCGAAGTGACAGGCCTGTCCACCACGGCTCTGGGCGATATCCTGCTCAACGCCCAGCATCCGGGCGGCAAGAACACGTTCAGGGATGATGCACCACCGGCACTGCTGGGCTATCTGCACGGGTTCGATGCAGCCAGTTTTACCGCTGGCAGTATGGCGGTGCCCGAAGAGGGGCAGCGGGATGGCGTCTCCGTTGCCGACGGTCAATACATCATTCTTGGCAAAGCCGGTGATGCGCTGGGTTCCGGACAGGTACTGGGGGGTGTCTATGATGTCAAAGGCGATCTGATGTATATCTCCAACGCGCCTGATTTCAATGGCTTCGTGCCAACGGGTGCCAATTCCGCCTTGCTGTACACCGCCTGGGAGGGAGCCGGACGCAACGGCATAGGTGCCCTCAGCCGCCTTGCCTTGAACCGGGTCGACGGCAAATGGCAGGCGGATCACGACCAGTCGAAAATGGTGGATCTCTCATCGGTAGATGGCGGCTTCGTGTTGTGCTCCGGCATCCTGACACCCTGGGGAACACCGCTACTGGCAGAAGAGTATTTCTTCTACAACACGGCGGTCTGGAATCATCCGGACAATCACGACGACGATGAGCGCGCCAGTTTTCAGGATGGCAACGACAACAGCTATATCAAGCCGAAGAATGTCAGTGACTACCTGGGCAGAATGTCCAATCCATATCGCTACGGATACATGATCGAGATAAACCAGCCTGCATCCGCTAATGAGCAGCCGCTGAAACACTACGCAACCGGGAGGCTGTCACATGAGACGGCGGCCATCATGCCGGACATGAAAACCGTATACATGAGCGATGATGATTCCGCCGCCTACAGTGACAGCAAATACAACACCGCATCCGGCGGTGTGCTGTTCAAGTTCGTTGCCCGGCAAAAGGGAGACTTGTCAGCCGGTACACTGTACGCGGCAAAACTTGTACAGGACGATGAGGATGATGCCGAAAGGGCCGGCTTCGATGTCACCTGGATAGAGCTTGGCAGTGGTAACAACGAACAGATAGCGCTGTGGATTGCCGAGTACGATACGGTCACTGTCGATGACTACGTGGATGGACAGAGCAGCTATATCTCGGACGAAGAGATAATCGCCTACGCAAATGGCCAGGCCGCTGATGCACGTGCGGCATTCCTGGAGAGCCGCAGGACGGCTGCCGCCATGGGTGCAAGCAACGAATGGGACAAGCTCGAGGGCGTTACCGCGGTGGGCAATACGGTCTACCTGTCTGCATCCAGCCTGTCTGTCACCATGGACAAAAGCTGGGGGCATAAACACTGGTCCAGCGGGGAAATGGATCTGCACGATGGGGGTGACATCGCACTGACTGCAGAAAGCTGCGGGGGTACCTACATTGCACGGACCGGTGCGGATTACGACATTACCCGAATCGATCCCTACGTCATTGGTAAAACGACTGCTGATGGGCGCTGTGATGAGGACAGGCCTGCCAACCCGGACAATATTCTCGCGCTGAGCGATGGCACTTTATTGATCGGTGAGGATGCCGGCGCCAAGAAGCACTCGGTCGATATGCTCTGGATGGTGAAGCAGTGAGCTCATTCAGGTGGGTGTGGCGGTGCCTTTGCGACGGTAGGCTGTGGTTCCGGAAATGCCTGACCCGACGAGCGTGCCCGTCTCAGCCAAACTCGTCCTTGTAGATGTGGGTATCCTGCACACCTGCAGCATGCAGCTCATCGACGACGGCCCGGATCATCAATGGCGGGCCGCACAGGTAGTAGTCGCAACTGGCGGGAACAGGGTGTGCATCGAGAAACTGTTTTCTCAGCACGGTATGGATGAATCCCTGTTCTCCGCTCCATGAGGGATCCGGCTCGGACAAGGCCGGCGTCCATGAAAAGCCGTTTTCAGCTGCACTCAGGGAGTCGAACTCCTCGCGATACAAAAGATCAGCCTGTGTGCGTGCACCGTAATAGAAATTCATGGGCAGCGCATGCTGGCGAGCAGTCTGGCGGTGAATCATCGAGCGCAGTGGCGCCATGCCCACACCGCCGCCAACGAAGACCAGCTCGCGTGATTCATCCACGATGCGAAACCCCCTGTGGGGCCCTGATAATTCAACCCTGTCACCTGGCCGCCGGGTGCACAGGTAGCTCGATACCACGCCAGGTGCGACGCCGGGGGCAGGCGGCAGGGCGAGCCGGATCATCAGGATGACGGACTGCGTATCTTCCGGGCGATTGGCCAGAGAATACGCACGGGTTTGAGGGTGTTCCGAGCGCACACCCAGCTGACTGATGTTCAGGGACTGCCAGGCAGCACGGTGCGTATCTCCCGGGTCCACATCCTTCAGCAGGGTGGTGCCTGCCGGTGCGGTGAGCTGCATGAAGTCTCCGGATTCGAACTGAAAGGGTTGTGTGTCAGCGGCCAGCTCTATCTCGTGTATCAGGGGTGACAGCGAACGGTTGCACACTACCCGGGCTTGCCAGGAGCTGGTCGACAGCACCTCGTCCGCCAGCGTGATCTCGATATCGGTCCGCAGGCTCAACTGACAGGCAAGTCGTTCACCGGACCTGATCTGGTCAGGGTTCAGCAGGGCCTTGTCTATCGGTGTCGGTGGCGGTGCTGTGTGTGTGAGGTGCACATGGCACAGTCCACAGGTGCCGGCTCCGGCACAGGCAGAGGGCAGATGAATATCGCACTCATTCAGGGCCTGCAGTAGTTTCTGGCCAAAGTGTCCGGTGATTTGCCTGTCGCTGTTGAGCCTGATGGCGATGGGTCTGTCGGGTACCAGCCAGCGGCGTGCCAGTAGAATGAACAGTGCCAGCAGAGTGGCAAATGCCACAAACAGCAGTAACGAATAGACTATCGTGGACATGGTCAGCCAGCCCCGGCCAGACTGGCAAATCCCAGGGACAACAGTCCGGTGACGATGAAGCTGATGCCAAGTCCCCGGAGGCCTTCGGGTATGCGGCTGAATTCGAGTCTTTCGCGGATGGCCGCCAGCATGATGACGGCCAGCGCCCAGCCGATCCCGCTGCCGATGCCATAGACTGCGCTCTCTGCGAGTGTGTACTGCCGCTCGACCATGAACAGGCTGCCGCCGAGAATGGCACAGTTGACGGTGATCAGTGGCAGGAAGACGCCCAGGGCATCAAACAGCTCGGGTACGTACCGGTACAGCAGCATCTCGAGAACCTGCACGACGGCTGCGATCAGGCCGATGGCACAGACCAGTGTCAGAAAGGACAGATCGAGCTCGGGAAGCCCCCAGCCGGCCAGGGCGCCTGGACGCAGAAAATGGGTGTAGACGAGCTGATTCAGCGGCAGTGTCAACCCCAGCACCACGATCATGCAGATGCCCAGCCCGACGGCCGTCGCCACACGCCTGGATACGGCCAGGAAGGTACACATGCCGAGGAAGAAGGCCAGTGCAAGATTGTCGGCAACGATGGCCGTCACGAACAGCTCGGTCACGGGCGTTGCCTCCCTTCCTGCGCCTGGGTGATGACCAGATGGCTGTCATGGTCCGGCAACTCCACACTGTCAGCGTCGTCCCGCCGATGGCCCAGCCAGACCAGTAGTCCGATGATGAAAAAAGCACTGGGTGCCTTGAGTAAAAAGGACAGGGGTTCGAACCAGCCACCTTCGCTGGCAAGTGGCAGAATGGCGTAACCCATGAGCGACCCGCTGCCACCGAGCTCCCGTATACTCGCCACGATGATCAGTACAAGACTGTAGCCTGCACTGTTGCCCATGGCATCGAGCAGGCTGCGCCCAACCGGTTGTTTCATCGCAAACGCCTCTGCACGCCCCAGTACCAGGCAATTGGTCACAATCAGAGACACAAAGACGGACAGGCGCACGCTGATGTCGTAGACATAGGCCTTCAGCAACAGGTCCACGACAATGACCAGTGAAGCGATGATGGTGATCTGGATGATCAACCGGGTTGAATTGGGAATGTGATGGCGCAGGGCGCTGATGATCGTACTGGCGGCGCATAGCACCACGCTCAGGGCTGCACACATGGTCAGGGCCGTGGTCAGTGATGTGGTCACAGCCAGTGCCGAGCAGATGCCCAGCACCTGCACGGTCACTGGATTGTTTCGACGCAGTGGTGCCCGCATCAGGCTCGCTGGTGATTTCATCAGCACGGATCTCCACGTCGCAGGTGCTGCAGCAATGGCCCGAAACCCAGGTCGGACATCCAGAAACGCACCATGTTGCTCACGCCCTGACTGGTACGCGTTGCCCCCGAAATACCGTCAACCTGATTGGGCGAGCCATCTGCGTTCCTGACCACGCGAATCGCCACCTGATCGTTTTCGTCCAGAATCTGCTTGCCACTCCAGGACTGTTGCCACTGCGGATTCTCTATGCGGCTTCCAATACCCGGTGTTTCACCCTGTTCGCTGATCGCCAGGGCGACGATGGTGTTCAGATCCGCCGCCAGTACCAGCCATGCGTGCAGGGTTGACTGGTAGCCTGGACCGGAAACGGGCAGAATGGCCATTTGCAGCCTCTCCCTGTCATAGAGTAGATCCACCTTCGCGAAATGCGCTCGGCGACTGGGCATCATTGTCACATCACCGTCAGCTGCGCTCAGCTCACGACTCTGGGAGGGCTCCTCCAGAGCCTTGCGCGCATCGAAGGCGTCGGCATCCATTCCCGCTACGAAACAACCTGTGTCAAGTTCCACGATCCGGCTCTGCAGCGAATCCGCCGTGCTGGACAGGACGATGCTCTGCAGCTGCGGAATCGATTCGATGAGCCTGGCCATGCTGGCCTGACGTGCCGCCTGCAGATGGGCGGCATGACGCGGTTGCAGCAGGACGGCGGCAGTCGCTACCAGCAAGGCGCATAGGCCGGCCACGGTTGCAGTGGCGATGACATTGCGCACGACCCCATCGGGCGGCCGTCCTGTGAGGTGGCTGTGCTCGGGAGAGCCGAGCCTGTCTGTCATGTGCCGCTCAGACATCGGCTTGGTCCCGCTCCGGCCCTGCTGCCGGCGACCGCCCCTCTTTCCCGGCAGCCATCACTGCATCGACCACTGCACGGCGCTGCAGCAGCAGGCGTTGCCCACGTCGATATGCCAGCATCTGCACGACCAGGTGGTCCAGCAGAGGTGCCGAGAGACTGGCCAGCAGGGCAGCATTGATGGCCGCTGCCAGCACGTCCTGGTCAGCGTGCAGTAAGACCATCGCCAGCACACCGAACAACAGACCATGAGCAAAGCGAGACGCATCGGTGGAGCCGCCCGCTGCAGGATCGGTGACCAGGTACAGGGCGACCAGTGCCAGGGTGCTCGACTGCTCAAGCTGCCAGGACGCTGCCTCGCCTGGGGATCCTGCGAGCAGGAACACGGCACTGGCCAGTATACCCAGTAGCGTCCGTATCGATATCAATTCGACACTGGTCAGCACGATGGCAGGTATCAGCAGGGCTGCAATGGGAACAGCAGACAGCGGAATGTCGCTGCTGGTCGATGAAAAGGTGAACAGGGCAAAGCCCATCCCGGTGACCACCGGATTGAGAAACGAAAAACCCCGTCCGCCAAAGAGACGGTCGCCGAATACGCTGCCGAAGCTCACCGTGAAGACGATTTCCCGGATGCCGAAATCAACCGGCAGCAACAGGGCAAAAAGCAGTGCGTGAACCAGGTCCTGGATGCTGAACAGCGCTCCTGCCGGCGGCAGCATCAGGCGAAACAAGAGTTGCCAGGCTTGCAGTAACAGCGCGACGAGAAACGCTGTTCGCAGCCAGCCCGCCGGCTCCTGCCAGATGGCGAAACCGACTGCCGGGGCCAGTGCAAGCAGCCAGAGCAAGGCGATCCGTTCTGCCTGCCAGACACTGGTCAGCGGGCTTGTGACTGGCGTGTTGCCACTGGTATGGCCCGGCCGCCACTCGGGAAGATTCATGGATGACCTGTCAACTGTCGATGACAACGGGTCAGCGCAGCCGGATAGTCGTTACCGACCGGGCAGACGAAGGCATGCAGTTCAAGGTCTTCGGCCGCCAGATCAAGGCAACCCATGGATTCGGCCGCAGCGAAATCCAGTCTGGCCAGAGTCCGGAGAAGCGGCACAGCGGGCATGCTCAGAGCGCTGATTCGATCAAACCGGGGTTCGGCGGCGAAGCCATTCAGCTGAATGTCCCCAGATTCTGCCCCGGACCTTGTCCCGGACCTTGTCCCGGACTTTGCCCCGGACTTTGACATGAACGAGACTGCCGTGCCTGAACGCATCGACAACATGCCCGATGACACGACTTGTCGATCAAATCGATCAAGCCATCGTCTGTGCTTCCCTGCAAACACGCTGCCACAGATCGGATCGGTATTTTTAGTATCCCGTAATTGACCTGCCAGCAGATCGTCCAGCCTGGCACCCAGGCGGGTCTTCAGCAGTCTGGGTTGACGTACGTTCGATCCTGCCAATGCGATCACGCGCCCGAAGTCCAGGGTACCCGATTGCAGCAAGGTGCCGATGGCAATGACGTCCTGGCAGTCGATATGCCAGACCGGGTGTTCCCGGTCGCAAGGGTATAACTGCTGAATATGCACACCTGCCAGTCCTGCTGGATGAGTACCGGAGAAAGCCACCACCTGGACCCGCTTACATTGCCTGTCGGGAAGTCTGCTTGCCTTCTCCTGGCAGACATACACTGGTCCAGCGGTCAGCATGGCGAGCGCATCGACACCGATGCCGAATTCGGTGGCGCGGGCTGCGATGATGACGGCAGGGTCGGCGGCCAGTGGCCGGGTATCCATGGCCGTGATGAAAATGGCCGCCGGGGTGGCATCGGGTGGTGGCGTCGTTTCGAAAGGCCGCTGGCGCAGATGCGTCCAGAGTCCCGAACGCTGCAACAGGTCACGCAACTGGTGGGCATTGTCTACCGGGGCAAAGCGCTCGACGCGGCAGGCCATAGACGCGTCGCAGCGTATTTCGATGGCAGTCAGTTGCTGCCGCGAGTCTCTCTCGATGCGGGAGACGATTCCGCTTGCCGGGGCAAGGTGTCGCACCTGGGGCGCATGTCGATCCCGAAACAGCCCCTCGCCCATGCGCACCGGCTGCCCCTCGGTAACTGCTTCCTCAGGCTGTAATAGCGTGTTCGCCGGCCGCTGCCAGGCAACATGCCGTATTGGCGGTCCGTCATGTAATGTCTGCTCGGGAGCACCGTCGAGTGCCAGGGCCAGACCGCGCTTGAGTGTTACGGTTTTCACCTGCTCATTACAGCCCTCTGCAGTGCGACGCTATTTGATCCTGGTCAAGATACCACGTGAAGACGTCGTCCAGAATCGGGGCAGGGTCTTGCATCATATGCAGAACCCCGCTGGATGTCTGATCAGGCTGGCTGGAGTGAGTCGATATGTGGTTGAGAGTACTCGGTGAATTCGTCAGTCGCGCGCACCAGGCATCGACATGCCGGCCGCGCCCGCCCGGACTGTGGCGTGATCTGCCAGGCGCCATCGGCCTGCTGCTGGCAAGCGGCTTTCTCGCTCCTGTGCAGGTTTACGCCGATGAACCGGCCATCGAATCGCTGTGGTCCGGATCAGCGCATGCTGACGACAGCTCCGAGTCGTTTCGCCACTGGGACAAGGAGGGTGAAATTCCCACGGGATGCGCAAGCTGCCATTCGACGACCGGCTTTCTCGACTTTCTGGGCGAGGATGGATCTGCCGCCGGCACGGTGGAGCATGCTGCCAGGACCGGCACGGTGATCGAGTGCGCAAGTTGCCACAATGACGCACTCCGCCAACTCGACAAGGTGGTCTTTCCGTCCGGGCTCTCCGTGACCGATACGGGTACATCGACCAGTTGCACGCTGTGTCACCAGGGACGTATGTCAACGCCCGGTGTGAATGAAAATCTTGAGGCTCTGCCGGACGATGGTGTCTCGGCGGATCTGTCATTCATGAATATACATTATCGAGCTGCCGCGGCGAGTCTGTATGGCAGTGAGGTACGGGGCGGGTATGAATACGCGGGAAAGGCATACGCCGCTCGTTTCACTCATCCAGAGCCCTTGAACAACTGTGTCGGCTGTCACGATCCTCATGCGTTGAGCGTGCGATCGCAGCAGTGCACGGAGTGCCATGAAGGAATCGCCGAAGATCAGCTCGCCAGCATACGACTCGGGTCGCCGGATCATGATGGTGATGGAGACACGACGGCTGGTGTCTCCGTGGAACTTGCCAATCTTCACCGCCTGCTGTACGACGCCATTACCCTGTATGCCACCGGCGTGTCGAAGTCACCGGTGGTGTACGATTCAGGTAGCTACCCCTACTTCTTCCAGGACACTGACGCGAACGGGCAGGTCGATGAGGGCGAGGCGGTGTTCCCCAATCGATATCAGTCCTGGACGCCCCGACTGCTACGTGCAGCCTATAACTATCAGTTCGTCGCCAAGGACCCGGGAAGCTGGGCGCATAACCCCCGCTACGCTGCCCAGTTGTTGATAGACAGTATCGAGGACCTGCAGGAGAGCATCGATCTCGATACCCCGGCAATGATCCGCCAGTAGACCGGGGGGGTGACTCCTGGACAGGCGACCAGCGGAGTCCACACGCTGGCAACCGCGTAAGCTGCGAATCAGGGCCGCTTACGCAGCAGCGCATCCAGTTGGTCCACGGCCATGGCCCACTGAGCATCCTCGGCGATTGCCTCCTGCAGGAACGCTGCCTGCGAATCATTCCAGAAGGGCGCGTCGGCAATTTTCATGGTGGCAGGTAAGGGACCGTGGGTGGCAAGAAAAGCCTGCAGCGCATCATCACTGTCATCCAGACCCAGTTGTTCCATGAGGTGTTCAAGTGTTGCTTCACTCGAGGGTGATTCCATGATGATCTCCTGGGTATATCGGTTGGCGCGTGCAAGGGTGTCGAGAGTGTAACAAGCACGTTTCTCGCAGGACATCCTTCGCCTGATTTGTAAGAAATACCTGCACTGCCGTCAAACTTCTGTCCACAGCCCCCGTTCGACGTCGCCAGGCACAGACTGGCGCGGATATTGATATTGGA
Source organism: Granulosicoccus sp. (assembly GCA_013002205.1). Classification (GTDB taxonomy): domain Bacteria; phylum Pseudomonadota; class Gammaproteobacteria; order Granulosicoccales; family Granulosicoccaceae; genus Granulosicoccus. The sequence continues at coordinate 40,057 of JABDKN010000277.1, forward strand.
TTCCATGTGGTGTTTCGCATTCGTGGCGGCACATCGGTCACCAGAGAGAACGGGGGAATGTGAATTCAATGGTTCGAAACAGCATCGCCACCGGCCTGACGGGCATGCTGGTGTACCTGGTCATGTCCGGCAACGCACTGGCGGGTTACCAGATGCCGCGAAATCTCCAGCAGGGCTGGGATGGCAAGGTGCAGCTCGGTGCTCTGGCAACGTTCGGTGCCACCGATAGCAGTGCGGTATCTGCACGCACTGATTTCACCTATCGGGGTGCTCGACTCGAACACGAGATTACGACCAAGGTGTATCGCAGTTCCAGCGAATCGCTGGTTACCAGGCGCAATGCGCAGGGGGAGGAGATCAGGGATGAGGACGGCCTGCCGGTTCGGGATATGGTCAAGAGCACGACCAATGACCGGCGGTTCATCAGTGTCCAGCCGCGCTGGTTTTTCACCTCGGTGCACTATGCCTTCCTCCTTGCGGATGCTGAATTCAACGAGCCTGCGGACATTGAGTCGTCAACTCGGCAGGTAGCCGGTGTCGGTTACAAGCTGTGGAAGAGCCGCAGGGATTTCATCAGTGCCGCCGTGGGTGTAGGACGCAAGAAGCTGGTGCAGGTTTCCGGAGAATCCGAGGAAGGCGCCATCGGGTACGTGGGACTGAGATTGAATCGACGGCTGAATGACAAGATCGCCGTGGCGCTTGATTTCGATTCCGACTTTGGTGGCAGGAATCGCTTCTCGGAAGCCGAGGCGTCACTGTCCTGGAAAGTACGGGGGCCAGTAGCTGTCAAGTTCAAGTACGAGGCCAGATTCAACAGTAACTTCGTCAACCCCTGGAATACCTTTGATGCCGGAGTCGAGGCGGCCATGAGCGTCAATCTGGAAATTGAGATTTTCTGAACCATGACTGCACGAGAAGAGATGCTGCAGCTTGACCAGTACCAGCTGGCTCTGGCCATTTCACCGGTTCCGATGCTGCTGGTATCCAAGACAGGCGAGATCATGTTGACCAACCAGTTGCTTGACGGCCTGTTTGGCTACGAGCCATCGGAACTGAGTGGTGAGCGGGTCGAGATCCTCATTCCTGAATCGTTTCACAAACACCATCCGGATCTGCGGGAGGCCTATTTCAGGCTTCCGTCGAAGAGAAACATGGGGCATGGACGAGATCTCAATGGCATTACCAAAACAGGCGAGATCATCCCGCTGGAGCTGGGCCTGGACTCGGTGACGGTGGACGGGGAGATTTGTGCCCTGGTGGTTGCACTGGATATCCGGTATCGAAAGCTGCACGAAAACCGCATGAATCTGGCCATGGATGCTGCTGCCAGCGCGATGATCATGGTGGATGAGCAAGGCTTGATCGTTTTCGTCAACAAGGCTGCATTGCTGCTGTTCGGCTATGAAGAAACCGAATTGCTGAACAGTCCGGTGGAGCGGCTCGTTCCCCGCGAGATACGGCACGTCCACCCGACCTATCGCAACAGTTTCATGAGTGCCAGCAACGCGCGACCAATGGCAAAGGAACTGGATCTCCACGCGTTGCACAGGGATGGTCACAGGATACCGGTGGAAATCGCGCTCACCCCGGTTGAAACGCCTACCCAGACCATGGTGGTCAGTACCATCATTGATCTTTCCGAGCGGTTGGAAGCGGAGCGGATGGTCGCTGCGAAGTCCAGGGAGCTTGCTCAGGTGAACAATGAACTCACGCAGTTTGCCTACAGCGCCAGCCATGATCTCAAAGCACCCTTGTCGTCGATAGTGGGGCTCCTGGCCGTCTGTCACGAGGACCTGGATGACGGGAATCTTGAGGAAGTGCGCGAGAATCTGCAAAAGTGTCTGCAGATCAGCCGTCGAAGTGCCGATAAGGTTGAAGGTGTACTGGCGATAGCGCGCGTCGATCGGGATGCGTTCACGTACGAGACAGTCATGCTGGAGCCGATCATTCGGGAAATGTGGCTGGACCTGACGGGGCCCAATGAGTTCAATGTCCGGTTGCTTCTGGAACTGGATCATGCGGATCCGGTATCGGTCGAGCTCAATACTTTCAAGGTCATTCTTGAGAACCTGCTGTCAAACGCCATTCGGTATCGTGACTATGACAAGGAAAACAACGACATCATCATCAGAACCAGCAGTAGAGACGAGAACCTGACAGTTGCCGTGACAGACAACGGTATCGGTATACCCGAAGGGAGTCAGCATGCAGTATTCGAAATGTTCAAGCGTATTGACGAGCGTAGCGACGACGGTCTGGGACTGGCGCTGGTGAAGAAGCAGATAGAACGATTGAATGGAACCATAGCACTGGAAAGCATCGAGGGCACGGGAACGACCTTCACTATTACGCTTCCCCTGCACGAAGGGAATGGCCAATGAAGATACCGGTAGTGGTTGTCGATGATCAGGAGGTGGATCGTTACCTGATCCGTCGTCGACTGGCCAGGACAGACGACTTTGAATTGCTCGATGAATTGCCAAGTGGCGATCGGTTTCTGCAGCAATACTTCATGGCCGACCGGTCTGGCCGCGATGGCCCTGCCACCCTGCTGGTACTGATGGACATCAATATGCCCGGGCTTGACGGGTTCCAGACGATAGACGCGGCTCAGAAACTGATCTCTGATGGCCAGGGCCCCGATAATCTGGTGGTCCTGATATTTACCTCGTCCGATAGTGCGCAGGACAGGGAGCGCGCAGAGGAATTTCCCCTGGTCAAAGGCTATATATCCAAGCCGGTCGACAATGAGGGCATTTCGCGTATACGCGAGATCTATCTCTCGATCAGCTGATCTTTTCGGCGTCGGTATGCAAGGGTCGATGCCATTCACTGTTTGAGACCACTTTTCGGGACGACAGCAGAGCTTGTCGGCGTTAGTCTACTGGCTGCACAATAGACTCACTCCCGGGGAGGCCCTTCATGCCGTCTATCTACGACACAGACGAGAAGCGCTGGCAGGCAGTCCAGGCGCGCGAAAGCGCAGCAGATGGCAGTTTTCTGTATGGCGTCGTTACCACGGGCATCTACTGTCATCCATCGTGTCCTTCGCGAGCAGCCCTGAAGCGTAACACGCGATTTTATGCCAACCGGAGCGCGGCCATCGCCGATGGCATGAGACCGTGCAGGCGGTGTCGCTCAGATGAGCCACCATTGCTGGAGCGCCAGCGCCAGCTGGTCGAGAAAGCCTGTGTGCTGATTTCCGACTCTGAGGAAGCTGTCAAGGTCGATGCGCTGGCCATGCAACTCGGCGTCAGTCGATTCCATCTGCAGAAACTGTTCAGGCAATTCCTGCAAATAGGTCCTAAGCAATACATCAAATCAGTGCGTGCTCAACGTGCAGCCCACATTCTGGGTGGCGATGGGGAAGTCCTGGATGGCATCTATGAAGCCGGCTACCACAGTTCTGCTGCCTATTATGCAGACGGTGCACAGCGGTTGGGCATGCCTGCCCGTGTCTATAAACGACAGGGTGAGGGCATGCACATTCGCTATGCGTTCGCCACGACGCGTTTCGGAAAAATCGTGGTCGCCGCTACCCGCATCGGTGTGTGCAGCATCCTGTTCGGCGAGTCTCAGACGCAGCTTGTCGAGGATCTCACGGCGCGCTTCTGCAAGGCCAGCCTGGTGCGTGACCGGGAGACGTTGCAGCAACTGGTTGAGCAGGTAGTGGCTGGCATCGAGGATCCGTCACTGGCTGCACGACTGCCTCTTGATATCCAGGGTACCGCGTTCCAGGAGAAAGTGTGGTCTGCCCTGCGTGACATTGCGCCTGGTGACACGGCCACCTATGCCGAAGTGGCTGCCAGCATTGGCAAGCCTGAGGCGGCGCGCGCGGTGGCCAGCGCCTGCGCGGCAAATCCGGTTGCCGTCATCGTGCCCTGTCATCGCGTACTGGGTGCCGGCAGCAAGCTGGCGGGATACCGGTGGGGAGTGGACAGAAAGCGCCGCCTGCTGGCACACGAGGAAACCCACTGAGGCCTGGCCTCCTCAACTGCCACTCAACGTTGCAGGCTGCGTGAGTTTGCTGAGGCTGTACTGCTTGCCGGTGAACAGATCATTGATGAGCAGCCGCGTACGGGCCAGCCAGCTGGCGGACGCGGCGCAGTTGGCAGCGACCACGGTTTCATCGGGGCAGGCAATGGCTGAGTCTCCCTGTACGCTGACATGCATGCCGTAAATCGGCCGAATCACCTCTCCCACCGGATTGACAGTCCAGTTCAGCATCCCGGCACCGTCCTGATCGCCCAGCAATTCGAGAATCAGTGCGGGCAGTCTGTACAGGGGAAGTTTGCCGAGAGTCAGTGGACCCCTGTCACCGTCGATCACGATCAACGGCGTGCTGACCAGATACTCGAGCATGGCGCCGGTAAAATCGGCGCGATCGGCCGGAAGATTCTTCGCCTCCGTATAGACGCCATAGTTGGGGCCGAGAAAAGGCAGGTGATCACCGAAGAGGACAATCAGTGAATCGGGATCCTGGGCTCTGAGCAATTCGACCCGGGCCATCAGATCGCGTGACTTGTACCAGAGCTGGTTCAGGTACCCGTGGAGCAGAGGCGCATCCTGCCCGGCCTTTATCCTGTCGGGATACTGCTCGTTGCTGGGGTAGGGAAGGTGACCATGGTAGGTGAGCATGTAGTTCAGTACCGGGGCATGATCATCGGGCTGGCTGATCCTGGCAAATACCTGATCATAAAAACTGTGGTCCAGCAGAAGGCCCTGTACCGAGTCGTCCAGGTTGAAGTATTCCTTGCTCAGGTAACGTTCGAATCCCACCAGATTGTAGGCATGCGTGCGGTTCCAGAAACCCGCAACGTTGGGATGCGAGGCAATGGTGCGGTATCCCCTTTCAGCCAGCATGGCAGGCAGGCAGGGGACTTTTCGGCGCAGCCAGCCTTCGAAGAACACGGCATTTTCTGTCACCGGAAATCCGCACAGGGTTTCAAACTCCGCGTTGGCCGTATAGCCACCAAATACCGGTGACAGTGCATGCGTATTGCCAGACTGCGCCCACAATTCACGAAACGAGGCGGGAAAAGGATCCTCGGGCACCCAATCCGGTCCAAGAGTCATCGGATCGAAAAACGACTCGAGGACGATGATGTGAACGTTGCGCTGTTCCTCGTGTGGCGCCGGCCGGGACGCTGTTGCGATATTGAACTCTCCCTTCAGGGTGGGTAGTTGGCCGGTCAGTGACTGTGTGGCCGCCAGTACGGCAGCCCTGTCGGGGTGCTTGCCGATCTTGGCCAGCGTGCGCACCGATTCCTGGGTAACGTGCAATGCCAATCCACGTCGTTTGAAATTCTCAGGCTGGTTCCAGACCGAATTGCCGAATCGTGCGTCCAGGTACACCCGCAGCGGTTCGCTGTACTGATTGACGAGAACCAGCGTGCCGCTGAGCATTGCCAGCAGCACCCATGCCGATTTACGCCGGAACGGTATCAACAGCACCGCGGTAATCAGTGGCAGGGCTGCCAGCAGCATCAGTGCAATGCGTCGCCAGCCTTCAGTCAGGTAGAACAGGTTCTGCACGTTCATGAAGTCATCCGGGCTGACCGGTGTTCCCAGCACGGACAGCTTGCCGCCGTTGGCCATCTGGAAGCCAATCACGATGACGCTGGTCAGCACCAGCGCGCGGTTTCTTGACTGCACCAGCGCGTAGGCCAGCAGAGCAATCAGCAGATTGCCAAGATAGTCACGATGCCAGAACTCGGCCAGCAGATTCAGTTCGAAAACGGTATCCAGCACGTAGCGGCAGGCAAGTGTGATCAGCAGCGTGAACACTGCCAGGATAAGGATCTGTGTGAACAGGTGACCCACACCCTGACTGACAGCACGTACCTGCGTGGCCTTGCTCTGCGCAAGTCCGGCTTCCGCGCTGTCTGCTGCCGGTGATGATTCGACCCTGTGCATCATCATTGCCTGGCCCTTGCCAGCGATTCAGACATGCGTCCGAGCAGGGAGTCCTCGGGCCTGTCGTTGAAAAGCCGGGTCGGCAGTTTTTCGAATGTACTGATCAGTGACAGTATGACGGCGGATACGTAGGGTACGCTCTGGATCAGCAGCAGGGTCATCCACAACCTGGTATCGGTCAGGTAGAAATCATCCCGTGCACCCATCGCACAGGCTGCGAGGATCAATGCCACGGCAATCAGGGCTTCTTCGCGCACCACCATGATCGCCTGCAGGACGCAATGACCACTGGCCAGCTTTGGCGTGCGGACAAATCCGATGCTGGTGGTATGCAGCCCTGCCAGCATGGCACGTGCAATGGTATGGGACACGGACAGACCGGCAATGCCAGCCCCGATGCTTTGCCAGATATTGGCGCGCAGTCGCCAGCGGTAGAGCACCATCATCTTGGACAGCTTGAACACGAAGAATCCGATGGGTAGCAGGCTCATCATCACTTCCGGCGGATTGAATACGTGCGGATAGAGAACCATGAGGACCGAGTAGGCCAGCGCTATGCAGTTGAACATCAGGCACAGGCCGTCAGCCATCCAGGGAAGCCATCCTGCAATGAAATGGTAGCGTTGTCCGGCAGTCAGTTTCGAGCGTGACAACGACAGAAAGTACCGCATGTGATGGCGCAGGATAAGCACCGAACCGTAAGCCCAGCGGAAACGCTGTTTCTTGTAGTCCAGAAAATTGTCCGGCATGACACCGCGGCCATAGGACATCGGTACATAGGCGGTCTGATGACCCTGTTCCAGTATCCTCAGGCCAAGTTCCGCATCCTCGGTGATGCACCACTCCGACCAGCCATCGACATCTTCCAGAACCGAGCGTCGCACGATGGTCATGGTGCCGTGCTGAATGATGGCATTGCGTGAGTCCCGGTTGACCATGCCGATGCCGAAAAAGCCTGCGTATTCAGCATAGATCATGGATTTGAACAGGCTCTGACCCGCGTCCCGGTAATCCTGTGGCGCCTGCACGATGGCGATGTTGGCGTCCTCGAAAGCGGCTGTGCAGTCGACCAGCCAGTTCGGATCGACGATGTAGTCACTGTCGATCACCGCAATCAGCTCGGCATCATCAGCGGTGTGACGCATGGCATGGTTGAGTGCCCCCGCCTTGTAACCTGCAAGCGGGTTGACGTGATGGAAACTGAACCTGCTGTCCTGTCGATCGCACCAGCGTTCTACCGGTTCCCAGCAGTCGGGGTCATCGGTGTTATTGTCCACGACGATGACTTCATAGTTGGCGTAATTCAGCCGGCGCAAGGCGGCCAGCGTTTCGATGACCATGTCCGGTGGTTCATCGTGTATCGGCACGTGGATGGATACTTTCGGTGCAGGACCCTGGCTGCTGACCCTGAGTTGGCGGTGCAGCGCATGTCGACGATTCCAGATGGATTCGGCCCACTCATGTGCTTCGGCGAGCAACACGATAGTGATGCAGAAGGCTGCCAGCAGAAGCCCGATGCCTACCACAACCTGCTCCCAGGTCATGTACTTCTGCGAATAGTCATAGACCATCCACACCACGGCCATCGAGATGGCATAGGAGACCAGTACCAGGAAACCCCGGCCGCCATGAACCAGTCCGCGACTGTCGCGCAGAAGCAGTGCCAGTATCAATACCGTGAAAGCGAGTGAAAACCCGGCAATGGCCCGCCATTCCGGTACCGGTGTCACTGGCGCGGCGAAGGGAAACTTGGGCTCGCGGGCGGCATTGAAGATTCCCCAGTAACGCCCCACCGCGCCTTCATCTGTTTTCCATATCTGGTCAAAGGCTTCCAGCACGAAATAGTTGACTCCGCGCGTGTCGGCCTGCTGCAGAAACTTGCGCAGGAACTTGGCCTGATTCGGCAGAGAGGGTATGGCCCCGCCACGTTGACGTCCTTCGCTTGGCCAGCCTACTTCACCCAGTACCAGTGGCATGCCGGTAAAGGCTTTACGCAGATTGTCGTAGCGCTCGAAGACATAGTCGTGTGCGATGCTGGCAGGAATGCCCTCCCAGTAAGGCAGAACATGGGCTGTGACATAGTCGACATGATCAGCCAGATCCGCATTCTTGAGCCACACGTCCCAGGTTTCCGCAACGGTGACCGGAATACCCCCAGACATGCTGCGCACGATGTCGACATAACTGCTGAGTTGATCAACGGTAATTTCGCCGCGCAACAGCACTTCATTGCCAACGACAATACCCGTGATGTTGCCGGTGTTCTCCGCCAACAAGCGACGCAGCGTGCCTATCTCTGCCCAGTTACGATCGATATCGCTGGAGATCCATACGCCCACCATCACCTCCAGGCCGAGGGGGGCGGCTAGGCGAGGAATACTGCCAAGCGACTCTTCCACCGAATAGGTACGGACCTCGCGCACCCGATCAGCGAGCAGCTCCAGATCACGGGTGATCTGTTCCTCGCTGGGAAAATCCGTTTTTTGTGGAGACTGACCGGGGCGGAACGGTGAGAATGAGACGCCCTCTATCGTGTCCGGCCAGGAAGGGACATCGTCCGGGCGGTTGAATACCGCCCACATGGTCAGCAGCAACGCGCCAACGAGACTGATGATGATCCATGATGCGCGGTCGATCTTGAACACTATGACGTCAGGTCCCGAATAAAGATGATAGCGCGTCGGTGGGCTGAAGGAGGGGACTGACTGCCCGTGGCTCTACCAGAGTTCCCGTCCTTGCCCACTTGGTGCGCCGGACCGATAAGCTGACGTATCCCGCATGTTCTTTCAATGAACTGATGGAAAATTTCCTGGTCCTTTTCGTCCTCAATCCTCGCCGATCGCAGCTAACGATCTGATGTATACGGATATTTGCCGTAAACAGGCGCAAATTACAAATACGTAGCCTGGTCAACCCCGTCACACTTATTTCATGAAGTTGTACTAGGGCCCGGATACTGGACCATCGTGTGCCCGTCGATGTCCGAGCCCCCGGTGTTTGAAAAAACTAGCTGCTCATTTCTTTTTCTGCACGACATGCTGCCTGGGCTGTACCACCAGTTCATTGATGACGGCATGGTCGGGTGAACGGATCATGTTCAGCACGGCACTGGCCACATCGGATTCATGCAGCGCATGAGCCGACTCCGGCCCCGGCTGGAAATCCAGTTGGTCAAAGAACCCGGTGCGCACCATGCCCGGTTGCACGATACCCACATGGCAATTGGCACCTGCCACCTCATGACCCAGCGCCTGTGCAACGCCGCGCAGACCGAATTTCGCAGCACTGTAGAGACTGCCATAGCGTGCTCCCTGCAGGGCGCTGGTGGAGCCTATGAAGACGATGTCGCTGCGTGGCTGACGGCGCAGTGCAGGCAGGCACAGCCTGGCTATGCTCAGTGGGCTTATCAGGTTCAGTGTGATGCTCTGCTGGATCTGCCGTGGTGAAAAATTCTCCAGAGATCCGATGTCACCGCGACCTGCGTTGCAGACGAGCGCTGTCAGTTCATGATGCGCCAGGACTTGCCTGAGAAGTTGGGCAGTTGCACCCAGATCGGACAGGTCCACGCTGTAATGAGTATCAGAGGGCAGCTTGTCTTCAGGCGGATTACGCGACAGTGACACTGTCCGGAAACCACTCGCTCCCAGCAATTGGCAGCAGGCGCGACCGATTCCACGACTGCCTCCGGTGACCAGTACGCAGGACTGGGAACTCATGGCCGGCAGATGAGCATCGGAGCGTGGCATTTTCAACTGCAGGGAAACAGCTGTTCCGGCCTGATCGCCGTTTTCAGTCGTGCCAGGCAGAAACTCCGCATGGCATCTGTCGTCGCTTCCGGGTAGCTCATCATGGCACCACGTTGTTCGATCGGAGCTGCCAGCAATCGAGCATCGGGATAGAGTCGAACCAGTCGCTTGTGGAACCCCCGGGGCAGCCTGAACACTCCCAGGCTGACTGAGTGCACGGCAGACATGTCCAGTTGCCTGAATACCGTGTCGAACATTTCACCATACAGATCGTTGAAGTTGTCGGCATGCAGGAGCGGATCGAAACGCAGGCCGATTTTCCAGCCGTGCGCCTGCAGTCTGCCCAGTGCATCGAGCCGTTTGGCCAGCGAGGGCGTTCCATGTTCCTCAGCGGCGATGATGGGTTGCGGCGACACGCTGTAGGCCACCACGACATTGGGCAGTGCTGCCCGCTTGAGCAGTGGACGAATCTGTGTGCTTTTCGTCCGCAGCTCCAGCCAGGCATTCGGTAATTCGCTGAAATGATCCAGGCAGTCATCGACGAATTGCGTCACGGGGTCCAGCGCCAGGGAATCACAGTCATACCCCGAGAAGTACCAGCTGTCAGCGCTGTGCTGCCCGGCAGTCGAGCGGATGTCAGTCATGAAATCCTCGCTGTTCACAAACACCACGTGATTGGCCGATTGATACATGCCCTGCAGAAAACAGTAACGGCAATCGTAGATGCAGTTCAGCATGTGGGAGAAATAGTAGTTGTGCTGACCACCTATGTGATAACCCGGTGGGGTGGCATGGACCCGCTTGCCGGCTTTGTAAGCCAGAATCAGCGATGGATTCTTCTTCTGTTGACGGAAATCCTGTGATCGTGCATTGAACAGGTCGGAGTGTCGCTCAATGGTGATATGACGTGCATCCGGGAAGCGATTGCAGATTCTCAGGGCCCGGGGATGAGATAACACGCTGCGTTCGATGTAGATCGTATCCATCGATGGTCAGGGTTCATAGCGCAGCGTGATGGCCTGCACTGCCTGCTGCAGTCGGGCGCGAACCTGACGGGCACTGCCAAGCCGCTGCAGGGTACTGATATCCGGTGCGCGCCCGGCAAGACTGAGATGCCGCTGCAACAGCCGTTGCAGTTGCCGGGTGTCGCTGACACTGTGGCGAACCTTGCCCAGGATGTCCCGGCTGCAGCTTTCAATGATGCGGGCGCTGTCATCAGCGAGGTGGTTTTGCCTGAACCAGTCGCACAGCGTCATCACAGCTGGCAGGCAGGCGCTCATGAGTTCGCTAGCCCGGGCAGGCTCGAACGCTGCCAGTGTGGCGCTGGAATTGTCCGACACCACCTTGACATACTGGATGGCATCACTGGACAGGTAGGTGCTGGCTGCCATGGCGATACCGGCGGCCTCCATGTCGAACAGCACGCCGTCTCTGTAGCTGATGTCCACGTTGTCACAGGTATGCACCGCGCAGCTTGGCAATTGCCCTGCATGCCGCTGTGGTGGCAGATGCGGAAACCAGCGCCTGCCAGTGGCGACATCGACTACCTCATGCGCCAGGTGCACTGAGCCGATCTCTGCGGCGGATCCACAGACGCCGGCATTGAGCACTGCGCCGACATCGGGACGTGAATGCAGCAGTGCCGCCATTGCCGAGGCCGCCTGCAGTTTACCCAGACCGGTCTGCAACAGTAAAAAACCGTCCCCGGCGTACAGGCGGATGCCGCGCGTGTGCACATGGCGCAAATTCAGTGCGTCGATGAAGGGTCGGGATTCTGCTGCCAGTGCAGTGCTGATGCAAACGAGGCTCATACCGTCAGTGTATCGAAACTGCGTCACCGTGACCGGTATAAGCACCGGCACGTACCCGGGAGCCTGTCCAGTGCTGGACACGGTGCGCGGATGCGTGAAGCGCGGGCAACGGCGGATATACGGTACAGTGCAGGAATTGAATCCATCAAGGCACAGGAGGCATCATGCTGGTTTCCAATCTCGAGATCCTGCCCGGCCGCACGATCGTGCGACATCTCGGGCTGGTTCAGGGAAGTTCTGTCCGTTCGAAGCATGTCGGTCGCGACATTGCCGCCTCGCTCAAGAATATTTTTGGCGGCGAACTTCGTGGCTATACGGAACTGTTGTCCGATTCGCGTGAAGAGGCTACCGAGCGTATGCTGGCGCAGGCCAGCGCCGTGGGTGCCAATGCCGTACTCAACATCCGCTACAGTACATCGAGTATTGCCGCCGGTGCAGCCGAGATTTTCGTCTACGGCACAGCGGTAGAGCTGCAGGATGTCTAGCCTCCTGGGACAGGCCGCAGGCGTTGTGATACTGCTGGTCCTGGGCTACCTGTTCGGTCGCCTGGCCGAGAGAAGGCATTTCCAACGGCTGGTCAGGCAGGAGGCCGAGATACAATACCTGCCGGTCGTGGCATCGCGCTATCCACCGGAAGACCGTCCGTACCGACAACAACTGGTCAGCGGCAATGTCGTCATTGCATCGGATTACTTCAAGGCCTTCATGGCCGCACTCATCAATATATTCGGTGGTCGGGTCACGCCCTTCGAATCCATGCTGGATCGCGCACGGCGCGAATCGATCCTGCGCATGAAGGCAGCTGCCATCGAGCTCGATGCCGCCTATGTGTTCAATATCAAATTTGATACCACACGTATCGCTACGGGCAGACTCGGGGCCATGGAGGTGCTGGCATACGGTACGGCCATGATTCCGCAGGACACCTGAGGTGGAGTATGAAAATCGTTTGCCACCGGAGGGCATCAATACCAGTCGCCAGCATCCGCTGAAACAGTTTCTGCAGCTTGTCATCGGCGCCCTGGTGCTGGTGGTGATGATCGTTGCCATGCTGCAGGTCTCCGGTTCATTCCTGGCCAGGAAAATACCCTTCTCCTATGAGCTGGCGGTCATGCAGCGGTTGAACATACCGCTGGGTGATGCCCGCAGGCATGCGGACATGACGGCCTACCTGAACGGCCTGGCCAGTCGGGTAGGTGCACACATGGCCATGCCGGAAGATATGCAGCTTACCGTTCACTATGATGACGATGAGGTATTCAATGCCTTTGCAACGGTTGGCGGCAACCTGCTGTTCTACCGCGGGCTGCTGTCACGCATGCCGGATGAAAATACGCTGGCCATGGTCATGGCCCATGAGATTGCGCATGTGCTGCATCGTGATCCGGTGGCAGCACTGGGCGGCGGAGTAGCCAGCACCATAGCCCTGCTGGCTCTGACCGGAAACTCCGGCACCGGCATGGCCGGTCAGCTGCTGAACAATGCAGGCATGCTGACCAGCATCCAGTTCACGCGCAGGATGGAGGTGGCTGCGGACCGTGCAGCGCTGGCCGCAGTCAATGGTCTGTACGGCCACGTCAACGGTGCCGCCCGTTTGTTCGAACTGTTTCGCGACGGTCGCGATCCACACTCGCAGGATAAAGAGCCTGGAGTGCTGGAGCGGTTTGTCAGTACGCATCCACTGGATGCAGAGCGCATCAGCAACATCTCCAGACTGGCAGTGGCTGAACACTGGCAGCAGCAGGGAGAGCTGACGCCTCTACCGGCCGACTTCAAACGCTGGCTGGAGAGATGAGATCGGCATCTTCGGACAGCCACCGGTCGATCAGGAATCGGGCGATGGAATCCTTGCGTGGCATCTTGTAGCCACCGCCCTCATCACCCCAACTGCCAAAGCGGCGCAATTGCCCGCGGGTAAACCACTGGGCATCGGCAAGTTCCAGCGGATCGCAGCAAATCTCCGTACTGAGTGCTCTCGCTTCGAATCCCAGCATGATCGAACGTGGGAACGGCCACGGTTGCGAGGCGACATAGCGTACCTCGCCGGTGCGGATGGCGGCCTCTTCCAGTACTTCCCGTCGTACAGCATTCTCCAGGCTCTCGCCCGGTTCCACGAATCCTGCCAGTGTGGAGAATACGCCCTCAGGCCAGGACGGATGCCTGCCCAGCAGGCACACGGGTTCACCTGCTTCCGGGGTATGGCTGACGAGCATGATGACCGCCGGGTCAGTGCGGGGAAATACGATGTAGCCACAACTATCGCGAGTGCATTGCCGGGTATGTCCTGCATTGGTCGAACGCATCAGGGTTCCGCAGCGAAGACAATGCCGCGTATTGTTGTTCCAGTAAATCATGCCTCGGGCATAGGCGAGAAGGGAGCCATCCTCGTCGGGCAGCAGGGGGCCTGCGACACGCAGCTCGGTAAAGCAGCCGGCCACGCTCAGACCGGTTCTGGTCAGGGCATGGCCTGCCAGTTCATCGCGCGCAGCTTCGTCAAGACTGGAAACATCCACGGCAAACAGTGGAACCGTGTCCAGCAGTCCCAGGAATACACAGAGACCAGGAGGCAATGCAGTGTCGGCAGGCAGTAGCAAGGCCTGGGGTAGTATGTCCTCCCGTGCTGAATTGACCAGGGACTGTCCCTGCCAGAGCGGCACCAGGCGAGTATCGTGGTGTTGGCGCAATGCCTGCATCCGGGTATCGTCCTTGCGCAGATGATCAGCACGGTCCAGGGTGCTTTGGGTATAGAACATGGTCAACGGTCTCGTGCGGCGGTCGGGTAGTGATCCTGGTGCTTGCAGAGTGTCGAACAGGTAATCGTGACGGATCGGGTTCCCTACGGCCTCGTCGATAATTTTTCTATGGGTCCCTGACTTGCTCTGCAACCGTATGATAGTCATTCTCCTGACAAGAACCTTATCGACACACGCATGAAGTCAGACTATGGACGTGCACTGCTGCTGCTTTTACTGCTGGCGCCCGACTGGGCGCTGTCACGCACTCCCCGCCATTCACCGGACGAGGGTGCCATCGTGCAGTCGAATAGTGACCTCGCTGGGGAGGAGCAGGTGGAAGCGGCGGGCCAGGCTCAAGCGGTGGAGCACACGGAGCTTACGCTACCGCGGTCGATTTCGCTGCAGCGTCGCCCTGTCTGGGAAGTCGGTGTGGGTGGCGGATATTTCTCGGGATTCGACTACCCGGCCTCCAGCGATTCCAATCAGCGATTCGTCGCACTGCCTTTTTTCATTTATCGCACCCCGAAGTTCCGCTTCGGCGATGGTGGCGTGCGCGCTGTGGCCATCGAGAGGCCGACGATAAAGCTGGATCTGTCCGTTGGTGGGTCATTGAATGCCAGTTCGGAAGGCAACAGTGCCCGTGAGGGCATGCCGAATCTGGATTTTCTGTTCGAGATCGGGCCGCAACTGGAAATCAGCCTGTTCGAGCGCGCCATGCCCTCTGGCGGGCGCGTGCTGCTGCGTTTCACCTCCGAGGTACGGGCTGTGCTGGCTACCGATTTCGGTTATGTGGCGCACCGTGGTTTCGTGGCCGAGGCCGGGCTGGGGATCAACTATCGCAATGTCAGGCGATCCGGTATCGATCTGCTGTCGGCTGTCGACGTCACGTTTGCCGACGAACGGTTGCAGGACTATTTCTATCAGGTTGACCCGGCGTACGTAAACGAGCAGCGTCCGCTCTATGATGCCTCAGGCGGCTACCTGGAAACCAG
>JABDKN010000311.1 GCA_013002205.1 Granulosicoccus sp.
CATTGGCACCAATGTTGAGAGCCATGTAGCCCCCGATCATGGCCGCCACTACCAGCATATTGCTGACACCGCCCGTGAGAGAGCCCACGAATATCATGACACCGACAATGAACAGCAACGCCGTTCCTAGCCTGAATAGCTCCTGCCGGCCTGCCCAGGTAGCATGCTCTATTTCGGCGATTTTCTCGATCTCCATCTGGGCTTTACCTGTTAGCAGCCATACGGCCGGTTAGCTGTGAATAACTTGTACTCAACACATGAGGGCGGCGCATTCCATGAACTCTAACGCATCTGCAAGAGTTTCGTGAATGAAGGTCACAGATGTTGATTTAGATCATGAACCAGCGAATAAGCCCAGGCAAGAGGCGACAGGTTGCGCCCTGCGCGGCAGGTCAGCGTCCGCCAGTGGCACAAGGTGTGCAGTTGCACGAGGCACTGCCAGCGACACATCGAGCCTGAGGGTAGCTGACCATGCCATCACATGCGCCTGCATACACTGCGTTTACAACCGAGACCGTGCTGTTGCTCGGGCAGATGATCAAGCTGGCCCGGTTACAGCGTGGCATGAGTGAGGCAGACCTGGCTCTGCGTGCCCATATCAGTCGCGGCACGTTGCAGAAAATCGAGCGCGGTAATATGGACGTGGCTGTGGGGCATTTCTTCGAGGCATCCACATTGGTCGGACTCCAACTGTTTGAAACCGATGACCTTGATCGCCTGCAGGAGCATCGCACGCGTATCGCCGGGAAGATTGCTGCTGCCAATTGAGCTGAACCGAAGCTGGATGTCGATCGGGCAGCGGAGACCCGGCAAGTACTCCCGGATGCCGCCCCGGGGTGCCTGCCGTCCACTCGAGCGCCAAAGATCTCCTAGAAGTCGAAGTTTTCCGGGTCAGGCCCAAAACGCAGGTTACGTTCCAGGGCGTCGATGCGACTCATGTCCTCCTCGTTGAGCGTGAAATCGAAAATGTGAAAGTTCTCTTCGATGCGCTCCGGCGTAATGCTCTTGGGAATGGTGATGACACCGCGTTGAATGTCCCAGCGCAGTATGATCTGTGCCTGAGTCCTGCGGTAGTCCTCGGACAGTTCTCTGAACAGTGACTCTTTCAGGAATTTTCCCTGCATCAGAGGTGACCATGCTTCCACCGCGATGCGATGTTGCCGACATGTCTCACTGATGGAAGGCTGAGTCAGGTAGGGATGAAACTCGATCTGGTTCAGTGCGGGCACGACGCCCGTCGCATCGATCAGCTTCTCGATATGCTCGGCGGTGAAGTTGGAGACGCCAATCGATCGCACTTTACCGGCATCATAAGCACTGATCAGATCCTGCCAGGCCACCAGCCGGCCATCGACAGGCCAGTGCAACAGAGCCAGGTCCAGATAGTCGGTAGCTAGCCGCTTCAGACTTTCGTCCAGCGCCTCCGTCGTGCGACCGTGACGAATGTCCTCATTCCATATCTTGCTGGTGAGATAGACCTGATCACGAGCAACGCCGGCCTGGCGTATTCCTCGCCCAACGCCTTCCTCGTTATGGTAGATCGCGGCCGTGTCGATATGGCGGTACCCGACATGCAGTGCATGAGTGACGGCCCGGGTCTCGTCTCCGTTGAGAGCCTTGTAAACTCCGAGACCGAGTTGCGGTATCGTCGTGCCGTTATTCAGGGATACATCAGTAACTTGCATGTCATCTCAGTTTTTTTGGCCGCAGGACATATCTGCCCACGGTTGAGGGTGGATGAGAGCGTCAGGACGCTTCTCGCCAGCGTGAATCCGCACTATACGGCAGGCCGCCGCAGGATCGATGCCGGTACTCCGTTGGATCTCACTCAGGACGGAGGCAGAGATCTCTACCTCTCATTCGCCTTCGAGCTTGTGTAATGTGTCGCTACCGGGGTTGCTGAACATAGTCTTGCCCAGTGGTGAGACAAGGACGTCTTCTGCCTGCTCGCAGGTCCGGATAAACCATGAACTGCCTGATTGGGGATTATCCGGTATAGAGATCGTGTCGCGGTGTGATTTCATGGTAGTTATTTCGTGCCGTCACGGCAAAGCGATCTGGCAACGCGAGCTGGTAACGCTCGTGCGCCTGGCGTAGCCGGGTAATCACGGCGTGGTTGAGATTTTCTGGGAATTCAATGCCAAACTGCTGCCATTGTCAGTCGATATCTGGCGATAGATACCGCCCGGTCGTACTGTCAACTTCAGTGAGACAGTAACAGGTGACTTTCAGACGCCAGTTATTGTCTCATTGAGGTCAAGTAGCAAGTCGGTACGCGGGCATCGGCCCGGCAACTCGTTCTACAGGAGGGCGTATCGCCTGTGGACACCATCGGGACGGAAAGGGCGTATCATCTCTCCCTCGCCGATCGTCAGCCCTGCAATGCTGAACCATCAGGACCACAATGCAGCCCGCGATTTCATCCGGCGGCTGGAGTTCCTCTCAGTTAATCATGACATCGGGTTCTACATCTGTCGTCGCAGTGGAAAATCATCTCGCGGGTATTCTCTGGATGCTGCTGACGATGTGCCTGTTCGTGTCCATGGATACAGTAGTCAAGTACCTGACCCAGGATTTCTCGCAGTTCCAGATCGTATGGGCGCGCTTTTTCTTCCACATGATGTGCCTGACGATATTGCTGCGTCAGCAACTGCTTGGGGTATTCCTCAGCGGTGATCTGAAGCTGCAGTTGACCCGCTCGTTACTGTTGATGCTCACCACTTTATTATTCTTTTCAGGCCTGCGGAGCACCGAACTGTCTACAGCCACCGCCATCATGTTCCTCTCACCCATCTTCGTCACCGTTCTGGCCGTCCCCCTGCTGGGTGAACGCGTCGGACCACGACGATTGATCGGCGTGATGACAGGCTTTCTGGGTGCCCTGATCATTGTGCATCCCCAGGCTGGCGCGGGAGGGGTAGTGACGGATCTGCCCGCCAGCGAGGGTCGCTGGGCCTGGTTGCCGGAACCCGGGCATTTGCTGGTGATCTGTGCAGCGGCATGCAATGCGTTGTATCAGATCATGACTCGCAGACTGCGCATGGTGGACAGCGCGATGACAACTCTTCTGTACTCCGGTGTTGTCGGCTCTATCGTCCTGAGTATCGGTGTGCCATCGGTGTGGAAGTCGCCGGAACCGGTCCAGTGGCTGTTGCTGGTATGCGTCGGGTTACTGGGTTGTGTCAGTCATTTCTGCCTGATTCGAGCCTTTCGCAATGCGCCTGCATCCCTGGTGGTACCCTTCAGCTACTCGTCGCTGCTGTGGGCAACACTGTTTGGTTTTCTGGTATTTGATGCATTGCCGGACCGATGGACACTGGCGGGTGCATCGCTGATCATCGGTAGTGGCCTGTATATCTTTTATCGGGAGCGAAGCGTGAACGCAGGCAATGTGGCGGATAATGCCTGATCGCTGATCGCTGATTCACTGACTTGCTGACTTGCAGTGGACTCTGCACTGCCCTGGTGCAATCGCGTGCACGGCCGGGGCATTCTGCGCCGCTGCTGCACGAGCCGCAGGGGATTTTCGGACGGCTCTTGTTCTCTCATTGAGGTTGACTGTCTGGAGAGGCACCGCGTCCCTGCAGTGCGCATCTTCTGTACAAGAGTTGACTTCGTTGGTCTATCCGAACTGGTTCATCGTGTTGTCCTTGCCCGACGCCTTGAGTGCCTGAGCTCCGGAGAAGTACTCCTTGTGATCATCGCCGATGTTGGAACCGGACATATCCTGATGCTTGACACAGGCCAGGCCGTCGCGAATCTCACGGCGTTGCACATCGCGGACATAGGCCAGCATGCCCTGTTCCCCGAAATACTCTTTGGCAAGTGAATCCGTGGACTGTGCGGCAGTGTGGTAGGTGGGCAGGGTGATCAGGTGATGGAAAATACCTGCACGAGCCGAGGCGTCCGCCTGGAAGGCCTGAATGCGTGCATCGGCTTCGCGGGACAACTCGGTATCATCATACTGCGCACCCATGAGCTCCTCACGCTGGTAGTCACTGACTGAGCGACCCTCTTCCTGCCAGGCGTCAAAAACCTGCTGGCGGAAGTTCAGTGTCCAGTTGAATGACGGACTGTTGTTGTAGATGAGTTTGGCATTGGGAATCTCCTCGCGAATCCGATCGACCATACTGGCGATCTGGCCGACGTGCGGCTTTTCGGTTTCGATCCAGAGCATGTCGGCTCCATTGCGCAGTGCCGTGATGCAATCCAGTACACAACGATCTTCACCGGTGCCTGCTCTGAACTGTATCAGGCCGTTGGCCAGTCGCGAGGCTTTGACCAGTTTGCCAGCCTGTCGGATGACGAGGTCTCCGGGGTTGACCTGGTCTACCGAACTGATCTCCTCGCCGTCGATGAACGCATTGTACTGGTCACCGAGGTCGCCAGGCTCGCGAGAGACCGGAATTTTCTGAGTCAGACCGGCTCCCAGTGAGTCAGTGCGTGCCACGATCAGCCCGTCTTCGACACCCAGCTCCAGAAAGGCATATCGAATGGCATTGATCTTGGCGAGAAAATCCTCATGAGGCACGGTTACCTTGCCATCCTGGTGCCCACATTGCTTCACGTCGGAAACCTGGTTCTCTATCTGCAGGCAACAGGCCCCGGCTTCGATCATCTTCTTGGCCAGAAGGTAGGTCGCTTCTTCGTTGCCAAAACCTGCATCGATGTCGGCGATGATGGGGACGACGTGCGTCTCGAAATTATCGATCTTGTCCAACACGGACTTTTCCAATACCTGATTTCCCTGTTCGCGAGCTTCGTCAAGTTGGGTAAACAGGTGTCGCAGCTCTCGCGCATCTGCCTGCTTGAGGAATGTATAGAGCTCTTCGATCAGCGCAGGTACCGAGGTCTTCTCATGTATGGACTGATCGGGAAGCGGGCCGAACTCGGAGCGCAGGGCCGCAATCATCCAGCCAGACAGATACAAGTAGCAGCCTTTGGTCGTGCCGAAATGCTTCTTGACGGAGATGAGTTTCTGCTGGCCGATGAAACCATGCCAGCAACCCAGTGACTGTGTGTACTGGCTTGGGTCCTTGTCATAGGCCGCCATATCCTGTCGCATGATGGTCGCCGTGTGACGGGCTATGTCCAGGCCTGTTCTGAAGCGATTCTGCAACTGCATCCGGGCAACCGATTCAGGGTTGATGGCAGACCAGCTGCTTCCATTGCGCGCAATCGTATCGGCAGCGTTGGATGAGAGAGTTCGGTACTGATTCATTAGAAAGGTCCTGTTCTTTATGGATAATAAAGTTCTATAAGGCAGTCATCGAGCCAGGATGACTGGCCTGTGTAGCCTCGGGTGATCTGCTGAAGCGTAAGCAATTGCCTGCGGTGGCTGTTCCGGACGCACCTGCGGGCAGTGGAGCATTGCAGTCCAGCAAGTCGACAGCCTGGTGCAGGCTGGCTGTCGTGCGACCGAGCTGATTCATGCCCATGGCGTTTGCTCCGGCGAGTACCTGTGACAATGGATGCCCCTTCAAGGGGATAACGGCAGTGTAGGGGAAAAGGACATAGAATTTGACAAAAGAAACTTCACAGTGTGAATTTCACAAATTATCCCTCATCAAACTGTAGTCGATGCGACGGTTTCTGCCAATTATTGTGTGTAACTAGCTGATTTATAGTAAGTAAATCTAAATCTGACGTGCCACTCAAACTGCCCGGGCAATCTGCGCTCAGGAAGTAATTCTGGTTGCTAATGTCGATGTAGTGATCTGTGCACGATATAGTGTGTGTCCATAGGGCTTTTGCACAGTGCCGGAGCGAGCGGCGGATCGCATCGGGCAGCCGGCGCAATGAGATCACCAGGTGACGGAGTCTGGCAGATCCGCAATGCGAACGAGTACAGCATGAGGGACGATAAAGCCGGGAGCGGCCTGATCGAGAATGAAACCGGCGCTCAGAGACTGCCTGGTAACGCACTGGATGTGAGTAACCCCGACCGTCGAGCGAGATGTAACCTGACGTTGAAGGAGTCACACCGGAACCGCCATGAAGTTCTTCACGATGGCATTGCCTCGGCAATGCTGGACAATGCGCTCGGTGCCATCGTCAGCCTGACTGAGGATATCCGTCAGGTTGTTTGCCTTTCATGACCATCTCCCTGAATATCCACTATCTGGCTCCTGCCATGATAAGCATGACGGGTGTCTTGCCGCACGGAATTCCACAAATCCAGTAACCAGCAAAGAGGTGTGCAAGTGCATGTCGGTCAATGAACGAGGGGCGCCCACCGCCTCTACCCAGGAAATCATGATGATTCAGGAGTCCATGAAGGTTGCGGGCTTCTATGGTGGCGAAATCGACGGAGTTGCCGGTCCGGAAACCTACAGCGCAGTCAGGGCATACAAGAAACATCACCACATGCCGGTGAATAACAGCCTGTCCGACGAGTTCGTAATGCATTTACGGGAATTTGCTTGACTTACTGAGTTTATTTACAGTGTTTGTCGAATACCCGGTTGAACCAGACTTGTGCAGTGGCATACTTTACTGATGATGCAGAAGTCGATTTCCCGAGGCAGGCCTGACGAGCGCAAACGCAAGACGCGTTTTCAGAGATTGTGGGAGGAGTCTGAAACCCTCTCTGGCGAGAACGCGGCGCTGGAAATCGCGCTCGATGCGCTGGCCCTGCGCATCGGTTCTGAGGTGCTGCCGGCACAGCAGGACATGGGGAATGCGATACGGCAGGTCGTTGATCGACAACTGGACCTGAACGAGAGAAAGACGCTGTTGCAGTGGCAACGTAAAGAGCTGAGGCAGTGGACCGACGCTCATGTGTCCGATCTGTTGGCCATGGGACTGCTCGACGATCGGCTGCGGGATCGTCTGGCACTGCGGGAGGCCGTTGCCCTGGGAATAGAGCTGGATCCGCAGAGTAAGCTGTCCGCAGCCGACCAGCTCGAAAGGCACTTCAGGGACGCAATGCGCGTCCGCGACCAACCCGTCGATGAAGTTGCCGGTGACCGGGACGATGTGCTCGAACAGGATTTCGATGGAGAAAACCACCGGGGGGGCGAAGACGAGGACGGGTGGTCTGACAGTGACTCAGTCGAGGAGCTGTTCAGGCGAATGTACGATGAGGCTGGACAGGATACCGCGCCGGATCACGTCAACCCAGGGAGACCGGTCGCCATCGATGATTCGGTGTTCAAGCGATTGTTCCGGCAGACTGCAGCAGCCCTGCATCCGGACAAGGAACATGATGCGCAGCTCCAGGTGGAGAAACATGAGCTGATGTCACAATTGCTCAAGGCCCGCAAGGAGCGAGACCTGATCAGTCTCCTGCGTCTGCATGAACGTCACGCCGTGGCGGATTCCAGTCTCAGCAGCGCCGATGAGAAACGCCTTGAAGGTGTGTTGCTGCAATCCATCGATGAGCAACACAATCGCATGGATGACATCATTCGAAAGTCACCGATGCATTACCTGGCCTTCTCACAATTCTATGATCAACAGCCTTCCGTGGTCGAACTCAATATTGCCAGCCATCTTCAGCAGATAGACAGGAAAAAACACACGATGCTGGATTTCGTTGACGAGGTCAGGACACTGAAGCGCCTCAAGGAGTTGCTGCGGGAACGCTACGATGCATACCAATCGAACTGGTTGTGATGTGACGCGGCACTTCCATTACCGCATTCAGATGGATATTCTTGACATCCGGAGCACGCGGGTACCCGTTTTGATTATGCCTGGTCTGGAGTGTCATGATACGTACCATTGGTATCGTAGGTTGTGGTCCTCGCGGTTTATCCGCTGTTGAGAGCCTGTGCCTGGAGATTGCTGGCCGTGACGGTGCGCCCGCGTTATCGGTTCATGTGTTCGAGGCGACAGGCACTCCTGGAGCAGGGCCGGTTTACGATCCTGAACAAAGTCGCCAGAACTGGTTGAACGTCGCTGACAGGCAGCTTGATCTACCTGCGCGTAAGCCTGTGACGGTGTACGGAATTGCAGTACCGGGCTTTCCAGGGTTCCGTGATCATGTCGGCCCGGACGCTACGCAGGCATCTCCGGACACACCGGATCACTACAGCACACGTGCGTTGCTCGGGCAGTATCTGCACGCGCGTTTCGTGTCGCTGGCGGATGCGTTCAGGCAATCTGATTTCCTGACTATCCACCATGATACGGTCATTGACGTTGAATCTGTGGGCTCCGGCCTTGTAATAAAAACAGTCGCCGGCGTTCAGTTACCGGTCGATGAACTTGTCCTGGCTGCGGGTCATCAACCGACGGAACCTGACGCCCAACTGGCACAATGGCTCAGGGGCGTCGCTGGTTCTGATACTCACATCTGCTTTGCAGATCCATACCCGGTAGAACCGATCTGTGAGTCTGTCAGACGAACCGCGAACGCAGGAGTTGCACTGCGGGGCTTCGGACTGTCCATGATCGATGTGATGAAGAATCTCTCGGAGGGTCTTGGCGGGCAATTCGTGCGGTCCAGCCGTCGCGAAACCGCGTTGAAATACCAGGCCTCGGGCTGTGAACCACGGCTGATCGTGCCGTTTTCACTGGACGGGTTGCCGATGGCTCCCAAGCCATTGAACAAACGCATCGATGATCTGTATGTGCCGGAGGAGAAGGATGCCAACAGTTTCACGAGAGAGGTATCTGACGCTCTGGCAGAAGTGGGGCAGGGTCGCGTGCATGCACA
The DNA here is from genome assembly GCA_013002205.1 of Granulosicoccus sp. Taxonomy (GTDB): domain Bacteria; phylum Pseudomonadota; class Gammaproteobacteria; order Granulosicoccales; family Granulosicoccaceae; genus Granulosicoccus. The sequence continues at coordinate 8,663 of JABDKN010000311.1, forward strand.
GTTGATCGAGTCGATGGCCGGGGTTGCTGCCAGTGTGTTCTCCAGGTTGGGTGACAGGGCGTGGCCCTCGACCGAAAGTGCTTCCACGATCGCACGTTGGTGTGCCGATTACCTGCTCGATCCGGATACGCCCAATGATGCACTGATACTTCGAAGTGAATCCACAGCGAAAATGATCGATGACTTCGTGCAGATGGCTTGTGGTCTGGCGCCAGTGAGTCTCGACTATTGTCTTGGCCAGGTGTGGCACCATCTTCAACCGAGTTTGTACACCTTGCTGTCGTATGCCGTGCAGGATGCCGATCTGATGGCAGAACTGGTGGCATTGAATGAGCGCATGAAGCGTTACGCATTTGGACCGCCGGTCACCAGCATGGAAAGACTGCTTGCCTTGCATCAGGCAGGAATCCTTGACCTGGACCTGGTGCAGGATCCAGAGATCAGTATGTCCGATTCGGGATGGAGGCTGCGACATAATGGACGATCGGAACAGGTCGGGATCATGATCAATACGGTGCTGGATTCCACTGCCGTCAGCGACGTGTGCTCGCCACTGTTCAAGGTCATGTTGAACACCGGACTGGTACAGCCATCACACCCGGATCTCGGCATTCGCATTCAACCGGATGCCACGGCAGGGGAGGAATCATCGACCGACTCTGCTCCCATTGCCATTCTGGGAAGACTGGCTCAGGGTTCGCTGGTAGGTGTCGATTCGATACATGCATGCTTCGATAATCGACAGGATCGCTGGGCCAGGGGCGTACTGGCCCGGGCAATGCAACGGCGGCACTGAGCGTTTGGTGCACACAGGCGCTGCACCATACCGTGCACGTCAAACCGCAGGGATACCCCTCTCAGGAGTTCCAGTCTCTGTCCCCCGTCGTGGGTTCGCTATGTGTCGTGCCGTTCATCTGCTGGCGAAAATCGGACAGCGTCTGATACATGCGTCGCCGGGCGCGACTCTGATTGCCCAGCGGTCTGTGTGCAGGCAGGCTGTGCCAGGGGTTCATCTTCAGTCGTCTGGAAAAATCGTGCCTCTGCGGACTGTCGAAACTCTGACTGGCAATGAATATTCTGGCAACCGGAATGAACGGTGAAAGCCGTTCCGGCCAGCGTACGCCTGCATGTTCGATTGGCATGCGATGAGCATCTGTCTGCAGTTGCACCAGCAAATCGAATTCGACGTCCTTGCGATCCAGTGTCAGCGCCATATTGTCGCGCAGGTAGTTGAACGAGGGTGTACCGAACGGCAAACCGGCAATGGCGGTGTCTACCTTTGAGCGAGGTGTGAACGAGTACATCATCGCCTGGCCTTGCCCCAGCAGATAGGGCACGCAACTCCAGTAACGTGTACCCAGCGGATTGTACTGAGTCTCGTTCCAGAGCGCCTGCATCAGCATGTCACGAAGATGTGAATTCCGGGGATTCAGGAAATAGAAAATCGGCAGATCCAGCAGGCTCCAGTATTGCAGTTTGGCATTCTCGCGTACGTTCGGAGTGACGAAGGTCGGTGTGGAGACGCCGATGAAATCCTGCGTGAATCGTTCCTCCTGCATGAGTTTGCTGCCGGGTACGCCCATGAGTTTGATGGCCATGCTGCCAAAACCAACGTCATCGATGTCGGCTGGAACGTCGGGGCCGGGACCGGAGAAGCGAACCCAGGCATCATAGGATCGCGGTTCGGCGAAGACTCCGTGGCGGAAGGGAGAAGGCAGATCTTCCCGCACACTTACCCTCGCCCTGACGATACCGTGGGTTTTGGTATTGCCCCCGCGTTCGTACCGACCGGGTTTGAAATGTCCACGCATCTGATCCATCATCAGGTCGATGATTCGGTCCAGCACATCCTCTTCGTCAGGAGCAATTGTTTCTTCGGCCAATGCCTTGTCTTCATCTGTTCGGCTGATATTGATCGAGTACTGCAGCACACTGGCCAGGGGTTCCCGAAGTAGCCGGTTCAGCGGCTGGCGGAACCAGGGCTCAATGCGACGTTCCACATGCAGCAGTGACTCGAGCATGCGGTGTACGACTCTGAGCAGTCTTATCTGTCGCGGACTCATGGTCTTCCTGCTACCGATGACGAACTATTGATTTCGCTTATCACTGCCGAGTCAGGCTCATCGCCGTTCGGGGTGGCACCGTCCGGATTCTGTTCTGCCATCTTGCCAAGGTATCTGACCGCACGAAGTCCGGGCATGAAGAAGTACCCGGCTCCCCGCACGGTGACGAATGCTGGAAGGCTCGGCAGTTTGCGCTGTGCACCTGCGGCATCAGCCTGCATGAAGTTGTCCGTGCGGGTTCCGTTGTCCAGCGCCCGACGGTGGCCCAGCAGCGGGTCGCGCTCCTCACGGGTACCGGCGAATGAGGAACTGATCGACCATGCTGACTGCACGAACTCGAACTGCCTGGTGATGTTTGCGCCGAGGCTGATGAACTGCAGGCCTTGTTCCTTGTCGGTTTCCGCAGATTGCGGATGGATGGCACCGTAGGTTCGGCCGCGGCGCAGTAACCTGTGAAAGCGACTGGATGCAACCAGGTCCTGCTGCTCAGCCTGCCGGTTGAATCCGAGCGTACTGACCAGGCGCGACCAGAACCCGCTTACACCGGGTGGAAAATCTCCACTGCGAGGATTACTGCGTCGAATATGGGCTCCGACGGGGCACTGAAATCCGTATGGATCATCGTCATAGTCGAAGTGGTTATCAGTCTGTTTGCGGGATATACCCGGAATATTACGAACGGTGGGAATCACCAGCGGCTTGCCATCGCGCTGTCGTCCCACGAACTGCGATGCAAGCTCTTCAGCCAGGGTTGCGTTACCTCGTGCTTGCTCGTGCACGTATTTCCAGAATCCAGAGACATCCTGCTGTAATTGACGCAGTACCAGATAGGTGCCATTGCGCCCCATGTCCTGGTAACCAGGGTGATCGACAGCAGGCGGAAGAATCACGCTGTGCGTGTCGCTGGTTGTACTGACCAGTGGACGAGGTGTCAACTGTCCATACTCATTGTCATAGCCAAGAACGATCTCTCCCGGCGCCAGCAAGTTGGAATATGCCTCACGTGCATGCACATCGGTACGCTGGGTGTGTTGCCAGTCAATCCTGGGCTGACTGATACCATCTTTGAAACCGAACGGTTCATGAGGCGACAGAGTGTCGGTCGGCAATGTGTGACAGACGTGGAAGGCACTATCAAAGCCTTTATCGGCGATTTCCTCACGAAAGCGCCCGATAGAACCGCGGTGTGAATAGAGTAATAGCAGTAGATGCACGGCGTGCCAGTCGTGATGTCCCCACTGCCACAGCGCAGGTGCATTGTGATCCACATCGCCCAGTCTCCTGGATCGGCTTTCATCACCACTGATGCCAGTCAGGTAATCTTCAGGAAACTGCATCAGAGTCTGCTCCGGCAGTCCGAGTGCAGTCAGGCCTGCTGGTGTAAAGGCGATCTGGACTGCAGTGTCTGGCAATTCAGCCTTCTGCCCGGCAGTGGCGATGTTTGCCCGCTGCAGCCAGCGCCCAGCCGCATGGCGATCGATTACGCTGAGAAGCAGAAAGCAGCTGTCCTGTAAATGCCCATGGGCAAAGCGTGCCAGCGCCTGGATATCATCGAATTCCACTGTTTGCTGGTCATTCATCTGCACTCGATCCTGCACCGGTGTTCTCTACCCGACCAACTGCTGACCATCCGCAGATGACGCATCCGGACAATCGCATCAGATTTCGCTCAGCCACTGGCGAATCTGCGCATTGTCCAGAGGGTACTCTTCGATCCCTCGCCTGATACGTGCATGCCTGGCCATATCGATGGCAGTGAGTCCCGGATGTGCGCGATACCAGACAGCGGCGGGCAGCTGATGACGTCGTAACGTCTGCTTGAACGGTTGCTCGAGTTCCGCACCGCCTTTGATCATCCAGCGTGTGCGTGGGTAGCCTACACCATGACTGAACGTCAGATTCAGGCCGAATGCGACCTTGTTGATGAAGTCATCCATGTAGCTCTCCAGAGAGCCGTCGTACAAACTGGCGAAATACATACTGCGATTCTGATTGAGAAATACCCAGCGGGCGAAATGAATGGTGCGCACTCTGGCCAGATACCCGCGGCGATAAATGTGCCGTGCGGCATAGGAGACGATGTACATCACTGATTTGAGCAGCAGGAGCCTGAACAAGCCTGGCTTTACGTCGCCGAACACGTTGAACTGGTTGCTGACGTCATGGTCTTCGATCCGGGAAAGTGTCCGGATATGGGCAAGTGTCGACTTAGTGTCGATATCGGGGTCGTTCTTCTCGATCTTGCGCAGGCGCCACAGGGCAAGGGGTAAAACCACCACCAGCACTGGAGTAAGCAACAGCAGGATGACCGGTAAGCTGATCAGGTGCAGGGCATTGCGCCACCAATGACGCCAGGAGGTCGGAGCCTCTGGTGTCAGTGTCAGTCGGCCTGTCTGCTGCTCCAGCTGGACGCTGGTCAACAGCTGCTGCCGGATCTGGCGCACATCTGTGTGGCCATCTTCTGCGAGCATTGTAGAAAGACGCTCTGCAAGAAATCGTTGCAATCTGGCTTCCTCGTGAACCTGGCGAACCGTGCGTCCGCGCCAGTTGACATAGTCAGCGGCCGAGTTCGTCTGATGACTCTGCAGAAAACTCAACATCGAGCCTTGATGTGTATCGAAGCCCTGGCAGAGGGCGAACAGAGTGGCAAGACCGTGAGAGGCGACGACGGCCAGTCGAGCCAGAAACTGACCGCGTTCACCGTCCACCTCGCCAAGCAGTGCCAGTGACGGCGTCCAGTGGCGAACCTCGGTGTCATAGGCCAGGATGTCCTCGGCGGTATTGGCTTCGATAATGAGTAGCCGGGCGCTATGCAGCTCATCGAACAGTGCGAATGGAATCACTGGATTATGCGGATCCACCCTGCCGGGTGCTAGATTCATCGATTCCAGCAGTGAATCCATGGCATCACGTTTGCCACTGGCTATCGGCACGACGATCATGAAACTGGATTGGGGAGTCATCGCTGCCGGCCGTCGTGTTGTCAGGCGTTTGCAGGAGGAATGACAGCCTCATCGCCTGTCGGTTCGACCTCGTGTTGCAGCTGCTCCGGACAGATCAGGGCGAAATCGATGACACGCGTTTTTCCCCACCAGACTTTTCCCAGGTACAAGCCGTTCTCCACCTGTCGTATTTCATCGCGTATGAACTTCGCCACGAATGAAGTGGATGAATAGTCGATGACGATGGTGTTTCGCTGGTCCATCCAGCTGGGCGCAATATAGACCTTGGCTACGATAAAGTTGAGACTGAATGGTGTGACCTTGTTGATCAGTACTCCGCAATTGGCACTGTCCGCAAAGATGTCGAACACCTTACCCTGCCAGGCGAAGAGTCTTGCAAAGCGTGCCAGAGTGCGCGGTAGTAGTGAACCGGTGACAATGGCCGTACCTCGAGTGTCGCCTGTCGGCAGGGGCCCTGGAGAGGTTCTGCAATAGATCTCATCCAGCTCCTCACGACTCATGGCCAGCCAGCGCTGCAATTGTTCGTTCATGGATTTGACCTGTTTGCCCGTAGGTAGGCACCGGTTGCATAAACCGCCTTGCGGACGGCGTTCATGCGACCAAGTGGCGTATGTGCCGGCAGTGTCTGCCAGGGATTGAACTGGCGCCGTTCGCACCGCGCGAGTGTTACCTCGTCATCCACTGACTGGGCGTTGAAAGTCACCGTGGCGACCGTCTGGAACGGCGAAATTTCCTCATCCCAGATGACTGATGCATCATCCACCGGCATGCTGACAGGGTCTGTTTGTGTCTGAATGCCGAACTCGAAGCACACCGGTGCTCGTTGAAGGTGCGATTTGACTGCAGCCCGCAGCTGATTTTCGCCCGGTTCGACAACGCGTTCGGTGCGATAGGCTGAGCAGGGTGTCATCGAGTACTTGACTGCCTGCGTATCGGCGGGCAACACGTCTGAGTTAGCCAGGCGATTGTCCAGGGCAGACGGGACGGTGCTCCAGTAGCGGATGTCCAGAGGACTTGTGTGCTTGTCGCGTGCCTTCAGGATCGTGATCAACGATCTGATGTGCGCATCGTACGGGCTGAGAAAGAATCTGGCCAGGCTGATCCTGTCACCCTTCTGGCGGGCACGCATGAATGCCAGGAATTCTTCAGGCGTTGCGACGAACAATGCCGGGTAGCTGTTGAACAGGAAATCCTGTTCGGCTGCAAGTCCCCAAAGCGTTTCACCTGGCACATTGCTGACACGCAGAGAAAGTCCGCGGATATCCTTCTCGGAATCATCCCATTTACTGGCGTTGGCGAAACGGGCGGCGACCGGGTAGGTGGCGGGGTGCTGGAACAGGCCGTGACGAAGCTCATCGGGGAGATCGTCCAGTACGGTAAATTCTCCGCTCAGGCAGGCGATTGTCTTCGGCTGATTGTATCTGGGTATCAGCTTGCCGCGCATTTCCCGGGCGGTCGGGGCCACGACTCGCTGGCTCATCTCGGCTACCAGCTTGTCGATATCCTCCTCACGGGAATCAGGCTCTGTGCAAGCAATCAGGCACAGTGACACAGCGATGGCAATCGAACACCGGGAAAACATCATTTACCGCTCTCTCCGTGAGATGCGAACGCGGGGTCACGTTCGGCGCCGAGCCTCGGTTTCCAGTCCAGCGAGTAGTAGTCGCCGCGATCACGGGCCCATGGATCGAAAACGTTGCGAACCGGTAGTAGCTCAGTAAAAAGTTCAGGCAGGTTGCGCAGCAGCAGCCGTTTCATGGGAGACACGGCCTGCTCATGTCCGTTGACCTGTACCGGCTCCAGGCAGTTTGCTTTGCCATCACGCTCCATGGTCAGTGGAAAGGGACATTCGTTCAGCGGGCCATTGTCCTGAACCCAGTTGTAACCGGCATGGCTGTAGAATTCCGGACGGAAGCTGGATGTGAAAAATCGATCACTGAACAGGCGCCTGGATGCGTTGATGATGAATACGTGGAACTGAGTTTCAGAGATTGCGAATCCATGTGGACGGGTGTACTCGGCAAGCCATCCGACGACATTGTCTACATCCTCGATGTTGTCCACGACTGAGCCGTTGGGATTACCATGACAGTCATTGATGAAATTTCCCGAGTCATCCCGTTGCACCACGGAGATGATTTTGCTCGCATCACAGACGTGCGTGCCGTAAATCTCTCTCAGCCGCCTGACTGTCTCCTGCTGCTGTTGCCTGCGTGGGTCAGAAGGATCGTTTCTTATATCGATGAAGTCATCGAAACTTGTCAGTGTCTTGAGCCCGATCTGTCGGCGAAACTCATTGAAACGTGGAATGCCGCGTTCGCGATCACGCAGGATGTCCAGTGCCGGAATGTCCAGTTTGCCGGATGCGGATGGAATGTGGGGCATCGGCAGGTTTTGCAGGAACAGGGGCAGGTTGCGTAAATGCAGCAAGCCCAGGCGTTGTCGCCCCATGCTGAGCGCCCAGGCATCCAGACCGTTCTGATGCATGAGGCTGGTAGCGCCTGCGCGAACCGTATCCAACACTGGAATCTTCTGCACGATCGCGTCAGGGTTGTCGCTGGAGCGAAATTCGATGAGATCGGGAACCAGTGCATGTAATCGATAGACTGACGTGAACTCCTCGGGGAAATTGAACGGGGAGCCGAAATGATTGATGCCTCCATTGACGTCATCGCGTACGTTGGCAATGTCCCAGTTATCATCTTTCCACCACAGCAACCCTGTCGGCTTTTTATTACCCAGACCGAATATGCCAGCACCCGAGGCAAATACCGAGTACAGGGAATTGCTGGCGGCGGAATCGGCGGAGCGCCCCAGGCGTCGGCTGATACCGGCGGACCAACGGCTGAGAATATTCTCGTCACGTCCGAGCAGGCGTCGTAACACTTTGGATACATTGTCTTCTTTCTGGTTGAACAGGCCGAACCAGTTCGAATTCATTCCGGCATGCAATGGTTCGTTGTAGAGCAACTGAGTCGTCCATTCAATGGTGTGTATCTTGGCGATCTCTGCGGATACCACCAGTCGCGCCAGTTGAAACAGTCGTTCGTCACCCACTTGCTTCCACGTGATAACGCTTTCAGGAGCATCCGGATCACGCAAGCCGGAATTATCATCCGGCGCCGTCATTTGAAGTTTTCGGACATAGTCGACGAAGGCATTGTGTTCCCGGGCAAACACATTGTGGTAGAAGCTCAGGCCGATGTTCCAGTTGTCCGGGAATCCGACAGACTCCTGTCCGGTCCAGTGGGTTCGGGTAGCACATCCTGGATCTGCGGCATCACACGGTTTGAGCAAAGGCAGATAGTTGTCTTCCAGCAGCAGTTTTGCCGCATCGAGCGGATCGCGTACCACACGACTGGCAGACAAGTCGTCGTGACCGTATATCTGCGAGGCGTCCCACCAGGCAGTGACCTGGTTGTTGGTGGTTCTGGGTGCACGCAGCAGATGAGTTGAACCATTGTGTACGAAGGTCGTTGGTGTATCCGTCTGTGCGTAGAGAGACGCTTCGCGTCGGTCCCCGGGCCTGCAACCCCAAGCCCGAGATTCTGCAGTGGAGCAGCCAACCGGCTGTAATTCCCTGCGGTTGTGTCCCTCTACCGTGTGTGAGAACCAGTCATGAGTCATGAACTGTATCCAGAACGCTGCAAGTACGTTGAAAAACGGAGCCTTCAGGTAGTCGCAGTCCATTTCTACCGTGTAGTCAGGGTTTCCCCGGCCTTCGTTACAGCCATTGCCTGGCGTCTGGTCCCGCGTGAACAGACGTCGACTGATCAGTTGTGGGTCCGGTGTCAGTAAGTCGATGCGGCCATCGTGGCGATTGCGATTCAGTTCATTCAATTGCAGATCCGGAAACGTGGATTCGAACTGAACGTTACGCGCGAAGGGCATGCCCGCCGATCCCATCAGTGGGTTGATGGCATCATTGCAGATTCCGGACAAGGTGCGATGAGTCAGTAATTCCGAGCTGCAGAGTTGTTCATCACTTCCGCCAACGGCTTCATAGTGTGGATGAAGTTCCGGTAGTCGCATGGCATCCCACTGCCTCAGGGATCGTCCATCAGTATTGTTCCTGCCGGTAACGTAGTTTTGGTACGTGAGTTGGTCGAACAGGTTGAACTTGATCAGCTCGATACGTTGAAACTCCAGATCCATCAGTGCGCCGTCGATTCCCCGGCCGTCGGGGAAGAGATGCTCACCAACTTTCGTTTTAGCTTTTTTCCCGCCAGGTGCCCTGGACCCGGAATCACCTGCTGCGAAATAGTTTTGCCAGTCCACCCAGGGAGTACTTCGCCACTGCGCTGCCTTGTGTCCGCCTCGACACAGTGCGGTGTCCTCCTGTACCTTGCCAAGAAAACGCAGGGAACGGTCGTCGGGAACTTTCAGCAGTCCGCTCCTGGCGCTGGACACACACGCGGCAGTGAGACTCTGTGCCGAACTTTCGTTGACTGCAACCGGCAGTGCCAGTATCACGGCAATGAACACTACAAGTGTTCTTGTAATGCTACCTGTGCTGCCAGGGACGAGCTTCGGTATGCGATTCGTCCGGCAGGTGATTGTATTGTTGCGTCTGAACAATATAGTTCGGCGTGACATGGCGCGCGCTCCTTCCGCTAGAGCTGTAGCTATGAACGGTAAGTGACGGGTTCTCAGAAAGACTGACTGAACATCTGCTAAAGCACAATGCCAGGATGCCTGTACATTAGTATTGCGCGTAACGGTCACATCCGATTTGCCCGCCCTGGCGAGAAGTGGTGCCAGCGACGAGGTTCGGACAAGTATGTCGTGAGCGCTGATGCGGTTAAGGCACTTGATCCGTCACCGCAGTGTTGTAGATTGTTGCAAGTCTGGTGACAGTTTACTGACCGAACATTTGGCTAGTCTCGGCGACATCGATCCAGAGCTTGCATTATTGGCTTGCGTAATACGATGCGTTACGTGCCGCTCGATACTGCCTGCTGTACCGTTGGGACCAGGTAGAGCCGTGCACCGCAAGCCGGCGAGCTGGATGGCGTGCCGCAGTATGCGGGCCACAAAAACGCCGGGTTTATGATGACAATTGGCAGGCTCGGCTGCCAGTGTGCTCTGCCTCACAGTGCCATTTGGATGCATATGCACAATGGAAAACCAGACACACTGGTCCCTGGAGGGACGATGCGCATGCAGCAGAACAAACCCGGTGATTTCGATTTTGACGACTGGGCAGGGCTCTACATTGAGAATCCACAGGAATTCGAAGCGCGTCGTCAGACGGTTCTGATGCTTGAGATTGCCCGGGGTTCTGCGGTGCGCTCGTCAACTGCACACGATCTTCTTAGCACCTTCGAGACTGTAGCGAAGGGCTGTTCTGATCAGGAGCGGATGTTAGTCGCGGCAGCAATGATGATGGAATCAGTACAGCAGCTCAGTGCAGAATTGCAGGTATTGAAAGAGGCATTGAAGAGAGGGGACCGACCGGTGCAGTAAAGCCGGTAAACACATCGTGCAGCGAGTCCCCTATGGCTCAGCCGACCCAAGTCCGGGGATGGTCAGAGCCCGTGCCTGGGGCGCTCTTGCGTTTCCAGCAGCATTCTGACTTTTACCGCTGCCTGAGAGTCGTCGATGTCGACATCCTGCCAGCGAACGGGCTGATTTGCGGCGACGTCCGCAGTGAGAGTCACGTGCGTGGCCAGACCGATGGGCAGGCCACCGGTTCGCAGTGACTCGTGGGCCGTATACAGTTTTCCCCAGACAGTGAAACCACCTTCACCATCCAGCACTTCACCGGCTTTCAGGTCCCGCTTGGCTGTTGCAATGACATCGGCGGTAAAATCCTGCGTGCTGCCGGTCGGCCTGTTCAACAGAGCCGCGGAGAGAATGGACATGTTCAGTTCAAGACCAATCAGGTGAAAGGGTTTGAACATGGCTGAATATCGACCCGAAGCATCGGTGTTCATGCCGTATTGCCTGAAACAGGCAGCCGTGTATTCATTGGGTGCCTTGATCACCACATAGACTCCCCAGCGCAGGTCCTTATGGACCGGGCGACCATCACGTTCCAGAGAGGATACGACCTCTACCTGCCCTGAATGGTGTAGTTGACCACCTTCGTTGGCAGGGCGCAGCACATGGGCGAGATCGTCCATACCGGCCGGCGGAAATGCCAGTCCATCCGGTGGTGGAGTAAGTCCCGTGGCATTCGCTATGGCGGCCATCTCGAGCGCGGACTTCGTACCGTCGAGAAAACTGTTGAACATCTTGCTGTTCATGCCGGCGCTCCGAGCCTGCTCGGGCGTCAGGCCATAGTGATCCCAGACGGTTTCCGGAGTGGCCGCGTGATAGGCAGGCAGATACTTGGTGCCCTTGCCGGCAGCGACGACATCGAACCCCGTGGAGCGCGCCCACTCGACCAGTTCACACGTCAGCGCGGGCTGGTCGCCATAGGCCATGGAAAAGACGACGCCGGCCTGCCGTGCCTCCTGTGCCAGCAGGGCACCCGCCAGTACATCGGCTTCGACGTTGACCATGACCGTGTGCAAGGCATTGCGAATGGCTTCCTGTGCGTGGACCACTCCACTGGCAGGATCTCCAGTGGCTTCGACGACGACATCGACATCGCCCGAACGCAACATGGCCATGGCATCGTCGGTAAAACGTGTACCGGCCAGCAGTTCGGGGCTCCAGCCGAGCGATGCGCATGTTTCACGTGCTCGATCCGCGTCCAGATCGGCGATAACGGATAACGTAAGCCCCGGTGTCGTGGGCACTTGCGCCAGGAACATACTGCCGAATTTTCCGGCACCGATCAGGCCCACTCTAATCGGCCTGCCCGACCTGGCTCGTTCCAGTTGTTGACTGTACAGGTACATGCTTGCAATCGTAATCCGTGTCGAATGTCAGGAGCGGAGCCGGCTCTCCGGGTTACGGCCTTGTCCAGCCGACCTGCTTCCATCTCCGGTACAGAGGACAATAGCAGATCGGAATAATCATCGAAGCGCTTTGACAGAACAGCGGCCATGCCACCCTCACCGCAGGTAATCAGGGAGAGAAAATGTTCTCACGCGAATATTCTGATGTCGTGCACTGTTGATTCGCCTGATACAACTCCGGATCCTGATCCGGTGGAACCCGGCGGCCACGGCACGCTGCCTGGCCTGCTGATAGTATTGATATACTGCGTCAGTGAATCCATGGAGAGTTCAGTACATGCGCGGAGCAGGTGGCAGCCAGGGTGGTGAGTGGCTTTTTCTCGCAGGCATCGTCATGATGATTGCCGGCTTTTATCTGCTGTTCAATGCTATCGCCGTCGAGACCCGATTCGGTCTCGGAATGCGCCTGTATGGTGTGGGAGGAGTCGGCATTACCTCTGGCATGTTGATGATTCCGTTTATCGCCGGCGTGGTCATCATTTTTTACAATGCAGCCAATCCTGCAGGCTGGCTGTTAGGCGCCGGGTCCCTGGTGGCACTGGTAGTTGGCGTGCTGGCGAACAGTCAGTTCAGCTTGCGTAATATGAGCGCTTTCGACCTGATGCTCATCCTGGCGCTGGCCTTTGGCGGCCTGGGGCTGTTTCTCAAATCACTCCGGCATAATCCGCTGTAGCTCGATGTCCAGGGAAGGCCCTGACCCCTTTCCATGCAGGATAACGCCTTGTGCACCGCCCGGTTTGGTCCGAAAACAGCCTTATCACACTACCGGCACACTGAAACCTGACATCCTTTCACTTGCTGTATGGTTATACATGCAGTAGGTTTACATTGATTGTATTCTGCCTCGGAGAGTTTCATGCAAGCACAGTCGCTGTTTGCGCTGTTAGTCATCCTGTTTCTACTGTGGTTGGTACGCAGCTACTTCCTGTGGGATTCGCGGATTCGAAAGGCAAAACGCTCACGGGATCAATTACGCAACAAGCTGACGGATTCCACGCTTGCGGGTCGTGTTCGACCCGGTTCCGATCATGCAGCGTATCGCGCCGCTGCGCGACATGAAGCGCTACATGAAGCAGCCGCGGAAGCCGGGCAGTCGGGTGCAGTCGATAATGCGGCAACTATGGAAGAGCTTCAGGCCCAGAACGTTCGTCTGTCGGCAAGACTGGTGGACAGCGAACATGAAGCGCGGCGCAATCAGCACGCCATGGAGGAAGTGGAAAAACTCAGGAAGTCGTTGTTTGACCGACAACGGGAGCTGGAACAGCTTCAACAATCGCTTGCGAAGAGTGAATCCCTGGTGACGCAATACAAGGCAGGTGCGCAGCGTGCTGCCATGCTGGAGCAGCAGTTGTCATTGGCGACAGCCCGCACCGATGATCTGAAGAATCAAGTTCATCAACTGCAGGAACGGCTGGCAGGGCATGACGGGCGCACGAAACTGTCAGGCGGACAGAACACTCGTGATGATTCCGGCTCCGCACCGGAGCGCGGAGACGGGAGTCGCGGCGATGAGACATCCGGCGGGAATACCGGTGATCTGGAGCACTCGGCGGAATCTGTTCGGGCAGTCAAGGCGCAATTGCTCGAGGACATTCGGACGAGTGAAGCCGCGGCCGGGCGTAACCGGCAGAACGCGCTGGAATTGGGTCGCCTGCGCAGTGAGCTCGAAAGTCTCCAGGAAGATCATCCGTCGGCATCGCGGCAGATTGACAGCCTGCAAGAGCGTTTTCGAGCGCAACAGGCGATACTGTCGCGTGCAACTTCGGCTTCGCCATCGAACAACTCATTGGAATCAATGAAAACCGGGAAGCCGGTACAGCCATTGTTTAGTGCCCCTGGAAAATCGGATGACCTGAAGCAGATCAAGGGCATCGGTCCGGTGATGGAGCGCACACTAAACGACCTGGGAGTGACGACGTTTCAGCAGCTGGCCGAATTTACCCCGGAAGACGTGGACAAGGTATCAGCGGCCATTGGCGCATTTCCCGGACGTATTGAACGTGACGGCTGGGTCGAGAAGGCCAGGGCGATCATCAGCAAGCAAGGTCGCCCGGCCTGACGAATGCACCTGGCGTACGGGAAAGCGTCGGTTTAGAAAGCGCAGGACACCACACCTGTACTATCCTCCAGAGCAGATGTCGGTACAACTCTCCGGCCTCGCTCTGGACTTAATGTGTGTCCGACAGCCCAGCCAGGGACAGGCCTTCCAGATAGTGCCGCAGGTGCTGGGGCTTGGAATAGACCGCAGCCGCTTCCTCGACATTCAGTGAAATGTCCGGATTGAGAATGCTGGCCTCGGCGATCTGCCAGTCAGCTTCCTCGACCATACCAAGCCTTGCGTAGGTGGCGGCCAGCAGCAGGCGCGCCAGGTAGAAAGAGGG
>JABDKN010000316.1 GCA_013002205.1 Granulosicoccus sp.
AGGGCTCGCAGGTGACAAAGCCACCGTGATGCAGATTGGGATGCATATAAGTGAGTCGGACCAGATTCTCAAGCGCCTCGAGATCACCATAACGCCGTCCTTTCTTCAGGTCTCGCACGAAAGGCGAGCCATAAACCGGCGCGAACACCTGATGCTTGCCACCCATGGTGACTGATCGTTCCGGATTACGTGCCAGTTGAGTGAATTGTGAGGGCGCCCCGGCACACAGGTCGCGAATCCAGTCAGCAGGCGCTTTTACAAGATCTCCTGCAACTGTAGCCCCGGCGGTCTCCCAGAGTCTGAGTGCCTCAGGATCGTCGCGAAATGCCAGGCCGACATCCTGCAGAATCCAGTCTACCTGCGCTTCCAGGCTGACAATCTGATCCTCCTCCAGCACGTCGAAGAAAGGCAGAATACGTCGAATACAGGGTGACTCAGGTGCGCCTTTTTCAACATCGAGCGTTCGCCTGGACTTCTTCGAACGTCTGGTCATTAGCGATTCCCGATAGAAAATGTAAAACCTGTTCACTGTCCTGTCAGCGACAGTTCAGGTTCTGTGTCGTATGAACGAACTGTGGCTTGCCGCTGAGGGTCGCAGAACTCCGTTTTCGTCAAAATCGTCATCACGGTTGAACTGGATAATGGGCCAATCATCAAATTCTGAAATCAATTCTCTCTGCTCAAGGATAATCCGTCGCAATCGGTTTTCCAATTCGGTCTTCGCAGCGTCCTGGTGATAACCGTGTACGCCATGGACGATCTTCGGTTGTAATACCGTGAAGCCAAGATAACGCAGTGAATAGGCCAGGGGCCATAACAGCATAGTCACATGACCTTCCTTTCCTGCTGGTGAGCTTTCCATTGCAGTTGATCCTGTGGACACGCAGAATATCGCTTTCTTGCCAACACAACTTCCAGCATCAAATCGTTGGACATTCGTGTGCAACTCGCCATGTACCAAACACCTGTCCAGCCAGCCTTTCAGCACGGCGGGTGGTCCAAACCACCAGAGTGGAAAGTGAAAAATGATTCGCTGAGCGCTCCTGATATTCAACACATGCGGCGCCACGTCCGCCGGTAAGCACTGTTCCCTTGCCGCCAGTTCCTGCATCAACAGCGGATCGAATGGCGAAGATAGATCCACTGCTGTTAGGTGTCGATAGTGTGATGCTTTCTCTACAGGATCGAATCCCATGGAGACAAGGTCGGCGTACAGCACCTTGTGCCCGATAGCTTCCGAGGCCTCAACGCTTGCTTGAGCCCAGGCGCCATTGAACGACCTCGGCTCGGGATGAGCAAGAACAATTAACGTGGTCTCCGGCGATTTGCACTGCACAATTGACAACGCGATGGTCGATGTGGTCCGGTGAGATTAAACCATGACCTTGATTAGCGCACAATATTTCAAACATGGATCAAGGAGTGTTCGTCTCATCGAGGTTACTCATGGGAGCTTTCCCAGAGCGTCGATGATCGACTGAGGTGTCTCAACCAGCACGGCTTGCAGCCCCGCTTGCATGGCGCCGTCGACATTTTCCTGCGTGTCATCAAAGAAAAGAATGTTCGGTAGTGCGGTGCCGATCGATCGGGCAATGTATTCGAAGGCGTCCGCATCAGGCTTGCGGAAACCAATCTCCGAGGAGACGAAAAGGTGTCTGAATACCTGCCGGATACGCGGATGTTTCGATTCCCAGTATTGCTGGTGCAGGCTGTTGGTGTTCGTGAAACCGTCGCAGGGATAACGGCTGCTTATTTGTTCGATGGCGTCAAGTGCCGGGGTGATTTCTTCACCAAAAATAGCGTTCCAGGCCTGGATAATGTCATCGTCTGTGGCGTCAAGCCGTAATTGATTGCGAAGGTGATCTATGTACTCACTACCGGTGAGCATGCCTTTCTCATGCAGTTGATAGGCTTCGTCCATGTTGAATCGCCCGCGTATCTCCTGCAATGACAATGCGCTGAACGGGGTCATCGCCTGAAATACCTTGTCAAAACAGACTTCGAGAACGACGCCGCCCATGTCAAAGAGCAAGGTCTCTACTGGCTGTGGTGCCACTTCGATTCTCCATCTGCAGGGTAAAAGTGTGAAGGCGTTTGCCCGTTCGATGCGGCCTCCTTCTTTTGCCCTGCACAATAGCAGATGGATCCCTTATGCAAAAGGTGTCTGGAAAGTTCGGCCATAGTCTGAGACACTGAACTACTTATTCCAGAAAATGCGAGGATTGAGCATGATCAAGAAACTGTTCGGAATCACACCGATGTGTATGGCCATGGCAGGCAGTCTGGCAATGTCAGGTTCTGCGTGGGCAGCCGATCCGGTCACCGTCTATACCGCAGCACCGCAAACCATCGTTGATGAACTCGTGCCACTTTTCACCGAGCAGACCGGACTTGACGTTGAAGTGGTAAAGGCTGGTACCGGAGAACTTATCAATCGTATCAAGGCCGAAGGGGAGGGCAAGGGCGCAGATGTCATCTGGAGTGTTGGTGGCGAGGTTCTTGATTTCAACTCGGATTTGTTTGAAACCTATGAACCGGCCGAGGTCGACAAGATCAACCCGGCCATGCGCACCAGCACCTGGCTGCCTTTCACAGCCGTAGTCAGTGTGTTCCTGGTGAACCCGGAGAAACTCGATGGCAAGCCGGCGCCCGCGAGTTGGGCGGATCTGTCCAAGCCTGACTATTACGAAATGATCTCATCGGCACGGGCCGATAAGTCCGGTTCTTCCTACATCCAGCTGGCTACGGTGCTTCAGGCTTACGGAGAGGACAAAGGCTGGGAGATCTATAAGGGTATCCTGACCAATTTCATTCTGTCGAACAGCTCGGGTGCCGTGCCGAAGTTCGTCAATGATGGTGAGCTGGCAATCGGTGTGACACTGGAAGATGCTGCGTTGCGCTACAAATTGGGAGGCGGACCGGTAGAGATTGTCTACCCGACAGACGGTACGTCCGTTGTCCCGGATGGCATGGCGTTATTGAAAGGAGCCAGCAATGCTGACGGAGGCAAGCAGTTTCTGGATTTCATGACCTCGGCCAAGGCGCAGGAAGTGGTTGCCTCGATTGGTCGCAGACCGGTACGTAGTGATGTTGCCTCTGTGCCCGAGCTGATGCCATTGGCGGAGGTTCCTGCTATCGAATACGATGCATTATGGGCAGCAGAAAACCGCGAACGCCTGGTCGGCCTGTGGTCGGACATGGTACTCGAAGTGCAGTAGTGACCACGGCAAGCTGTGTTGCAGATGGTATTTCAGATCGGTTTCGCTGTTGACACGGAGTGTGTCGACAGCGAACCTTCAACCCGTATTATTCATGAAATCACCAAATCCTTCCGCATCCCCATAGACGCAGGCAACGTTCTCCGTGGCTGACGTATTCATAGACCGGGTCAAGAAGAGCTACGGCAGCGTCGTTGCCTTGCACGACATTACACTTGATATCCCGTCCGGATCATTCTTCACTCTGCTGGGGCCCAGCGGGTGCGGGAAGACGACGCTGCTGCGTACGATTGCCGGCTTCCACAAACAGGATCAGGGCAGTATCAGTGTCGCTGGTGAAGTGCTGGATTCCATACCTGTCCATCGGCGTGATATTGGCATGGTGTTTCAGGACTACGCCATATTTCCTCATCTTTCGGTCAGGGCCAACATTGCATTCGGTCTGCGCCAGCGCAAGGTGACTCGTGCCGACATTCGCACGCGAGTGGCCGAGATTCTTCGCGTAGTGCAGCTTGAGCATCTGGCCGACAGGATGCCTCATGAGCTGAGTGGCGGACAACAACAGCGAGTTGGCCTGGCACGTGCGCTGGTCACTCGACCGAAGGTGTTATTGATGGATGAACCGCTATCCAACCTGGATGCACAGTTGCGGATTGATTTACGTCGGGAACTGCGTTCACTGCAACAGGATCTGGGCATCACCACCATTTATGTAACGCATGATCAGGAAGAGGCATTGGAGATGTCTGACCATGTCTGCGTCATGTACCAGGGAGTTATCCAGCAAGCTGCCAACCCCTGGACCATCTATCATCAACCCGCCAACCGGTTTGTTGCGTCGTTCGTCGGTACCAACAATTTTTTACCCGTTGAGCTGAAAGATGATGTTCCCTGTCTGTGTGATGCGCTCATTGGACATATCGATGGTTTACCGGCAGATCTGGGCAGGACGCAACAGGTGGCCTCCATTCGGCCCGAACATATCGAATTGCAGACAGGCACTACTCTCTGGAGTGAAGCGCAACCGTCTGGCCAGCGAAGCGACTATGTCCATTTCCCTGCAACCGTACACTACCAGAGTTTCGCGGGTCGGGAATTGCGGCTCACAGCAGGCGTCGCTGATGGCCTGGAAGTACAGCTCATAACCGAGCCGCACCATGAATATCTGGACCTGGCTGCGCAATCACCCATCACTTTACGCGTCCGTAACGATCGTATTTGTTTTTATGAAGTCGGGGAAACAGGTGTGCGCCTGTGATGCCAGCCAGGGAACTGCGGCGATGGCGGCCGGATTTCTGGACAATGGTGCTGCTGTTTACACTGCTTCTGATTGCTGTACTGCTATTTCTCCCGGTTGGTAAGGTATTCCTCCTCAGTTTCAGCGATGCGCAAACCGGCGAATTCACCTTTGCCAACTACGCTCGCATCTTCAGCCATCAATACTATGTGAAAGCGCTCAATAACACGCTGATTGTCGGCGTGGCGGGCATGCTGGGTGCTTGCGTGTTGGGCATCCCACTGGCCTATTGCATGTCGCGGTATCACATTCCGGGGAAGTCCCTGGTCTCCACGCTGGCGGTACTGGCATTGGTATCCCCTCCATTCATTGGTGCCTATGCCTGGATCATGATTTTCGGCGCGAACGGCGTCATTACCAACTGGTTCAAACTGGCAGGTATCCAGACGCCGACTATCTATGGCTATACGGGCATCATTCTGGTATTCAGCCTGAAGTTCTATCCGTTTGTGTATCTGATGACCGAGAGTGCTTTCTCTTCAATCAACAAGTCATTGGAGGAAGCGGCAGAGAATCTGGGGTGTACACCGTTCCAGCGGTTCAGGAAAGTCACTTTGCCGCTGGTATTTCCGGCAGTGAGCACGGGGGCCATCCTGAGCTTTGTGCTGTCGATAGCCGATTTCGGAACGCCTTCCATCATTGGGCGCAAGGTGCGAACGCTGTCGACGGTTGCCTACAGTCAATACACATCTGAGTTGGGTGGTCCGCCCACGCTGGCGGTCACCGTCTCCATGCTGATGATTGCGATCTCGATAGCAGCCTTGCTGTTACAGCGCTATATCATTTCAAAGAAACGCTACGCAAGTTCTCTCACGAATTTGTCAACTCCCGTGCGCTTGCGAGGCTGGAAAGCAGGGCTTGTCTATACGCTCTGTTTCTCGATTGTCCTGGTGAGCGTGTTTCCTTCCCTGGTGGTTATCTATACGTCCTTTCTGGAAACCAGTGGTCCGGTGTTTACTGGCGGCTTCGGATTGAGTAGCTATAACCGGGTCATAAACGAAATTTCACGCGCCGTGATCAACAGTTTCCTGCTTGCCTCGGTTGCCGTGGTTCTCATTGGACTGATCAGTGGCATGATCTCCTACATCATCGTTCGCCGTGAAGGAAAAATCGGCGGAGTCCTGGATACCATTCTCATGGTTCCCTACCTGGTTCCGGGGATTGTCATGGCCATCGGATTTGTCACGACATTCAACCGATGGCCGGTTGACCTGGTGGCCACGGCTACCATTATCATTCTGGTGGTGTTCATTCGTCGATTACCATACGGTGTTCGTTCGACGACGGCCAGTCTGCGCCAGATAAAACCATCGATTGAAGAGGCGGCGGCGAGTCTCGGTGCCAGACCACTCAATGTATTCATGCAGGTAACCACGCCGTTGATCATGCCCGGTCTCATTGCCGGCGCCATGATGAGTTTCATCACGGCCATCAATGAACTGTCATCGACCCTCATCCTGTATACCGGCAAGACCGTTACAATGCCGGTGTATATCTATATTTCCGTACTCGATGGTGAATTCGGGATCGCCGCCGCGTTGTCCACCTTGCTGCTGGTGAGTACTGGCGTATGTGTCTATATCGTGTTCAGAATCAGTCACGGCAGTAAAAGTGCGTTTCTCTAGACATCATGTAGTGACCTCATGTTTGACTACCTGATCATCGGAGCCGGTATTTCCGGCGCCGCTGCTGCCTATGAGCTGTCGACTCATGGCAACGTTGCACTTGTCGATGCCGAGTCACGAGCTGGCTACCACAGCACCGGTCGTTCGGCGGCCATGTACACACCCAATTATGGTGGTGAGTTGATACGGAAAATCTGCCGGTTGAGCCACGCGTTTCTGGATAGTCCGCCTGCTGACTTCTGCTCACAGCCGATTTTACGACACCGGGGCATGATGACTGTGGCGTCCCCGGGGCAGGAGCAGGCGATGGCCCTGAAACTGGCTGAGGGTGGCTCAGAGTATGTCGCACTCGATGTTGATCAGACAGTTGTAATGGCACCATTTCTGCGTCGCCAGAACGTCCTGGGTGCGATCTACGAGGCAGCTGTTGCCAGCATCGATGTTGATGCTCTGCACCAGGGCTTCCTTGGCGGTATGCGCAAGCGGGGAGGCACTCTGTTGCTTGAGCATGGCGTCACTGGTTTGCACAGGCGGACCGATGGCTGGGTAGCAATACTGGAGGACGGTCAGATCCAGGCAAAGGTGGTCATCAATGCAGCAGGTGCCTGGGCTGATGAGATTGGCCGCATGGCAGGTGCCGTATCCATTGGCCTGGTGCCAAAGCGTCGGACGGCGATTCTGGTAGATCCTCCTGAGGGAGTCGATCTGGCAAGTGTGCCAGCAATCGATTTCATGGGAATCAACAGTTATATAATTCCGAATGCGGGTCAGCTCATGGTGTCCCCGGGTGATGAATCCCCCGTTGAGCCGCAGGATATACAGACGGACGATATGGAAGTTGCTGTCCTGGTTGACTGGCTGGAAAACCAGACAAGCATTGAAGTGCGGCACCTGAACCATGAGTGGGCAGGTTTACGCAGTTTTGTCAGTGATGGTGCTCCGGTGGTGGGCTTCGACCCGGTTGCAGACGACTTTTTCTGGCTGGCCGGACAAGGGGGATACGGCATCATGATGTCATCATCTCAGGCCAGGGCAACCGTAAGCCTGATCACGGAGCGGCAATTACCTGGTGACTTTATAAATTCGGGCATTGGCGAGTGGGAGATTTCACCGGCACGAATTGGCGAGCACGAGGCAGATTGAGCCCGTGGGCATCACGACGTTCTGTGATGTAAAGGCAACACTCCGGCAATCACGCAGAACGCTGACATTAGTGACGCACAGAGCCGGGGCACTGTGGGCGGTTGCGCTGAACCGCGTGTCAGCTGCAGCAATTGCTGATTCAGAAGCCAGTGCTGATGGCGATCGCAGCTGAATTGAATCGGGCAAAGTTATAAACGTCGTCAGTATCAGCGCCACCGTCCAGCACGCGCACTTCAGCACCAATCTGCCATCGCCTGGCAATCGAGAAATCCAGAGCAAAGCCCAAATCAATTGCGCGGCCAGGTCCACCGGCAAGACCGTCGAGGTCTGCACCGATAGTCCAGCGATTGTTCAGCCGGTATTTACCTGCCAGGTACAGCAGCGGCACGATACCCACATCATCATCAAAGCTTACCGTGTCTCCCTGAACCAGACGGATCTCGGCATCTCGCACTTTCAACGTGGCACCGATTCGCACGCTACTGACATCAT
>JABDKN010000002.1 GCA_013002205.1 Granulosicoccus sp.
CTTTTTAGCAGCTTTCGATCGCGGTTCGCCGCTCCGTTGCGATGAGGATTGCGATTTTTTCGCCATGCCTTCTGGCTTACTATCCCGGGTCGATTCCGGATGCACATTCCGCGTAGTGTTCAACTCCTTTACCAACTCAGGCTGGTCTGTCAGTTTGCCGTTCTCCAAAGTGGATTGGTCCGGTGCCGTTCACGATTCTGTTTCCGAATCCGTGTCCATGTCCAAAACTGGTTCCAGCACCGGTTTACGGGCTGCCGAACTGTACGCTTGCGGTTAATGAGGTGAGTAGTTCGCATTCACTATCTCGATTCTTGGGCGCGTAACCTGGCTTTGTGTGGATAGTGCGGATTCGGAAGTTTCCTGAGCATTGCTTTTCTCCGTATCCGGATTCCCCTGCGTATTGGTGTCCGCAGTCGTCGCCCAGGTTTGAGGTACCGGGATACCGCCCGTGGCTATGAGGGTTTGAGTTGGCGCCTGCGCCGACAGAATGTCTGCTGTATTGTGTGCGGGTGTCGAATGCCGCGAAAACTCTAAACTCGGGTTTGCAGTGGGCGGATTGACGTCGTTGAGTCGTGAATTTGAGCCGATGGTTTCAACCGCATCCAGAAACTGTTGTTCGGTCGTGTTGATATTGGTCTGCAGGATAGAGTTCAATGCCAGGACAGATTGTTCAGACATCGGGGTTTCATAGGTAGTCGTTTGAACACTGTCCGGGTATTTTGCTGGCGCATTCAGAGTACTGCTGGCCAGCGAAAACCCTGTCAGGAATACCGTGAACGCCGCCACTTTGAAGAAGACAGGTCGCACGCATCTGTTTAGCGGGACATCAGGGTTGTCATGCTGATAAGCAGTTTTTTGGCTGGCATTTCTGCTTGTTGATAAGGTCTGGTTATTTCTTTGTTCCAGGTCCTTCAACATGTCGTTTATCAGGCTCATCGTGGTTCTATCCTGCTTTTATCCCGGTCAATGCGCTTAAACACGGGCGGGGGACAGATCCAGTATGCCGGAGAGAGCAGTAGTCAATTTTGCTCGCTTGCGTTCTTGTGCATTCCGACTATCGGTATCCATTATGGCCTTGCGCATAGGTGAGGCCTGGACAACGGTTTCACCTCGACCATACGCCACCAGCATAGCCTTGTGGGCCAGTATATTAATCAGCCGTGGAAGACCTTGACTGCCACCTTGAAGTAACTTCTGCGCATCGGGGCTGAAAAGAGGAACTCCTCGATAGCCTGCGACGTGCAGACGGTGTTGCACGTACACGTTAAGTGCATCAGGATCCAGCGGCTTGAGCGTGTGACTGAAGAGGATACGCTGGCGCAGTGTACGCAAACTCTCCTGCTCGAGCCGTGCATCCAGTTCCGGTTGCCCGACGATAATCAGGTTCAAGAGCTTATTTTTTTCTGTTTCGAAATTGGAATACTGCCGCAACGCTTCCATACTGTCGTCTGGTAATGTCTGCGCTTCATCCAGGAGCAACACAACCTGCCTTCCCTCAGCATGCAAGGATAAGAGCTGCTCGTTTATCATTTCGAGCAATCGAGACTGGCCATATTCTGAGGTATTTTCCATCCCGATCTCTTTGGCCAGTGCTAAGTTCAATGCATGAGGATTTATACTCGGATTGGAGATGAAGGCTGTCACAACGCTTTCGTCCAATGATTTCAACAGTTTTCTGCACAGCAGTGTCTTTCCGGTGCCCACATCGCCGGTAAGTTTGGTGAATCCCGCTCCAGAGGAAATGGCGTATTGCAGGACGTCCAGACCGTCCTTGAATTCGCCATATTCCAGGAAGAATTCCGTATCCGGTGTCAACGTAAACGGGTACTGTTCAAGGCCGAAGTGATCGAGGTACACAGGTTTACTCCGTATGCGATGGTTTCAGGGCGCTGGTATTTTCCGGTGTTCTTATATCGCCGAATCGTTCAGTGTTATTCTGTAGCTGTGTTTTCCATTGTTCGTCGCTATGGATGACAATCGGTCGCAGGAGAATGACCAGCTCACTCTTGGTCGCTACTTCACGACGATTTCGGAACAGTTCACCGATGAACGGTATGTCGCCCAGACCAGGGGTGCGGGATTCCTCGAAACGCGTTGCGTTTTTCATCAGTCCGCCAACTACAATAACCTGGCCGCTTTTGGCACGCACGACCGAATCCGATTCGCGAATCGTGCTCAGGGCCAGTGGAATGGTAAGATCAGTATTGGTGGATATCTTGATGTTTTTACCCATCTCCCTGACTTCGCTGATTGCCGGGTGAATATGCAATATGACATTATCGTTGGCATCGATCTGCGGTAGAACATCAAGTGCAACACCCGAGAAGAATGGAGTGAGTGAGACATCGACGTTCTGATTGCCTACGCCATTGGCAAGTTCGGTTTCCGTATCGAAATCGGTAACGAAATATTCGTCCTGACCAACCTTGATGACTGCTTTCTGGTTGTTTACCGTCGAGATTCGAGGGCTAGACAGTACCTGCACATCGCCCTGTGTCTTGAACAGCTCGAGCATTCCACTGAAATCATTCAGATTGGCGTTAATGGCGAAGATGCCTCCCAATGCAGATGCAGCCGGGTTGACTTCGCCACCGGTGCGTCCTAGCTGAATCGACTTGCTACCACCAAGTTCAATCAGGGAATTCCAGTTGATTCCGGCCTGGAAGTTGTCATTCAGGGTAACTTCGATGACTTTTGCTTCGAGCACTACCAATCGGTGCGACACATCTTCAATGGTGTTCAGATAGTCCTGCACGTCAAGCAGTTCCTCCGGCATGGCATGGACGACGATTACACCGGATTGCGAGTGCACGATGACTTTGCGACCGTCATCGCTGCCAACGATAAGAGTCAGGGAGTCTTGCAGATCTTTCCAGAAATTTGATTGGGATCCTGTTCTTACCTCACTGCCGGATACACCAGAGCCACTGTTGCTTCCGCCAGGCGTTGTAGTACCGGAGACCTGTGACTGTGAATCTGAATCGGATCTACTGGTTTCTCCTGAGCTTACGCTGGTGCGTGAATTTCCATTCCGAACGATATCGAGATAATTTATCGAGAAAACCTGGGTTCTCATATTGGCTGGAAATACCTGGTATGTATTGCCCTGACGGCGAAAGCTGTACCCGTGAATATCGCGTACCGTGCTCAATATCTCCGTGAGGGTCACGTCACGAAGACTCAAGGAAATTTGCCCGCTCACGTCGGGGTGTACCACCATGTTCATGTCGGTGCCCTTGACAAGGCTCATGAAGAATCTGGGTGCCTCGGCGGCTTTAACGGAAATGTCAAATCTGGGTTCAAAATCAGGTTCCGTATCGTCAGGCTCATTACTGATTTTCGGCAGTAACGCCGCAGCTACGACGGCTGGTGGAACTAGAACCTGGTTATCGGCTTTGGCTGCTGTACTGTCTTCAAGTGCCTGTATGATCGATTCCATGTTCTCCGGACTGATGACCGGGGCAGCGGTACATCCTGTCAGTAAGATACCCAGGAATCCATGCATTATCTGTTGCCGGAACGATCTACGATTCTGCAGGTTAGCTGGTCTGTGTTTCATGGATTTCTCTCGATGAAATCGGGCAGCAACTGCAATGTCAGGTGTCTGCTGGATGTTTTCACCAATACGTCGAATTTGCGTATTTCAATGACACGGGCGCCGTCAACTGAATCACCTTCACTGACCAATTTGCCATTTATCACGGCAACACGCCTGTCAGGCGCGACGAGCGTCGATTCGAGCGTCCATCCGCGAGGTGAGGGAGCAGTCGGAGTTGACGTATTCGGTTTTTGAGTTTTCGGAGGCTGAGTCGGGTCGATAAGTCCGCTCGCAAAGTTCGGTAACGCAATTAACGATGCGTATATAGCCAAAAACAGTAGATGCCATTTATTCAGAGCCATGAGGTCAGTTTCTCGGTTGGCCCAGGGTGTAGATTTCCAGATCTACGTTTGCCAGTGGGTATTGAGTAGTAGCATAAGTAATATCAGACCAGAAAAATTTCCATGGCAGTGCTTCAAGGGCACGCAGATAATGAAGTGTGTCCAGGTAGCCGCCTTCCAGTTGCAATTCCAGCTCATACCGGTTGATGTTGTCGATAGCTGCGCTGTTTTCACCGTCTTGTACAGTGTCTGCCAAAGGCGCCAGTCTCGTATTGACTGCTTTCAGTGTCAGGCCATTTTCGTGGGTCAGAACCTGCTGAAGGATACTCGTTGCCTTGTCGGGAGAAAGCAAGCTGTCGAGTCGAAACTGTAGTTTCTGGCCAAACGTTGAGAGCTCCTTCCTCAAGTTTACGAGTGGAGTCGACTGTTCATCCGTGGATTCGCTATACAGCTGGCTGGATTTTGCGCGCAATACTTCAAGCATATGCTCCTTCTCCTGGATATCCTTCAGCACAGATTCCTGTTTTTTGAATACAGGTTGAAACCCCATGCTATCGACCAGGAATACCATGAGCACAACGCAGACAATCAGCAGCATCACCCGCTCTCTAAGCTGTAGTGCATCTACACGTAGAGCAATATGCTGATACTGAGCGCCTATCATTGCATTTCGCCGTGCGAGGTATAACTTAGGACGAAGTCAATTTCTGGCTCGTTTGTGTCTTCCCTTATCAGGTTGACTGTGCCGCCGTTCAGGGTATGCAGTGGGGAGTATTGCGATATCATTTGCAGGTAACGTGGCACCAGCTTGGGATCCAGTGTAGTACCGCTAATCTCAATGCTACCGTCCTGCTCGAGTTGGATTCCCGTCAACCACAGCCCTGGAAGGCTCGATTGTGCAAGCGACTCGAAAACATCACCGAATCCAACTTCCGTGTCGATGAAGAGATTATCAATTTTCTCGATCAGCGCAATGCGGTCATTGATCTGCGCCTGCAGTGTAGTGACTTCATCGCTGATCGTTGTGCTTACGGGAAAATCTGCAACAGAGCTTACGGCTCCGAGCCGGGCTTCCAGTTGTGTATAGTTTTGATCCAGATTCTTAGATGTACTCTGCAGAGCCTGCAAGGTTGACTGAGCATTTAGGTACAAGGCGAACAGCAGTACCAGGACAATCGCAATGATCGTAATCAGGGTGGCTGCTGACAGAAGTTTTGGTTGTCGCCGGAGTACCGGTTGATACAAATTGACTAATTGGTACATGATGTTAGTTGTTATCAATCGTCCAGACCAGGCCTGATAATCATCGTCCGCCACGGTCACGCATCTTTTTTGAAAGAAATAGGTGCGCGCTCGACTGACTGTGATTTGCTCGTCGTGGTCAACTTGCAAGAAGTCTACCGCGTGATAATTCGACTAAGTAATATGGCCATCATTCGCATTGAGTATGTTAGTTGTTCTGTGAACACGTGAAGATGAATCAAAGAGGAGCTGGAAAGAATTCAGGTATTCGTTGAGAACATATACCCGGGGGCGGGGTCAACTCACTCCAGTGCGGGGTACAACGCGGCCTGGTTGCTCGCTTTTGTAGATTGTGCGCATATCCAGGTTACATACACAGTGCTCACCAGGGGATAGGCTGCGTGTCAGCATGTGCAATGGATTGTGTGGACTGGGCAACAAAAGTAACCCGGCCTACGGGATTAAAGAGCTCTGGTCTCGGTGCGCAGTGCGCAACCAGCAGCCAGCATGCAGGCTGCTTCGGATGCCGGGTCAAATTCCTGATCACAGCTGATGATATCGTTGAGAGAAATCGATCGGATTGTCAGTCCCAGTGTTTCCTGCAGTGCGCTGTTCAAGCCGTCCAGTTTAACTGGAGGTGGCAATATTGCTATGGTCTGTATTGCGGCCTTGTGGAAATGCTGTTCGTAGTAGTCAAGGGATCGTTGGATTTCCAATGCCAGGCGATTGCTGAAGTCGATCGGAACTCGTGTATCGTTGTCAAGATCGCTGTATTTGAAGTCAACTGTACGGGTCAGATACAGTGTTGAATCATGGGTGAGTGTGATCAGGCACTGTTCCTGGCTGAAGTATAGCGTGACCAGACCGGATTGATCTTCTGGCAGTCTCGATGCCAGATTTCGCATGGCAAGTTCGGGTATATCGATGATTTTCAGATTGACACCGGTTTGTTCCAGTTTGTCTATTCGTTCTCTTAACATTGCGTTGTGCGCCACTACGACGTACATCTGCTTCAGGGTGCCAGCGGGCCCGCCCGGTGGGGCATCGAAGACATCCAGTACCGCATCATCGATATGAAATTCTATCAGGTCCTGTATGCTCCAACGTACGGCGGAACGTAGTTCCTGTGGCGGAACTTCAGGTGCATCCACTACCAGCAGCTGGTACTCGCCGATGTTCAGGAGTGTCGAACACATCTGCTTGTCAAGACCTCGCCCCTTGAGAATCTGGCCCTGCTGCCCAGTATCTACAGAAGAGGCTGGCTCATAATCACACGATTGCAGGCGGGTATTGGCATTTCCAGCATTGCGGATTCTCACAACCGCTGTACCATTTTCGTCAGAGAGGATGCCCGTCAGACTGTTGGAGTTTTTGTTTTTGAATGGTGTGAACATCACTGATCATAATCCCATGTGGACTGTCTTTTTCGTGCTGGCAGTATAGATGTCTGGCGATGGTGCCTCATGACCTGAACTCACTGGATGACTTCGCGCCAACGCACCACTTCAACTACACCATCCGTGCCACCGGTACCGGTACCGGTAACTGCCAGGAGGTCTCCTTTGGTAACGGCAGCTTGTCCTGTCCAACTGACACCATCCCAGATCGCCATGGTGCCGTCGTCGCCTACAATGTAGCCTTCAGAGTCGCTGATCATGTGGACACTGTTTAGATCCTTGTTTTTAATGCTGGGAATATTACTAAGGCGTGTCCACGTAATACCATCCCAGTGGCTGATGTTTTCATGGCCATCCTTGTCACCCACCGCCCAGCAGTTGCTGACTGACGAGCAGTGCACACTGGTAAGGTCCTTGTCAGGAACACTGCTGTAAGGACCAGGGCGGCTCCAGGTGCTGCCATTCCAGTGAATGATGAGCGCATCCTTGTCATTCTCGCCGACGGCCCAGCAGTCATCTGAGGTCACACAGTGCACGCTGTACAGTTTCTTGTCCGGGATGTCGTTGTACGGGCCAACGCTGCTCCAGGTGCTGCCGTCCCAGTGTATGATCAACGCGTCCTTGTCGTCCTCACCCACGGCCCAGCAGTCATCTGAGGTTACACAGTGCACGCTGTATAGTTTTTTATCTGGAATATCATTATAAGGTCCTGCACGACTCCAGCTTGTTCCATCCCAGTGTATGATCAGTTCGCCATTATCGTCTTCGCCCACGGCCCAGCATTCACCTGTGGTGACACAGCTGATGCTGTAAAGTTTCTTGTCCGGGATACTGTTGTACGGACCTGCACGGTTCCAGTTGTTTCCGTCCCAGTGTACGATCAGCTCACCGTTGTCTTCTTCACCCACGGCCCAGCAATCGGTTTCGCTGGTGCAACTGATAGCGAATAGATCTTTATCCGGGATGTCGGCATCGGGTGCTGCTTGAGTCCAGCTATTGCCATCAAACGTCAAGAGTGTCTCACTCTTGTCTTTGTTGCCAATGGCCCAACCGCCCGATGTGGCTGCAGCCGACAAGTCACCTTCGATTATCCGATTGACCGAGTTTGCGGCTATGGTGGTCGTCAGGCGGCCAATAACCCGTATTCTGCAATTCGCACCGATGAGACTGCCGGATAGAATGGTAAAGTTGCCAGGCCCAATTGTGCCTGATTCACCTGCCAGATTCGTGCACGCCTCGCCACTATCATAACGCCAGGCAGCCCGTTCGAGTCCGCTTTCTGCAATGAACAGTGCCTGTATTCCATCACTGAATAACGCACTGTCTGTGATGCTGCTTCCTGCCATGCGTTGCACGGCCGATAACAGCATCACCACTGAGACGATGAGAAACAGGGCACCAATCAGCGTTACCGCTCCTCGCTGTTGCTGTAGCGGATGACGAATCACTGTCGGTTCCGCAGCGCTACTCGCGTGCGTTGGGGGTAGTTCCTGCCGTTACGGGACAGTTCCACATTGAGCTCGATAAATGCCACCTCGCCATTGCTGGTGGCTGGCGTGATGCCATCGTTTTGCAAGTAGGCGAAACTCAGGTTGCCCAGCTCATCGGTCAAGGTCCAGACCCCGGGGGGAGTGTCATAGGCCAGATTCAACAGCGGGGGATTGGCGTCCAGCGTAACCACGGTACCGTTACCTCGCGTAAAGCTCAGGGTGGTCGCCGTCATGGTAGTGATATCAAATAAATCCGGATTCAGGGTATCGCGCCGGATCTCACGTACTTCCCGAGCCATTCGCTCACTGGCATAACGAAGCTTACCGAGTGTCTGCAGAGCACCTGAGCTTTCGGAATAAGCTCGTACCCCGCCAATCAGTCCATACCCTGCAGTCGTCCCCAGCACTGCCAGTATGACCAGACTGATTGTCAGCTCGATCATTGTGAATCCGCCCTGTTTCATTCAGGTCAGTAGTCCACCAGCACAGTGGCGATCTCTGCGCGCTTTCTGAGATCCCGGGTAACCGTGACTACCACTCCCTTGCAGGTGGCCCCTGGTGCACAACCGCCAATGGAGCTTGGCTCTGATATGGCCACGCTACGTGAGAAACCAGCGAATTTTCCTGTCAAAATTTCATTGGTCGAGCCAGGTGATACAGCTGCATAGCCATGATTGCGGCGCAGTGCCAGTATGTATTCAGCGCGCTCCTGGGCAAGTTGAGAGGCGGTTTGAATGTCTTCGTTGATCAGGGTGCTGCTGGCTACACTCGTAAACTGCTTGAGTATGGGCACGGAGGCCACCCCGAGAATGATGGTGACGATAATCAGTTCAATCAGCGAGAAGCCAGACTGCCGCGCATGTTTCATGGCGATACTGCGACAAAACCAGTCACAGGACTCAAGATCACGGTGGCTGTGCGTGAGTTGCTGCTGAGGGTAAAGACGCGTTCGGTTCCCAGCAAGGTACCACTTGCGACCGGCCGCCCCAGGTTGTCGAATTCTGTATCGGAGCCGTTGAGCAAGACATCATTCTCCATCGTCACCTGGTACGGTTGCATGGTTGCTGGATCTATGACGGTAGATCCGGCAGAGGTGACGCGGTAGGATGTGAGGGACTGAAAATCCAGCAGTAGTGTCCGGCCCTGAGTCATGGCCATGGATTGCACATGGCGCAGGTCGCGCGCAAGCCTGTAGGCCTGAGCCATGAGCGCGTTATCGGAACTGGAGAAGCGCGGAATGGCTATGGCCGCCAGGATGCTGATTATTACCAGCGTCATGACCATTTCGATCATCGTAAACCCATTGCCGCCTGGCCGTTTGTAGCGATTCTGGTGATGGGTTTTCCATGAATCCGGAAAGAGCAGAGCTGTACTCACCCATTTCATTCCAGCAAAGGCATGACTATTTTCAGCTACGGGATACTGCCAACGCATTGAACGAAGTCAGTGGTCGCAGTGATCGCGGTGGAGCAATTGGAGTCTGTGTAAGTTGCCACGGTGTGTGTCGTACCATCTATCGTGACTTCGATGCCAGTTGCTACGGCGCTGATACCGTCCCCGTTGACATAAGTAGCCAATTCTGTATTGGTTGGGAAGCGCTTAAGGTCTGCAACGGCGATGGCATGAGAACTCTTGACGGCGCCACTCATACCTTTCTTGGCCGCAACTGTAGCATCGCCCGATAAATCGACAAATTTAGGGACGGCTATTGCGGCCAGAATGCCAATGATAACGATTGCAATGACCAGTTCGATCAGTGTAAAGCCTTTCACTTTGTATAATTTACTCATGATTTACTCTGCTATTAAATTTCGGTTGATTCTGCCAGGGCATGCGCATCGATTCCTGCAATTTCGTTGATGGACAAGAGTTAAATTCTATCCAGTTCATCACTTCGTATTTTGTCGTCAGCGCTTCGCCCTGTCGCTATTCGATCCCACTGAGCTTGAGCAATCGAGGTGCCAGAGTAATTCGATCCAAAGATCGACAGGGTTAGCTCAGCGTCGTATGTAAGGCCTGGGTATTCGTGTGCAACGCAGTCAGGAATATCAGGCCGGCGTCCTGGTGCAGGTACATGCGCAGATCAGCATTGACACTGACTACTGTGTGTAATTAAGGTCTATGCGGCCAGTACCTATGCTGACCAGACGCGAGGATATCAACTGCCATGCGGATTGGTAGATCGGCGGATGATAGTCTGCTGGTCTGAATATCCGAGCCAGTGCGCCTGGTATTCAGACCAGCAGGTGGTTCAAGCGATTCGAGTACTATGGAATCTCGCCAACACACTGTACTGTGTCAGTGGTCGCAGTAATTGCGGTACTGCAGTTGGAGTCGCTATAGGTTGCCACCGTGTGAGTGTTTCCGTCAATCGTGACCTGGATTCCTGTTGCTACAGCGCTGATACCGTCCCCGTTGACATAGGTTGCCAATTCGGTATTGGTCGGAAAACGCTTCAGGTCAGCGATGGCAATGGCATGTGAACTTTTCACCGCTCCGCTCATGCCTTTCTTGGCCGCTTCAGTAGCATCACCGGACATGTCGATAAATTTAGGGATGGCGATCGCTGACAAAAGACCGATAATTGCGATGGCAATTACCAGTTCGATCAGTGTAAACCCCTTCTCTTTGTGCACTTTATTCATAATTTACTCGGTTATGTATTTTCGGTTGAACCTGCTGAACAATCTACGGCGTTGTGTCCGAATACTTTAAGCGTGTGGAGAGAGATAAAACCCTTGGCAATTTTTCTCTCGGTATCAGCCGTCAGCTGCCAACGCAATCGTCGTCTGATTACCCTTGGATTGCGAGCAATCGAAATGCCATGGCGCTGTTATCCGTTCTTTCAGTGTGTTACCTGCCAGTGGCAGTTGACCAGAGATGTGAACTGCTGCGAGTTGTAGTGTTAGCTGTGGTATCAATAACCGATTGGGACTGGTTACACACAGGAATGCAACGGTCACTACATACAGTTAACCTGTATGAGGAAAACAAGGCGATTTCGAGGGGGCATTCATTGCAATATTCAAGTTGACTACCTGAGGCAGCTTGTGTGACCAGGACCTTGGGCACGTGATACATGACGGGAACGGTGGAACACGCCAAGGCAGGGGGCGCTGAATCTAACCCAGTAAAAACCCCAGGGTGGTGAACGACAGAAGGGACAGGCTCAATGCACCAAGCATCAGCCAGCCATCGTGAACCAGCAGGGCTATACCGATCAGCGCTATGGCCAGCATCGGCGCGGTGCTGGCGAACGGGATGAACTCCAGCGGAGGCACACTCAAGGCCAGTAGCAGGCAGATGAAGGCGGCAAAATTGGTGACCGGCGATTGGGTCATGGTCTCAAGCCGTTCATTGGCGAACCAGGCGTCGAGTTTTCTGACCACCGGATCGACCTTCTCCAGCGCACCGGACAATCGGTAACTTTTCAGTGAGCGCCTTCGCAGAATCGCGGGTAGCCACAGGTGATCACGACCACAGACCATCTGCGAGGCCACCAGCAGGATGATCGATGCCAACAGGGTAGGTACTCCCGGTAGTCCACCGATCGGGCTGATTTCCAGTATTGCCGGCACAATCAGGAACGGGGCATAGCCGCGACTGCCCAGTTTTTCGATCAGGTGACCGACTGATACCGAATCCTGTTGCGTGGCTAGCTCGCTCAGCGTATCGGAAATATCGCTCAGGCGCATGGCAGTCACTCTGCGTGGATCCGTATTTTCCGAGATAGTCATCGGCATCTTTCTACACGCTTATGCACTACAATGCACCTCCTTGAAACATTGCAATCAGTACAGGATTCGCGTCAACAAAACGAGAAGATTGTCAGGCGAATCTCCTGGACAATGACGGCAATGGTCACCTGTTGTCGGCAGGGTGAACTACCCGCTGAATACCCGCATTAATACAGGCAGCAACACCGGCACGAATACAGGCTTCCACGCCGGCACGAATACAGGCTTCCACACAGGCATCAATACCCGCATCAACACTGGCATCAACACTGGCATCAACACGAACATGAGTCTGACAGACTGGCTCATGCTGACCGGACTGTCCGTTCTCTGGGGCGGATCCTTCTTTTTCAATGCGGTGGCCGTCACCGGACTGCCGCCTTTGACCATCGTACTGTTGCGGGTGGCGATTGCAGCCATCGTATTGTGGGCCGTGGTTCTGAGCCTGGGCATTGGTTTGCCGCAGACTCGTGCTGCCTGGCTGGCGCTGGTGGTAATGGGTGCGCTCAACAATGTGCTGCCATTTTCATTGATAGTCTGGGGCCAGACACACATCGGTTCAGGGCTGGCCTCCATTCTGAACGCCACGACCCCCTTGTTCGGTGTCGTGCTGGCGGGGCTGCTGCTGGCTGACGAACGGCTGACCTGGTTGAAGATGAGCGGGGTTGTCACAGGATTCCTCGGCGCAGTCTGGATGATCGGGCCGCCGGCGCTTGCAGGCGTCGGCGCGGATGTACTGGCGCAGCTGGCTGTCGTGGGCGCAGCGTTGTCCTATGGTCTTGCCAGTATCTTCGGTCGGCGATTCAAGCGCATGGGTATCAACCCGGTCACGGCTTCGGCGGGCCAGGTCACGATGGCATCACTGATTCTGTTGCCGCTCGTGGTGATCGTGGATAGACCCTTTTCCCTGCCGCCGCCAGCACTGGATGTCTGGCTGTCGGTGATCGCCCTGGCCATCTTGTCGACAGCATTGGCCTACATTCTGTACTTCAGGATCCTGGCCTCTACAGGGGCATCCAACCTGTTGCTGGTGACCTTTCTGGTCCCGGTGTCCGCCATACTGCTGGGCTACCTGGTCCTGCAGGAACGACTGGGCAGCTCCCATTTCATCGGCATGGCACTGATTGGTCTGGGCCTGTCGGCTATCGACGGTCGCTTGTGGCGACGTGCCAGGTCTCGCTGGGGCTAGAAATCTGCGCTGCAGAAAAACTCCTGGCTGCGAACAATTTCCTTTAGGCCGCGCATACTCCTGCTGTGCAGCGGCATCGCGGAACGGTAAGGCTATGCCCTGGCAGATGAGGATCAGGGATCTGTTTTTTCGCTGTAACGCGCAATCGTTTCCTGTGAAAAGCACTGCATATCCCTACCGTTCAACCAGGCAGAGTGCCAGCGCACGATTTCCTGCAGACATTGCTCCAGTGTCCATCGAGGAATCCAGCCCAGTCGTTGACGGGCCCTTGAGCAGTCAAGCCTGAGTTGCTGAGTCTCGTGCGCCAGGGTACCGGATTCCAGTTTCCAGCGGCTGTCACTGTTGCATTCGCGCATCAGGTGCTCAGCGATCCAGGAGACGCATCGGGCGTCCGAGTCGGCCGGTCCGAAGTTCCAGGCCTGGTCCCAGGGAGCACCCTCGCTATAGAGCCGTTCAGCCAGTAACAGATAGCCCGACAAGGGTTCCAGTACGTGCTGCCAGGGTCGAACGGCTTGCGGATTGCGCAGTACTACATCCTGTCCATTGTCAATGGATCTCAATATGTCCGGAACTAGTCGATCCCGTGCCCAGTCACCGCCACCGATGACGTTTCCGGCTCGAGCCGTCGCAACTGCGCAGCGACGGGTGTCCTGCCCGCCCTGGCCCATGAAGGACAGTCGCCAGGATCTCGCAACCAGCTCTGCACAGGCTTTACTGGCGCTGTAGGGGTCATGCCCGCCAAGGGAATCGATCTCACGGTATCCCCACTCCCATTCCTGGTTCTGGTAGCACTTGTCACTGGTGATGATCATCACGGCCCTGGCAGATGCACATTGCCGTGTGGCTTCCAGCAGGTTGACGGTGCCCATTACATTGGTGTCGAAAGTGCCTGTCGGGTCTGCATAGGATTCGCGCACCATAGCCTGGGCGGCCAGGTGCAGCACGATTTCCGGTTGGGTGCGCTGGACAGTGTTTTCCAGTGCATCACGATCTCTGATATCGCCCAGGGTGGAGTCGACCAGTTCATCGACCCGGGCCAGCTGATACAGGCTGGGATCGGTATCCGGAGCCAGTGCGTACCCGGATACGCGGGCACCCATCTGACTGAGCCACAACGCCAGCCAGCTGCCTTTGAATCCGGTGTGCCCGGTGAGCAGGACACGCCGGTCTGTCCAGAATGACTTATTCATCCACTTGCAACAGTGGCCACCCGGCGTCTTTGTCGGAAATCTGTGTCACGTCCAGAGGCCAGTGGATGTTCAGTGCCGGGTCGTCATAACGCAGGCCACGCTCACAGGTCGGTGTGTGAAAACCGGACACCAGATACATCACCTCGGTATGGTCTTCGAGTGTCTGGAATCCGTGTGCACACATGGCTGGAACGAACAGTGCGCGGTGATTGTCAGCTGTCAGTTCGACGCTCATGTGTTCTCGATAAGTAGGGGACTCCGTGCGCATGTCGACAATGACGTCGATGATGGCCCCGCGTGTACAGCGCAGCAACTTGGTTTCCACCGCCGGTTCAATCTGATAATGCAAGCCGCGCACCGTTCCCCGTGTCACGGTGTAGGACACATTGGCCTGCACGATTTCGCCGCTCATGCCCAGTGAGTCGAATTCCCTCTGGCAGAAAGCACGGGCAAAGAATCCGCGCTGGTCTTCCAGTTTGTCCATGTCGACGATGGTGGCGCCTGCAAGGCTGGTAGCAGTGAATCTCATGCGCTACCAGAGCTTCCAGGGAGCCGCGCGATTGTGCCACAATGACTCCAGGTATTGCTTGTCGCGCAGCGTGTCCATGGGTTGCCAGAAGCCAGTGTGTTTGAATGCATGCAGCTTGCCCTGGTGCGCAATACCGGCCAGGGGTTGCTTCTCCCAGGATATATCGTCGCCGTCAATGAAGTCGATGGCGGCGGGTTCGACGGCAAAATAGCCTCCGTTTATCCACGCGCCGTCTCCGTCCGGTTTCTCCAGGAAGTGGCTGACCCTGGTCTGCTTTTCACCCAGAGCCAGCGTACCGAATCGACCAGGCGGTTGCACGGCAGTCAATGTTACCAGCGAGTCGTCGGCATTGTGCGCAGCCAGAAGCGCATCGATATCCACATTGCTGACACCATCGCCATACGTCAGCAGAAATGTATCATCACCGATAAACGGCTTCGCGCGCCTGATGCGCCCGCCAGTCATGGTCGACTCCCCGGTGTCCACCAGGGTGATCTTCCAGGGCTCCCGAACCGGATCCAGCAGAGTCATCGATCCATCAGCAAGATCGATCTCCACCGAGGAGATACGCATGGCGTAATTGGCAAAGAAATCCTTGATCATATGACCTTTATAACCGCACAGCACGACGAACTCGTGGACCCCGAAATGCGAATAGGTCTTCATGATGTGCCAGATGATCGGCATACCGCCAATCTCGACCATGGGTTTGGGGCGGACGCTGGTCTCTTCACTGATGCGCGTGCCATAACCACCGGCAAGAATGACAGCTTTCACTTAAGCAGGCTCCTGTGATGCGAAAAACCGCGAGTCTTGTTGTTCCCTGAGATTATCGACGAATCGCCCGGTGGGCAGGCGCACATCATCCAGTGACAGGGTTGTATCCCTGGCAATGTCACACAACAGTACACAGCCTTCTGCCAGGCCCATGGGTAGCAACCGCTCCTGGTACACCAGGTCGGAATTCTCGCACTGGCCGTAGGTCATGTAGTGCCCGATGCCGTCCAGTGTCTCACCGGCTCGCAGATCGCGTTTGGCGGTCGCAACGACATCCACGCAGGGACCAAAAGCCGGTGCGATGGCTGCATCGTCGAACAGTACCGCGCGCGCTATCGTATTGTGTACTTCAAAGTGACACAGGTGGTAGGGCGTGTAGAAGGTATACAGAGGCCCCGTCCCCAGCTTGTACATCTCCAGCAGGTGCTGCTGGGCAGGATCATCGTGGGTGCCCAGGATGAAAACCCCGGGTCCCGGGCTGGCACCCACCACATAGTCGACGATGCCGGTCGGGTGCTTCAGGAGATCGACCGGAAACCAGTCGCCGGCCTCATCGACGTGTTGCCCGTGCTCCACGGTGGGTCCGAACATGCCGCGTTGTGCCACTCGCATATCGGTAGCGTTGGCTACCAGCGCCTGTTCGAAGGAGACCTTGGTGCCATCGGCAAACGAGGTCACCATCGGTGCGCTCTGCTTCCAGCGCTGCGCAAATGCGGCCTGTGTCGTGGGGGTGCGGTATTCGTCCTGTAATCCCTTGATATTGCCGCACAGTACCGGATTGACACCGATGCCCCTGACGAAACGATAGAGATTCATCAGTACACCGGGCTGGTCACCGTCCACATTGGTCAGCACTACGCCGGCCTCGTCTGCGAATGTCTTGAGAATGGGACCCACCGTACTGTCCAGTTCGGCGTTCATCATGACCACGTGCTTGCCATGCTCGATGGCCGCCATGACAACCTGTGCGCCAAAATCGACAGCACCGGTGATTTCGATGATGACATCCAGATGAGGACAGGCGCAGAGTAAGCCGGGATCATCCATCACGCAATATTGACCGCGCGCCACCGCCTCATTCAACTGCTGCCTGCTGTCCACTGAGACCACCTGCGAGACACCGGCTTCGCGATAGAGCCTGACGGCGCCTTCGACATGGCGGTTGCTTACGCCGGCGAGGTAGAACCCCGGGCAGTACTTCAACAGCTGCAGGGCCACACCACGAGCCATCGCACCGGCCCCTGTCATGCCTACTCGAATCGGATTGCCTGCTGCAGCTCGACGTTGCAGGGCTGTATCGATGATGATCAAGAATCAAAGCCGTTTGAGCAGGACGTATACCGCGCCAGTGCCACCATCGTTCATGCGGGCGGAACAGAAAGCCAGTACCTGAGAATTTCTCTGCAGCCACTGGCTGACCGCCGGCTTCAGTCTTGGTGAACGCTCGCTGGTCCTGCGCCCCTTGCCGTGGATCACCCGGACACACAGGTGACGTCGCTCCTGGGCAGCGTGCAGAAAATCCGCCAGCTCCTGGCGAGCCTGCTTCACGGTCAGTCCATGCAGGTCGATCTCCGACTGGATGGAATACCGGCCATTTTTCAGTTTTCGCAGTACAGTCCGTTGCACCCCCGGCTGCGTATAGGACAGGTGCTCGCCGGTTTCCAGCAGGTCCGCTTCGCTCAGTTCATCGAGAAGGGATTGCATGACTGAACGATCGTCCTCTTCTGCCGGTCGAACAGCTGGTCGGGTGGGGCGATTATCCGCCTCCACCCGATCATTATCGACAGAGCGCACGTCGCCTACGGCCTGTCGGAACAGGGCCATGTCGTCGTCGCTCACTTTTTTTTTGCGGTTCACCCCGTCATTATAGTGTCAGAGTGAGCGGTGAGCCTGAGTTATCCGACAAAAACCGGAGGGATGTGTGACATTCAAGATGCAGAAACTGCTGGTCATCCAGATGATGCTGATGCTCTACATGGTCCTGTGGAGTCAGGCTGGCCGGGCCGGCGAGGGTCTGGTTGCCGTGGATCGCGAAGTGCCGGTGTTCAGCCTGCAGGCGATGGATGACAGCCTGTGGCAGGCGGATTCACTGCGTGGCAAACCGTGGGTGATCAATTTCTGGGCGACCTGGTGTCCTCCCTGCATAGAGGAGATTCCGTCGATGAATGCGGCCTGGCAATCACTTCAGGGCCAGGGTGTGGGCATGCTGGCCATCAATGCTGGGGAGGGCCGGCAGGCCGTCGAGATTTTTCTGGAAAAGCTGTCCATCGATTTTCCTACCTTGCTGGGTGTCGCTGACAGTTTGCCCAACTGGTCGGTTCGCGCCTTGCCCACTACGCTGGTCGTCGACGCACAAGGCAGGGTGGTGTATGAGGCGCTCGGCCCGCGCGAATGGGACGACGAGGCTCTGCTGCACAGGATACTGGAATTGCTTTGACAATCGGGGTCAGCAACCTGTCCGATTGCCTGCAGGGCAGGGTATCAGCTCAGATTGGCACGGTGTTCAACCAGTCCGTCGACGACTCCGGGATCTGCCAGTGTCGAAATATCGCCCAGACTGGACACGTCGTTGACGGCGATCTTGCGCAGAATGCGTCTCATGATCTTGCCCGATCGCGTTTTCGGCAGGCCGGGTGCCCATTGCACGAGATCCGGTGTGGCAATGGGTCCGATTTCCTCGCGAACGTGCCTGATCAGATCTGCACGTAATTCGTCAGTGGGCTCGACACCGTGCATCAGGGTCACATACGCGTAGATACCCTGGCCCTTGATGTCGTGCGGGTAACCCACGACCGCCGCTTCGGCCACGGCTTCATGCAGCACCAGCGCACTCTCGATTTCGGCGGTGCCCAGGCGATGGCCGGACACGTTCAGCACATCGTCTATCCGGCCGGTGATCCAGTAATAACCGTCTTCATCCCGGCGTGCGCCATCTCCCGTAAAATAAAAACCCGGGTAAAGGGCGAAATAGGTGTCCCGGAAGCGCTCGTGATTGCCGTACACCGATCGCATCATGCCAGGCCAGGCACGGGTGATCACGAGATTTCCCGAATTGGCACCATCCAGGACATTGCCCTGTTCGTCGACCAGGGCTGGCACGATGCCGAAAAATGGCTTGCTGGCGGAACCGGGTTTCAGCGCGGTCGCGCCGGGCATCGGTGAAATCATGATACCCCCGGTTTCGGTCTGCCACCAGGTGTCGATCACCGGGCAACGCGAATCACCCACCACGCGTGAATACCACTCCCAGGCTTCCGGATTGATTGGCTCTCCTACGCTGCCCAGCAATCGCAGAGAGCTCCTGTCGACAGAGCGTACGGGATCGTCGCCATGGGCCATGAGCGCCCGGATGGCCGTGGGGGCCGTGTAGAACTGGTTGACCTTGTGTTTTTCCACCACCTGCCAGAACCGACTGACGCTGGGATAAGTCGGTATTCCCTCGAACATCACGGTGGTCGCGCCGTTCGCCAGCGGGCCGTAGATGATGTACGAATGACCGGTAACCCAACCAACGTCTGCCGTACACCAGTAGACATCACCATCCTGGTAGTCGAACACGTACCTGTGGGTCATGCATGCGTACAGGATATAGCCGCCACTGGTGTGCAGGACACCCTTGGGCGTGCCGGTGGAACCCGATGTATACAGGATGAACAGTGGATCTTCGGCATCCATCTCCACGGCCGGGCACTCGCTGGCTGCGCCCGAGACGAGCTCGTGATACCACAGGTCACGGCCATCTTTCCACTGCACATCCTCGCCACCGCGCCTGACCACGACCATGCGCTTGACACTCTCGCACTTGGCGCAGGCAATGTCGGCATTGGCTTTCAGCGGCACCTTGCGACCACCCCGCAGGCCCTGGTCTGCCGTGATGACGATCGAGCAGGACGAATCGTTGATGCGGTCCTTCAGGGCATCCGGTGAAAAGCCGCCGAATACGATCGAGTGGATGGCACCGATTCTTGCGCAGGAGAGCATTGCGACGGCGGTTTCCGGAATCATCGGCATATAGATGCAGACACGATCGCCCTTCTTTACACCAAGCCCTTTCAACGCATTCGAGAAGCGGCACACTTCGTCGTGCAGCTCGCGATAAGTGATCCGTCTGGATTCATTCGGGTCATCACCCTCCCAGATGATGGCGGTCTGGTCGGCGCGTGTTTCCAGGTGCCGGTCCAGGCAGTTGAAGGCGACATTGACCTTGGCTCCGCTGAACCAGCTGATCTCGCCCTTGTGAAAGTCCCAGTCCTGGACGGTGTCCCAGGGTTTGAACCAGTCGATGAACTCTTCAGCCTGTTCCGCCCAGAATCCATCGGGATCATCCACGGAGCGAGCATACATCTCCTCGTATTGCTCTGCGTTGATGAGCGCGGAGTCTGCAAACTCGGCAGGTACAGGATAGATACGGTCTGTCGACATATGCATGTCTTGGGGTGACGGCTGATGTCGGCAGTTTACCTTTCCGCAAGATTGAGTCAAATAATGCAGGCTGGTAAGTTCAAGTATTTGAAGGTGTTGACATTTTTTCCAGACTCAAGTACGGAATTCCTGAGCATGAGTCAACTTGACGCGTTGTCGGTCGTCTCTCTCGTCAATCCCATTTTCTGGCGGCGTTCCCACAGCGCCTTGCGACTGATGCCCAGGCGGGTGGCCAGTTCAGTCTCTGACAGGCTTGTCTGGTTGCGCATGACGAAGTAGCGAAAGTACTCATCCAGGCTCAGATCCCGGCTGAGCTCGGAGCCGTGACCGAATCCCAGGTCCTCGGTGGAGATCGTATTGCTGTTGCTCAGCAGCACGGCCCGCACCAGCACATTGTCCAGTTCGGTGACATTACCTGGCCAGTCATTGGCGCGCAAGGCTGCCTGCGCGTCCGCAGACAATTTCAGTCTGCAGTAGCCATGTCGGCGTTCGAGCGCCCGCAGCTTCTGGTGTGCCAGTGGCAGGATATCGTCACGGCGCTCACGCAGCGGCGGCACGGCCAACTGGTCCTGTACGAACAATTCGGCCAGTTCGGGTATCAAAGCCTTGTCCGACTGCAGGTTTTCGATCGACTCGTGAGCGATCGTGATGACCTGGACATTGATCGAACGCTGCCGGCCTGTCCCCATCAGATTGACCGACCCCTGTTTCAATACCGTGGCCAGTTGCTGTTGCAGTTCTGCATCGAGCTGTTCAGGGTGCCGCAATACCAGGGTGCCGTTATGTGCAGCCTGCAGCAGTCCTCCGGGAGGCAGTCCGTTCATCGGACCCTCGCCATCGTTGCCCAGCAGGGCACGCACATCGGCGTAGGCAGTATCCGAACTGACATCTGCAACCACGAAGGGTGCATTGCAGCGACTGCCACCGGCATGGATGACGCGCGCCAGACCTTCGCGGTCTGTTCCACGTTCACCGTGCAGATGCAGGAAGCGCTGTGAGTCCCTGCGATCCGCCAGTGTCGCCAGATGACCTTCCAGTACCGTACCCTGCACAGGTTGTTGCAGTGTTCTGGTGCGCTGCAGATCGAGACGCAGGGCACGGTTCTGTGCCTGCATCAGGTTCTGCATCAGCGCACGCTGGATGATCATCAGCAATTCGTCGTGATCGAATGGCTTGGCGATGTAGTCGATGGCCCCATGACGCATGGCTTCCACCGCGGATCGCACACTGGCATGACTTGTCATGATGATGACCGGAACCGGATCTGCGACTGGAATGATCCGGGTACCCTCCGCCCCGGGCAAGCGAAGATCAGCGAGCACCAGATCGAAGGTCTGGGGTTGCGCATCGATAGCCAGCTCTACGGTGGTGGCTGTCTCGACGACGTAGTGATTGCGTTCGAGCAGACGACGCAGAGCCTTGAGAATGACCTCTTCGTCCTCGACCAGCAGCAGTCGTTTCATATCGTGGCGCTATGGACAGGCAATGTCACCATCATACGCGTGCCCCGGTCACTGTCACCTATACGTAAACGGCCTCCGTGATTGGCGATGATGCTGTAAGCCAGCGACAAGCCAAGTCCGGTACCCTGTCCCACTGGCTTGGTCGTGAAGAAGGGCTCGAAGATCTGCTCACGCACCGCTGGTTCGATGCCGCTGCCTTCATCGATCGTTTCCACAACCAGGGTGTCCTCCTGAATCGTTCCATGAACGCTGACCGTGGCCCCGTCGGGTGAGGCATCGCAGGCATTGTTGATGAGGTTGACAAAAACCTGCATCAGCAGGTTGCCATCCCCGAGAACCAGTACGCTGTCCGGCATCGAGATGTCGAAAAACAGACGCCGAGTGTCCGGTGAGAGTGTGACCAGACGCAGCGCCTCGTTGACCCTGTCGGTGAGGTTCACAGGTTCATGGGGCGTGTCTGCGACCGCATCGGCATGCGAGAAGGTCAGCAGCGAACGAACGATCGAATTGATGCGGCCGACCTGGGTGAGAATGTCATCGGTCTGTTCGCGTACCAGTGATTGCTCGTCACTGGAATGGAGCTCATGGTGCAGATTCTGCGCAATGCTGGCGATACCTGTCAGAGGATTGCCTATCTCATGAGCGACGCCCGCTGCCAGCCGCCCCACCGATGCCAGCCGCTCGCTGTGCGCCAGTTCGGTTTCAAGGGTATCCAGATCGGTTCTGTCTTCCATCAGAATGACCTGGCCGGCCAGTGACTCGTCGCGACCAGAGCGCATGCCGATGTCGGAGCTGATGTCGGCCTTGTGCAGGTTGACG
The DNA here is from genome assembly GCA_013002205.1 of Granulosicoccus sp. Classification (GTDB taxonomy): domain Bacteria; phylum Pseudomonadota; class Gammaproteobacteria; order Granulosicoccales; family Granulosicoccaceae; genus Granulosicoccus. The sequence continues at coordinate 22,135 of JABDKN010000002.1, forward strand.
GTTGCGGGCCGGTTACTGCGCATTGCCCTGCAGCGGAACTGATGATTCTCCGCAGAACGGGCAAAATCTGCCAGTAATGTTCCCCAGGGTACTTCCAGTTCGTCGAGTGATTTCTCATAGGCATCCCGTTCGTCGATCCCGGTCAGAATCTGCATGGCCGAATTCCAGATATAGATCTGTCCACTGGAGGAGATCGAACACACACCCAGCGGTAACTGGCGTAGCACGTCCTGCAGGTATTGACGCAAGTCGTCCAGTTGCTTGGTCAGTCCGCGCATCTGCTCCCGCGACGCAACCAGACGCCGTTCGAGAAGACGCGCATCGGGTGTATTGCTGAGCAGTCCGTCGCGCGTACCCGGTTGTCGGTGCAGAATTTCCCTGGCCAGGGTCGGTCCGAGCAATCCCGTGAGATTGCGTTCCAGGCGATCATGCAGGTTGCGAAGTTCAGAGCGGCGGGTTTCGTTTTCATCCACGCCGGTTTCCAGCAGCGCACGGTCCAGCTCATCCTGAGCAACCTTGTTGCCCAGTGATTGCTGCAGAGCGTAGCGATAGTGCAGGACCGAGCGGGCAATCGTCGCACCGGCCGACGACAGTCCCGCCTGTTCATTGGCCGCCTGCGCTGCTGCCTGTTCCTCCACTGAGGGCTGGCCAAGCAGCGATCCGAGGATGAACAGCGCGCCGTTGACGCTCAGGGTGCAGAAGGTAGACAACGTCCAGATGTCGGTGTCCAGGGCGAACCAGTCCAGCGGTGCGACAGCCGGATTCACCAGCGGCAGTATCAGCAGCACGAACCAGGCGAGAGCGCCGGCGGTCAACCCTGCAAGGAAACCAGCCTGAGTGGCACGCGGCCAGAACAGCAGGCCAAGAATCCCCGGCAGCAGTTGTGCAGCTGCCACGAAGGAGATCAGGCCCAGGCTGGCAAGGCCTTCGGTCAGTTCGATGATGATGTAGAAACCATAGCCTGCGGCAATGATCAGCGCGATGATCATTCGCCGTCCCCAGAGCAGTCCACGGTAGAAATTACGCGGTTGATTGCTGGCCAGGGTGGCCGGTAGCAGAAAGTGATTCACGCACATCGCTGACAGGGCCAGGGTAGTGACGATCATCATGGCGCTGGCTGCCGACAAGCCGCCGATAAAGACCAGGATGGCAAGCCATTCGCGTCCCAGGGTCAGCGTCATTCCCAGTACGTAGAAATCCGGTGCCATCGACAGTGACAGGTGCCTTCCTGCAAACAGGATGGGAATGATCGGCAGATTGAGTAACAACAGATACAGCGGGAACAGCCAGTACGCCGTATCGAGGTGGCGTGGGTCCTGATTCTCGGCAAAGGTCATGTGGTACTGGCGCGGCAAGGTGAACGCGGCGCAGAATGCCAACAGCAGCAGCGTGGGCCACAGGCCCGATGTTGCCGGCGAGTACAGGGCATCCAGCATCTGCGGCTGATTGCGCGCCCATTCATTCATCGCGGCCGGAGAGTCGAACACGCGTGTTACGACGAAAAGTCCGGCGATGAGCAAGGCAATGAGCTTGACTGCAGATTCGAAGGCGATGGCTACCACCAGTCCGCGGTGTTTCTCGCGGGGAGTCAGGTGTCGGGCGCCGAAGAGTATGGCGAACACGGTGATGACTATGCAGAATATCAGCGCCAGCAGGTTGGGCGGGACCTGCCGGCTGAGGATCTGGATGGATTCAGTGACGGCCCGTATCTGCAACGAGATATACGGCAGGATTCCCACCAGCATGAACAGTGTCACGGTGAATCCGGTTGCCCGGCCGCCGTAGCGGAAGGCCAGCAGATCGGCCAGGGAGGTCAACTGGTGTTCCCGGCACAGTCGCAGGACCGGTCGCAGGATATAGGGACCCAGGATGAATGCCCCGGTCAAACCGAGATAGATGGTGAGAAAGGCAAAACCGCTTCTGTCGGCCAGTCCGACACTGCCATAGTAGGTCCACGACGTGGCGTAGACACCCAGTGAGAGCGAAAATACCAGGGGTGAGTGGACCAGCCGATCAGGCAGCCAGCCGCTGTCGGCGGTCCAGGCGATGACGAACAGCAGCGCCAGGTAGCTCAGTGCAACGGCGAACAGAAGTGCAAGGTCAATCCCCATCGGCGCGATCCCGATGCTGTCGGTACTGGTTCAGGGCGACCAGCGCAATGATCACGCCCCACGGTATGAACATCGCATACCAGGAAAGCGTCAGGTTCGACCACCACTGATTCAGAGGTGAATTGACGAGAAACAGCGCCAGCAGGCAGATCAGCAGACTGTGGTCGGACCGTGGACGCGTATTCAAACCACGCACCGCCGCTGCTGTGGCACTCGCCTGATGTCCCATGCGGGAATGGCCTCTGACCAGAATTCACCGACAGACCCGCTTGTCAGCGGCGCCTGGCCGAGAACCTGCCATGCCCTTTGCAGCACGGCGACGGGTTCAAGCTCACTGATCGCGGGTGCCCTGGAATGCTTGCTCAGCTTGTCCCCGTCGGTGTTCACGGCAACCGGCAGGTGAGCGTAGATCGGCGGTGTCAGACCCAGCGCCTCGATGATTCCCAATTGAACTCCCGTTCCCTCGAGCAAGTCAGCACCTCTGACCACGTGTGTCACCTGGTCGGCATCGTCCACGGCACAGGCCAGCGCATAGGACACCAGGCCGTCGCGACGCCAGACGATACTATCGCCAACATCCACAGCCAGGTCAAATCGCTGAACGCCCTGGATCGCATCATCGAAGTACACCGTGCCGCTCAGGCTCAGCCGCAGGGCGTGATGCATGACCGGCAGGTCGGATACGCGCCGGTGACGGCATCGCCCGGGATAAACCTGGCCAGTTGGCAGGCTGCGGCGACTGCAGTCGCAGGCAAAGATCAGCCCCGACTCGACCAGTGAGGACAAGGCCTCCACATAGCGTTCCTGGCGATTGCTCTGCCAGCGCACCGGTCCGTCCCAGTGGAAACCGTATCGCTCCAGCGTTCGCTGGATGGCGTCTGCCGAACCGGGAACGGATCGTGGCTCGTCGATATCATCGATGCGTAGAAGCCATTGTCCCCGCTGATGCCGGGCATCGCAGAAACTGGCCAGGGCTGCCAGAAGTGACCCGAAATGCAGATCGCCGGTGGGTGAGGGGGCGAAGCGGCCGATGATGCCGGTCGCCGGATCGTTTCCCGGGCGACCGATGTCCACAATGCTGCCAGTCAGGCGCTCTGGCGCTCGCGAATCTCTTCCAGCGTCTTGCAATCGATGCACAGTTCAGCGGTGGGGCGCGCCTCGAGGCGATTGACGCCGATTTCGATGCCACAGGTCTCGCAGTATCCGTACTCATCGTCATCGATGCGCTTCTGCGCCTCGTTGATCTTCTTGATCAGTTTGCGTTCCCTGTCCCGGGTACGCAGCTCCAGACTGAATTCTTCTTCCTGCGTGGCACGATCATTGGGATCGGGAAAATTAGTGGCATCATCTTTCATGTGACCGACGGTGCGGTCGACCTCTTCCATCAGTTGCTGCTTCCATTGCGCAAGCTTCTTGCTGAAGTGCGCCAGTTGCCCGGCGTCCATGTAGTGGCCTTTGCCGCGTGCATAGGGTACGACGGTCGACTT
>JABDKN010000008.1 GCA_013002205.1 Granulosicoccus sp.
CGCAATCACAATGAGCGTAGACGTCTTTGCGGGCAGTCCTTCTACTACTTGAAGTTCCTGTTGCACAAACACACCCATCATTCGAACGACAATGAAACCCTGACGACGGTTCATGGCTTGAAGGAACGTGGATATGAGAACGCCCAGGTTCTGGTGCGCGATTTGAAACGCGGATTGGTGGATGCCAAGCGAACACGGCGCTATACGGGCTATTCTGCATCTGGTATCGCCGCGTATGGAGCGACACTTGTCCGCATCTGCGAATCCCTGGGGTGGTATGAGCCTGATGCCAAGCTGGCCGCTAAAAACTATTCTGTGCTTGTGTCAGCCTGCAGTCCGTCCAGTGATGTGGAGTATATGCACAACGTTGGTAGTTCATTGGCGTTGCTGGATAAGGAACAGATTTATTCCAAAGAGAAGAGTGCTGCGGCGCGCTTCAGCAGTCTATACACCTCTTCCGTTCTGTGGCTGTTTGGTGTACTAGGGCCGTTTCTGGTGTACATCAATATCTTCTCCAATGGCTACTTTTCAGCCATGTCAATCAATGGCCGGGAGGTAGAACGCGTCAAGATCGAGGGAGATATCATCGACCAATTCCGTGCCTTGCAGGCTGGTTGTGAAACTGTGTGGTTTGGATTCCACGGTCTGTGCACCACGATCACCCAGATGCTGCTGGATTACTCGAATGGGGTAGTGCGCTCGGCCATCGAATTCATGATACTCATCCTGCTGCTCAGCTTTGCATCGGCTACGTTGCTGGTGAGTTGGGGACAGTACAGTCTGTTTGATGGACTGGGTACCTCCTTCAGGCGCTACGTATCCAGGCGTGCCTATTCCCTGAATAGTGCCCGCACCTGGCAGTACAGACTGGCAGTCAGTGTGATGCTGTTCCGGCGATTGCTGGTCAGTCTGTACCAGCCTAAATCGACCGCAGGAGCAGGCATGTTGTGGGTGGCGCTGGTGATCGTCTCTTTAGTTGCCGTGATTGCATTGTATCTGGGCCTGACCATGACGTTTCAGGCTTTGTCCTGAGCAGATATCCACGGTCGGTGGATAGTGCCCTGTTCGGTGCCCGGTGCCCCGTTCCGGCATCAATATCCAGCCCACCGTGGCCAGGTGTTCGCAGGTGCGTACCAGCAGGGAACCCACCCCCGGATGTCGGGTGCCGGGACAACGCCCGAGTGCCAGTGCAACTCAACAGCATACCCAGATTTGCTCTGCAGATCAGGGACACCGCAGCGACGCCCCCCCGGGTTTCCGTCAATCGCCAGCCGGCTGCAGATTGCCTGGGGAGAGAAAGCCAATACTCGCTATACTACCGACTTCGAGATCATCCACTATTGATTAGTGTTCAAGGACCCAATTGCTATGTCAGACAATAAGCAGAAGATTATCTATACCTGTACCGACGAAGCCCCTCTGCTAGCCACTGCATCATTGTTGCCGATCATCCGCTCCTTCACCTCTGCTGCGGGTATCAGTGTCGAATTGAGTGACATTTCCGTGGCGGCGCGAGTGTTGGCGGAATTTCCCGATTACCTGAGTGAGGAGCAGCAGGTTCCAGACAATCTCGCCCAATTGGGGCGTCTGACGCAGGAACCCGACACCAATATCATCAAGTTGCCCAATATCAGTGCATCGGTACAGCAGTTGAAGGCGTGTATCAAGGAGTTGCAGGGCAAGGGGTACGGTATTCCTGATTTTCCCGATGACCCCCAGAGCGAAGACGAGCACGAACTGCGTCGTCGTTATGGAAAGATTCTTGGTAGTGCGGTCAACCCGGTATTGCGCGAGGGAAATTCGGACCGTCGTGCGCCGAAGGCCGTCAAGAACTATGCCCGCAAGCATCCGCATTCCATGGGCGAGTGGAAACAGTGGTCGCGCACACACGTTTCCCACATGCACGGTGGCGATTTCTACCATGGCGAGCAATCGATGACCCTGGACAAGGCGCGCCGGGTGAGAATGGAACTGCTCTCTGACAGCGGCAAAAACCAGGTATTGAAACCGGAAATTGCCTTGCAGGATGCTGAAGTCATCGATCTGATGTTCATGAGCAAAAAAGCACTGTGTGAATTCTATGAACGCGAGATGGACGATTGCCGCGAAGCAGGCATTCTGTTCTCCCTGCACGTCAAAGCGACCATGATGAAGGTCTCACACCCCATCGTTTTCGGGCACGCGGTAAAGATCTACTACAAGGACGCGTTTGAAAAGCATGGAGAATTCTTCGACGAGCTGGGTATCAATGTGAATAATGGCATGGCAACGCTCTACGAGAAAGTTGCCGAGCTGCCCGCTTCAAAGCGTGAAGAAATCGAACGCGATCTGCATGCTTGTCTGGAACATCGCCCGCGCCTGGCCATGGTTGACTCATCAAAGGGCATCACCAATTTTCATTCTCCCAGCGACGTAATCGTCGATGCCTCCATGCCCGCGATGATTCGCTCAGGTGGCCTGATGTGGGGTGGTGACGGTAAACTATACGACTGCAAGGCGGTCATGCCGGAATCCACGTTTGCCCGTATCTACCAGGAGATGATCAACTTCTGTAAATGGCATGGAAATTTTGACCCAACCACGATGGGTACCGTGCCCAATGTAGGCTTGATGGCGCAGAAGGCTGAGGAATACGGCTCACACGACAAGACCTTCGAAACCGAAGAGGCAGGATTGGCGCGAATCACCGATATTGAAACCGGTGAAGTCCTGCTTGAACGGCGGGTTGAGGAAGGGGACATCTGGCGGATGTGTCAGACAAAGGATGCGCCCATTCGTGATTGGGTCAAACTGGCGGTCAGGCGCGCTCGCGAATCCGATACCCCCGTTGTGTTCTGGCTCGACCCGTATCGACCTCACGAAAACGAGCTCATCAGGAAAGTTGAGACTTACCTCAAGGATCACGACACCGACGGACTGGATATTCAGATCATGTCGCAAGTACGCGCCATGCGTTACACCCTCGAGCGAGTTGCCCGGGGACTCGACACCATCTCCGCGACCGGTAATATACTGCGTGATTATCTGACTGATCTGTTCCCGATACTGGAGCTGGGTACCAGTGCCAAGATGCTGTCAATAGTGCCGCTCATGGCAGGCGGTGGCTTGTTCGAGACCGGTGCAGGTGGCTCTGCCCCCAAACACGTGCAGCAGCTGATTGAAGAAAATCACCTGCGATGGGATTCCCTTGGTGAGTTCCTGGCACTGGCGGTCTCGATAGAGGAAATAGGCCACAAGCATGGCAACAGGAAAGCTGCCATATTGGCGACCACCCTCGACGCCGCCACCGGTCGACTGCTCGATAATGACAAATCTCCATCACGAAAAGTGGGCGAACTCGATAACCGCGGTAGCCATTTCTATCTGAGCCTGTACTGGGCCGATGAACTCTCGAAACAAACCGAGGATGCCGAACTGGCCGCGCACTTCAAACCGCTGTTCGAACAACTCAGTGCACAGGAATCGGTCATCGTCGACGAGCTGGCTACTGTCCAGGGAAAATCCGTCGACATTGGCGGCTATTACTTTGCAGATCCGGAGATGTGCAAGACTGTCATGCGGCCTAGCGAAACGTTCAACCAAATCCTGAGGACATGCGGCTAGTCTGGTCAGACCCGGTCCAGACGACCGGGTATGCCCCAGCCAACTCCAACGTGTTGCGATGCTGCGGTTGCGGGGTCTATCTGCTGACCTCCTGATGCGCGAAATCAGCACAGCGATTCCGGTAAGCGGCTCGCAGCTTACCTGGGCCTGCACCACCCAGACCTGTGCAGACCGGATGCGCTCCTCGGATGTATCTACCCATTCCCGGACGGGCGGGCAGGCCGGGACGTCATGACTGAGTACTTGAGTATTGCGGTTACTGATTCGGTTTTACACCGTGGACAAATCATGCTGTGATAATTTCCCACGGCTTAGTTGACATAGGTCAATCTGTAGGGTGTTGGTGAGCTGCAAAGTTAAATATTACGGGCGACGCGAAGTAAAAGCGCCAAAACTGAAGGTATTGTGGACTTAACGAATTCTCCGGAGGAAATCAGATGGATACCAAGCAGAAAGTAGATCGCTTCATCGAAGAGACGAGATCGGTGGTAGACGACAAAGGGTCGAATACGGGACTACCACCAGGCACCCTTCCTTTCGTGACGATCTCCAGCCAGTCGGGTGCGGGTGGTAATCGGCTTACGCAGGCTCTGGCTGAAATGCTTGAAAACGACACGTCAGGAAACGCAGCACTCAAAGACTGGCGAATTTTTGACAAGAACATGTGTCAACTGGTTCTCAAGGAAGAACATTTAGCAGAGTCGATGAATGACCTTCTGCATGAGGAGTATCATTCCCAGATTCATGAGTTCGTCATGGGGTTGTACGGCGATCATGGTATGCAGAACGTTGCCTATGCGCGGCTGGCAAGATTGCTGCGCACGATTGCCTCCGTGGGCAAAGTCATTATCCAGGGTCATGGTGGATGCATGGCGACCAGCGCGCTTGCTGGTGGTACACACTTGCGCCTGGTTGCTCCGTTACAAGACAGAGCTGCCCGAATGGCTTCGGTCCTCCAGTTGAGCGAGGAAGAAGCCAGTCGAAAAATTCTACGTCGTGACAAGGACCAGCAAAATCTCTTCAAGACCCACTATCGCCTGGACAGCGCCGATCCTGAACTTTACGATATGGTATGTAACACAGGGCGGATGTCAATCGATACCGTGGCGGAGTTCACCATGTCTCTGATTCACAAGCAGATAGATTAGATCAAGCGGCCGGGCAATGCCCGCAGTGACTCCCGGCCGTTCGTCAAACCATCTTCTCGGCTAGGTAATGGTCGAAGTCACAGGCAGTGCCCTCACAGGCCGGTAGTGCAGGAAAGCTGCGGATGGGACTGCAGCATCTGCCAGAATTACGGGCACAGGGCACAGGGCACGGCACCATTAGCCTGGCGGCCCTGGACCCAGGGTTGCAGCCAGAGCTGGCGACCAGTGCCGAATTTACCGAGATCAAGTGTCGAATGGAATTGAACGATCAGTGACATGACACAAACAGAGAACCGTGCAGGAGATTCGATAGATGAGCGGGCACAGCGCACGCAAGGTATCGTGCGTGTCGCTCACCTGGTTGTCACTTCCCCTGCTGTTGCCATCCCCGGAATGTCAGCTGAACTTGTCGAAGACAAGGCATTGGCATCGGAGATCGCCCGTATCGCTTTGACCGGTTGTTGCGGTACATGACCGGGTATTTCATAAGCAGCATTATACCGGCCAATATATTCGTGCTGGCGCTGTGTTCAATCCTGCATTCGCCGGCGCGCGCAGAACCTTTGATCCATTCACATGCCGGGTCTGAGCGGGCGTTGGAAATTTGTCAGTTGAAAATTCCAGTCGAGGAATTACTCTACCAACCTCAAGACGGTCGTGCATCAGTAGTCAGGTCGGAAGAGTATTTTTTTTCGGAAATTTACGAGGACCCCGAGTCGTTTGCGGTCGAGCTCGAAGGTTTGGTGAGTACCATGGTGGAGTGGATCGGCGATGCCGGCGACTATGAAGTCGACCACCTGATTGCAGCGCCGCCGCGGATATTTTTCGCAACCGTGGGAGAGATCCTGGATTTTGGCAACGGACCCCTGGAGATAAGGCCCGGATTGCGCGGTGCCTATTCAGACGAGATCGACACACTCGTCATCGTGTTACCGTGGAGCATCGATGACCAGGTGAGTCGATCTATCCTGCTGCATGAGCTGGTGCACGCAGTACAGGCATCCGCGCGTGATTGGAATTGCCTGGCGGAACAGGAGTGGGAGGCTTACCAGCTTCAGCACAGATGGCTTGCCGAGCAGGGTCTCGACTGGACACTGGACTGGCTGCTCGTGGGAATCATGTCACGCTGTCCGGATACGGTCGAGTAATCAGCTCAGTAAGCGCGCCTGTACTCAGGCGCGTGAATCGTAGTAGGCCTGTATACGCGGATCTGCCGCGATTTCCTGTTGATGCGCGATCAATGTAGGCGCGACGTTGTCGACCAGGTCGGTTGGAATATGATCCAGTCTGCCAGAGCATAATCCACGCGTCTGCACGAACATCTTGATATCGGCAATGCTCAGTGTATTACCAGCGAAGTACTGACCACCGCCGCGGGTCAGCAACTGATCAAATCCCTTCAGGAAAACAGTCAATCGGCCCTCGACGAGCGTCTTGCGCGCTTGCTTCAGCGCCTCGCCTTCGAGACCAAATGTCTGAACGACATAGTGGGACAGATCCTCCAGCGCACCTAGCACTTCGTCACAATACATGGCCTGCAGATCGTCTGCGGGATACAGGCCCGCCTGTTTGCCCACGTAGCGGCTGATGGCGTTTGATTGCGTGAAGGCAGCGCCATCGATTTCCAGTACCGGCACAGCATTGAAACGGAAGTTGACGCGCTGGTTGCCGAAATCCGCAAACGACAGGCGGTTGTCCTCGAAGGCTATTCCGGCGGCATGAAAGGCTATGCGAATGGGTTCGCCACGACCTCCATCCACATCGAAGTACGTAAGTTTATACGCAGGCATGGGGATACTCCCTGGCGGTATCGGGTGACATCACCATTGATCTTATCACCTGTGGATAGCAAATCCTGCGCTTCCCGGGTCGGATGACTCCAGGTCGTATTCAGTGAGGCAGAAGTGTCGAATGGCGGAAGCCTGACAGCGCCGGGGATGCTGCGTATCAAGTGTTTCCATCGTATCCGCTGATCGTCCTGATGTAGTTGGCACGATCGAGAAGCTCCGGGTTGGCAACGCGCTGCTGACTCATGGCGCCCCGCATCTCGGACACGGATTCATACTGCTTGTCACGCATCCATTCGACCAGGCCATCGCGGAGTACGCCGAGGTGTTCCGGATCGTTGCGCAGCAGGGAAGATGTGGTCATGACCACATCGGCTCCTGCCAGAAGATACTTCACCACTTCTACGGCAGTCTGCACGCCAGTCGTTGCGCCCAGAGAGGCATTGAGCCTGCCATGTAGTACTGCCAGCCACAGCAGGGGCAGGCGGATCTCATGAGCCTCGCTGAGTTGCAGATCCGTCTGCAACATCAGGCGATCGATATCGAAATCGGGCTGGTAGAACCGGTTGAACAGCACCAGTGCATCCGCCCCAGCCTCATCCAGCTGGTGGGCCATATGCCCGACCGAACTGAAATACGGACTGATCTTGAGTGCAACTGGAATTCTTACCACTGACTTCACCGCGCGCACAGTGTCGATGTACCGCTGCTCCATCATCTGCCCGCTCAGCGATGAATCGGTTGGCAGGTAATAGACATTGAGCTCAATGGCATGGGCTCCGGCGTCCTGCATCAGACGGGCATGGTCGACCCAACCGGTGTTGCTGATGCCATTGAGGCTGGCAATGATCGGAATATGCAACTGTTTCCGGGCACGGTGTATCAGTTCAAGGTACTGGTCAGTGCCTGAATGGTACTGGTCCGGGTCAGGGAAATAGCTTAAAGATTCTGCAAAACTGTCAGCACCAGCGGTCATCAGGTTCTCCAATGCGGTTGCTTCCTGCTGGATCTGTTCCTCGAACAGTGAATACATGACGATGGCGGCCGCGCCAGCGTTTTCCAGTCGCTGCATGCCGATAATATCCTTTGACAACGGGGACGCTGAAGCGACGATTGGATGTGTCAACTCCAGGCCCATGTAGTGGGTGGTCAGGTCCAAGGCGCTCTCCTCGTATTTCAATGCTCGTGCTCGTGTATGACTATTACGCTGGTTTGTCTGGCGTGGCGAAGGCATCGACCTGGGAATCACTGCGTGCGTCCGGATGATAGTGTCCGCTGCCTCGCAGTGACAGTTCCTCGTAGATATCCCATTTGCGAAGCACTTCGTCCTGTGCCAGCTGCATCAGTCGTTCTGACTCCTGAGGATGGGTGCGCGACAGCATGCGATAGCGCAGTTCGTTGTTGGCGTACTCCTTGAACCGGATTTTCGGGCGCTGGGAATCGAGCATGAACGGATTGACACCCGCCTTGCGCAGTTCGGGATTGTAACGAATCAAGGGCCAGTAGCCACTTTGAACCGCAAGGGATTGTTGCTGCATACCCTTACTCATATCAATGCCATGAGCTATGCAATGGCTGTAAGCAAGAATCAGCGATGGCCCATCATAGGCTTCGGCCTCGCGCATGGCCAGTAGTGTCTGCTGCGGATTGGCACCCATCGCCACACGGGCAACATAGACGTTGCCATAGGCGATGGCCTGTTGTGCGAGGTCTTTCTTGGCCATGGTCTTTCCGGCAGCCGCAAACTTGGCAATGGCGCCCAGCGGGGTTGCCTTTGACATCTGCCCCCCGGTGTTCGAATACACTTCGGTATCCATGACCAGCACATTGATATTTCGTCCGCTGGCAAGGGCGTGATCCAGGCCGCCAGCACCGATGTCATAGGCCCAGCCGTCACCTCCGACGATCCAGATACTGCGTCTGACGAGATGATCGGCGACGGACAATAGTTCCTGTGCTACTCGGGAGTGTGACGATTTCAGTACTGCCTTGAGTTGAGCCACGCGATCACGCTGGGCTCGAAGTTGCGACTCGGTGCGTTGTGGAGCTTTCAGAATCACTTCGGCATCGACTTCCCCAAGCTCGTCCTGTAACTGGCGCAACAGCGTGCGCGCCATCTTCAGATGCATATCACCAGTGAGGCGGAAACCCAGTCCAAACTCGGCATTATCCTCAAAAAGCGAATTGGACCAGGCGGGCCCACGGCCTTCATGATTCGTGGTCCACGGAGTCGTGGGCAGGTTGCCGCCATAGATGGAGGAGCAACCGGTAGCGTTGGCTATGATGGCGCGATCACCAAACAATTGGGAGAGCAGCTTCAGATACGGTGTTTCACCACACCCTGAACAGGCACCGGAGAATTCGAACAGGGGTTGCAGGAACTGTGCGCCGCGCACAGTGGAAAAATCCACTCGGGATCGATCGTTGACCGGCAAGGTCTCGAAAAACGCTATGTTGTTCCGTTGCTCCTCAAGCTGCGGTCCTTTGGCTGTAAGATTGATAGCCTTCCTGCCCGATTCGGTCTTGCTGCTTGCGGGGCAAACCTCGACACACAGATTGCACCCTGTACAGTCTTCCAGATATACCTGCAGGGTGTAGCGTGTGTCGGGAAAACCTCGGGCATCGATGGGGGATGACTTGAACGTGCTCGGTGCTGACTGCAGCATCGAGGCGTCGTAAAAACGCGAACGAATTACGCTGTGCGGACAAACCACGCTGCAATTGCCACACTGGATACACAGCTCAGGTTCCCAGCTGGCTACCGTGTCGGATACATTGCGTTTTTCCCAGGTCGCCGTACCAACGGGAAATGTACCGTCTATTGGCATGAAACTGACAGGCAATGCGTCACCGCGGCCGGAGATCAGGGCAGATGTGACACGCTGTACGAATGCGGGAGCGCGCGGGGACACAGCGGGTGGCAATTCCAGCGTACTGCTGGCAGCGTCCGGGATGATGACCTGCCGCAGATTCGCCAGCGTATCATCGACCGCCGCGAAATTTCGCGAGACGACATCAGTGCCCTTGCGATGATAGGTTTTCTCGATGGCCGCCTTGATACTCTCGATAGCCTGCTGACGCGGCAGAATTCCCGAGACGGCGAAGAAACAGGTTTGCATGACCGTGTTGATGCGTGCCCCCATGCCATTCGCCCTGGCAACCGCATAGGCGTCGATGACATACATGGTCATATCCCTTTCTATCAAAGTCTGTTGAACTATTCGAGGTAAAGTGTTCCACACGCTGTCCACCGAATGTCGGCTGTTGAGTAGAAAGGTTGCTCCTCGTGCGGCCAGACCGAGCACATCGCTGCGCTCCAGAAATCCGAATTGATGGCAGGCTATGAAGTTGGCGGACTGAATGAGATAGCTGGAATTGATAGGATCCGGACCAAAGCGAAGGTGAGATATTGTCTGGGATCCGGATTTCTTGGAGTCATAGACGAAGTATCCTTGAGCATGGAAGCCAGGCATTGATCCGATGATCTTGATCGTGTTCTTGTTGGCACCTACGGTGCCGTCGGCGCCAAGTCCGAAGAATAGCGCGCGTACGGTGTTCTCGGGTTCGATGATGAACGATGAGTCGACAGGCAGACTGGTATGTGTCACATCGTCGTCGATCCCCACAGTGAATGGACTGCGCGGGGTACCCTTTTCGAGCTCGTCATAGACAGCCTTGACCATGGCAGGGGTAAATTCCTTGGACGACAGACCGTATCGCCCACCAATGACGCAAGGCAGGGACTGGATACGCGGTGCGCGTTGCATCTGATCTTTCATCAGGCAGGACATAATGTCCACATACAGGGGCTCGCCAACGGCTCCCGGTTCTTTGCACCTGTCCAGGACGGCAATCGATGTGACCGTGGCGGGCAGAAGTTCCAGCAATTGTTGTGCGGGAAACGGGCGGAAGAGGCGAACCTGCAGCATGCCGACAGCTTCACCGTGTGCATTCAGGAAATCGACCGTCTCACGAACCGTTTCCGCCCCGGAGCCCATCAGTACGATCACCCTCCTGGCTTGCGGATGTCCCGCATAATCGATGACACGGTACTGCCGTCCGGTCATCCGTGCAAAGTGATCCATGTTTGCCTGCACAATGCCAGCGGTGCGCTGGTAGTAAGGGTTTGACGCTTCGCGACTCTGGAAATAGACATCCGGATTCTGTGCCGTACCACGAATGACGGGCGCATCGGGAGTCAGGCCGCGTTGCCGATGCTCACGAACCCACTCATCACGGATCATTTCCTGTAGTTGCCCGTCACTCAACAGGCGCACACCGTTGATTTCGTGGGATGTTCTGAAGCCATCGAAAAAGTGAATGAAAGGCACGCGTGACTGCAAACTGGATGATTGGGCAATCAGGGCCATGTCATGGGCTTCCTGTACCGACGCTGATGCCAGTTGGGCGAAGCCGGTACTCCGTACTGCCATGACATCCGCGTGATCGCCAAAGATCGACAAGGCGTGACTGGCAAGTGAGCGTGCAGCCACGTGGAACACGGCCGGTGTGAGTTCACCGGCGATCTTGTACATATTGGGTATCATGAGCAGCAGCCCTTGCGAGGCCGTGAAAGTCGTTGTCAGGGCGCCTGTCTGTAGAGCGCCATGTACGGCCCCGGCAGCGCCACCCTCACTTTGCATCTCGGCGACAATGGGAACCTGGCCCCACAGGTTCTTTCTGCCCTCCGAAGCCCACTGGTCGGCCAGTTCTGCCATGGTGGAGGAGGGCGTTATCGGGTAGATGGCGCAGACCTCGTTGATACGGTATGCCACATGCGCGGCCGCTTCGTTGCCGTCGATCATGGCGACTACAGGTGATGCATCGCGTCCTGGCGAATCTGCCTTGATGGTAGTCGTGCTTTCAGGGCGTGAGTCATGACTGTGGTTGTCTGTGCCGACGTCGGGTTTATTCACGGGCATTTTCCTCAGGCGTCGGCGGATGGCTCGGTGATCATTTCGATCGCATGGCAGGGACATTGCTCGAAGCAGACCGCACAGCCCGTACAGCGGTCCAGATCGACATGATAGCCCTTGCCAACTCCAAGTTTTACAATGGCATCACTTGGGCAGGCTGCATAGCATCCATCGCACTCGAAGCAATTGCCGCACGAGAGGCATCGTTGGGCTTCGTAGCGGGCATCGTGCTCGTTCAGGCCGGCAACCACTTCCTCGAAGCTGCTTGTACGATCTCCGGCCGCGAGCTCAGGCTGCTTGCGTTGAGCAGCATCGGTTGAGTACCACACATGCAGTTTTTCGAAATGCACGATCTCGTGACGTGGCGGTGACCTGTGGCGTTTGCCACCGAGCCAGGCATCGATATGACGTGCTGCACGTTTACCGTGACCTGTGGCAACGGTTACTGTTCTCTCGTCCGGCACCATGTCGCCACCTGCAAACACTCCGGCTGCGCCAGTCATCATGCATTGATCCACGGCGACAGTGCCATCGGCCTTGAACTCTATCCCGTTCACTTGCTTCATGAAACTGGTATCGACATCCTGTCCCAGGGCCATGATCAATGAGTCGGCCTGCAGGGTTTCCGTTCTTCCTGTGCCTCGTGGCCTGCCATCCTGATCAAGCTCCATAACCTCTACTGTAAACGTGCTTTGATCAATGAATTTGATCGTCCTCAGCCAATGAATGTGTATACCTTCCTGTTGCGCTTCATCGGCTTCGAATTCATGAGCCGGCATATGGTCGCGATCTCGGCGGTAGATCACAAACGCCTCGTCCACACCCATGCGACGTGCCGTGCGCGCAGCATCCATGGCTGTGTTGCCGCCCCCGTAGATTGCAACCCGCCGACCGAGCCTTGGAGCATTGCCGGTCTCCACATCCTGCAGAAAGGATACCGCGTCAAACATCTTGCCGGCGTCTCGTGCCGGGATATCGGTACGCTTGCTGATGTGTGCGCCGACTGCAACGAACACCGCATCGAATTGCCCATTGCGTCGTTCCTCGTCCAGATCGGTGACCGGATGATCGAGCACGATTCTGACGCCGAGACGTTCGATCCGGTGGATTTCGGCATCCAGTTCCGCTCGTGGCAGGCGATAGGCCGGTATGCCGAAGTGCATCATCCCACCTGCCATCGGGCCGGCTTCGTGGATTTCCACGCTGTGGCCGAATCGTGCCAGGTGATAGGCTGCCGACAATCCACTCGGCCCTGCACCAATGACCAGTACTCGTTTGCCGGTGGGTGGCGCATCGGGTGTGACTTGCCAGTCATTGGTGATTGCAAGATCGCCGAGAAAACGTTCCACAGCGTGAATGCTGACGGTGCTGTCCAGGTAACGACGATTGCAGGCAGTTTCGCACGGGTGGTAACAGACCCGGCCGTGCACCGCTGGCATGGGGTTATGCCGTATCAGTGATCGCCACGCGGCCTCGTACTCGCCCGCCTGGGCCAGCGCAAGCCACGCCTGGATATCCTCACCTGCCGGACATGCATCATTGCAGGGTGGTAGCAGGTCGACATACCGGGGCTGGCGCAAACGCTGCGCGCCGGTGGTACGCAGTGTTTTCAGATCGGGATTTCGAGCCATGTCATCAGGTGAACGAGCCATGGTAACTCCTGAGTGCGGGATGAGGCCGTGCTGCCGTAAAATGCCCTGACACCGGGCATAGCAACGCAGTCAACACTCTAGGGTACATTCCGGATTGTCGCCTTGATCTTGATCAGACACCGGCATCGTTCCGCGGTCGGTGCACGCTCCCGCGGCAACTGACTGGTATGGCAATCGATCGAGCACCCTGGAGGCTCGCGGAACGGCATCTGGCTGGTCGTGACAGTTGCCCGGCACGATCGGGCGGATGCACGGTATGCTGAATGAGCTTTCCTGAGCTGGTGAGGGCGGAAAATAGTGTCCTGACAATCGATTCACTGTGAACCTGTGCGGATACTGGTTGCTTGGTTGGGCACCAGTTGCGGAGAAATGGCACGGCAGGCACGCTTCAATGTAAACTGAAGGGGCGTTCGCGCCTGATTCCTGATTCACAGAGTAGCAAACCGTATATGCGTCACTTTTTCGCAATGTTGGGGCTTCTGTTGCTTATGAGCGGAGCGGGGGCATCTGAGCTTGCTACTCCAGATGGTGAAGTACTGCTCACAATTTCCGGTAATATCGGGTTGACGAACAGCGAAAACGGTGCAGAGTTCGACCTGGCGATGCTCGAGCAACTCGGCGCGGAATCGATAACCACCCGCACGCCCTGGACTGACGGACCTACCATGTTTACCGGCGTCCGCCTCAATGTATTACTGGATGCTGTCTTGGCCCGCTCGCATTCGTTCCGTGCC
>JABDKN010000047.1 GCA_013002205.1 Granulosicoccus sp.
GCGTGCGCCCGAGCAAGCCGATGTCTGCGCGGCCAAACACCTGCCAGATGGTGCCGACCACGTTCCAGGGTATCAGCAGCGGCAGGGCCATCAGGATCAGGCAGACCGGTACCCAGATGCCCTTGCGTGGCATGGACAGGGCGATACCGATGCCCAGGGGAATCTCGATGGCGAGGATGATACCGGAGAAAATCAGGTTTCTCACCAGCGCATCGTGAAAGCGACTGGAGTGGAGCACATCCGAGTACCACTCGGTACCTGCCCAGAAGAACTGGTTATTGCCAAAGGTATCCTGCACCGAATAGTTCACGACTGTCATCAGCGGAATGATTGCGCTGATGGCCACCAGGATGAACACCGGCAGTACGAAGAACCAGGCCCTGTTGTCGAATGGCTTGTTCATCAGTTTCCTGCTCGCACCAGGTGTGAATCCTGATACACGTTCAGGCGGCCGAGATCGAACACCGCGTGCGCATCCCCGGGTATCGGTACGCCTTCCTCCACCACGGCATCGATGGCGACGCCATTGACACTGCCGCGAACGATCTGCAGGCGGCCGATGTTTTCCACTGTATTCACCTGCATCGGCACCCCGGCGCCCGCGGCCTCCGCAGCACTGGCCACGCGGATGAACTCCGGCCGTATACCGATCTCGGTGTTTCCGGAGAGTTGCCCGAATTCCCGGTTCAGGCGAAAGCTGTGGCCGGCCATGCGGATGTCGCTGCCGTTCACCTCACCCGGCAGAATGTTCATGCCCGGCGAGCCGATGAAGTAGCCGACGAACGTATGCGCAGGTTCATCGAACAGCTCTTCCGGTGTGCCTATCTGAACCACTTCGCCGTCGTACATGACGACCACCTTGTCGGCAAAGGTCAGCGCTTCGGTCTGATCGTGGGTAACGTAGATCATGGTGTGGCCAAATTGCTCGTGCAGTTCCTTGAGCCTGGTCCGCAGCTGCCATTTCATGTGGGGATCGATGACGGTCAGTGGCTCATCGAATAGAATCGCATTGACGTCATACCGGACCAGTCCGCGCCCGAGTGAGATTTTCTGCTTTTCATCGGCGGTCAGCCCTTTTGCACGCCGCCTGGCCTTGTCGGTCAGCTCCAGCGTTTCCAGCATGTCCCCTACTCGCGTGCGTATCTCGGCCTTGTCCAACCCGCGGTTGCGCAGCGGGAACGCCAGGTTCTCCTCCACCGTCATGGTGTCGTAGATCACCGGAAACTGGAAGACCTGGGCAATATTGCGAGCCTCGGGGCTGAGTTCGGTGACATCGGTTGAATCGAAGCGGACATGGCCCCTGGAAGGAATCAGCAGGCCGGAGATGATATTCAGCAGGGTGGTCTTACCGCAACCGGATGGGCCCAGCAGGGCATAGGCACCCCCGTCCTGCCAGACATAATCGATCTGCTTCAGGGCGAAATCAGCATCGCTTTTCGGCTCGGCGAGGTAGGAATGAGCCAGCTTGTCCAGGGTAATCTGTGCCATCTAGGCAGCCTGCTCGTAGCTGGGTGCACGGCTCAGCGTCCCGTCACTGCCTGTAAACAGGTAGAAACGAGCCGGGTCCAGGTACACCGTGATGGCATCACCAGTGTTGACCCGATGGACACCGTGAGTCAGTACCACCCAATGTGTCCTGGTGGAGCCGAGATCGACGTGGACGTGAATATAGGTCTCGGAGCCGGTGATCTCACTGGTACCGACCACCGCCTCGACCGGAACCGAGTGCACTGCGCTTTGGGTCAGGGACACGTGATGCGGGCGGAAAGCCAGGGTGTAACCGCCATCGGGCAGCGCCTCGTTGCTGTGGACCTGTCCAAGTGAATGATGGCCGGCCACCACCCTGCCCGCCTTGATCTCCACCGCCAGCGTGTTCAAGGGTGGATCGGAAAATGTCTGCGCGGTCTGCAGGTCCACCGGTTGGTTGTACACCTCGATGGTCGGACCGAACTGAGTGAGCGATCCTTCGTGCAGGGTCATGGTCTTGCCGCCCAGCAACAGGGCTTCATGAGGCTCCGTGGTGGCATACACGAAGACCGCGCCGGTCTCGGCGAACATCCTGGGCAGTTCCACACGCAACTCTTCACGCAGCTTGTAGTCCAGGTTGGCCAGTGGCTCATCCAGCAGCACCAGCTCGGCACCCTTGACCAGCGCACGTGCCAGGGCCGTCCTCTGCTGCTGTCCACCGGACAGGCTGAGCGGTGTACGCTGCAGGAACTCGGTGAGCTTGAGCAGCTCGGCAGCTTCCTGTACTTTGGATTCGATGACCGACTTGCTCGCCCCCGCCAGCCTCAGCGGCGAGGCAATGTTCTCGTAGACGGTCATGGCCGGGTAGTTGATGAACTGCTGATACACCATGGCCACGTTGCGTTGACGCACCGACATGCCGGTAACACGCCTGCCATCCACCAGTACGTGCCCGGATGTCGGCCGGTCCAGACCTGCCATCAGCCGCATCAGGCTGGTCTTGCCGGACAGGGTAGGCCCGAGCAATACATTCAGCGATCCTTTTTCCAGCACCACACTGACATCATTGATGTGCAGACTTGCGCCTACCTGCTTGCTGACTCTGTCAAGTTCGAGCATGGCTGTGTAGTAGAAGACACCCGGTTGCGAACGATGAGAAACGGTCATCACGTCCGTTCCCCGAGGACACTAATGCGCAGCAAACCGAAAGTCAATCGAAACAGGCCAACACGAGCCCGGGATGCACGGTCAGCGACAGACTCAACCCTGCCGGTCGGTTTCGATCGTGCGCATTCCGAAACTGCCGAGCAGGCGCCTGAAGGCCGCGTTCGGGCAGTGATCGGT
>JABDKN010000052.1 GCA_013002205.1 Granulosicoccus sp.
TGACCTGACGCTTCGGCTCGCCCCACAACTGCCAGATACCCAGGCGCAAGGCGACTGGACCCTTTGCAGTCGCCTCCACGGACGGGGCGCTCGGCGATACCAGTTCCAGCGCCGCGGCGGCGATCAGTTCATGTTCATAGCTGCGGGTCAGCAAGCCGGCAAGCTCTGCCTCGATGAAACCCGTATCAAACTCACCCCGAATAATTTTTTCCTGGCTCAGCAGTCGCCAGAGAAACTCCCGATTGGTCGTGGTGCCGAGCACGACTGACTCGGCCAATTGCCGGGACAGGGCCTTGAATGCCATGGCTCTGTCCGGGGCATGCGCAATCACCTTGGCCAGTAATGGGTCGTAGTAGGGCGAGATCTCATCACCTTCCACGACTCCACTGTCGATACGCGCTGCAGGTGACAATCGAAAACGTGCCAGGGTACCTGTGGCCGGCAGGAATCCGGTGGCCGGATTCTCCGCATACAGGCGGGCCTCAACGGCATGCCCTGTCATCTTCAGTTCTTCCTGGCGCATCGGCAGAGCTTCGCCGGCGGCCACGCGCAGCTGCCAGTCCACCAGGTCCACACCCGTGATGGCCTCGGTGACAGGATGCTCGACCTGCAGACGCGTGTTCATCTCCATGAACCAGAACCCGTCGGTGCGCAGGCCCCGGCTGCCATCCACGATGAACTCTACGGTACCCGCACCCCGATACTCGATGGCTCGCGCAGCCCGAACGGCTGCCTCGGTCATCGCCAGGCGCACCGCTTCGGTCATACCCGGGGCCGGCGCCTCTTCGACGACTTTCTGATGCCGTCTCTGCAGGGAACAGTCCCGCTCGAACAGGTGAACCACATTGCCCTGCGAATCACCGAATACCTGCACCTCGATATGGCGAGGAGCATCGATGTATTTTTCGATCAGCACGTGCATATCGCCAAAACTTGCCTGTGCCTCACGTTGAGCCGCCACCAGTGCATCGATGAACTGAGCAGGCGACCCGACGCGCCGCATGCCTTTGCCGCCACCTCCCGCCCGTGCCTTGATGAGGACCGGATAGCCGATGGCCAGCGCTTCCTCCTGCAGCAGCTTGCTGTCCTGCGACATGCCGTGATAGCCCGGGACGACCGGCACGCCCGCCCCTGCCATCAGTCGCTTGGCCGCATCCTTGAGCCCCATCGCACGCATCGCCTCACTGCCCGGACCCACGAACACGATGCCGGCAGTCTCACAGGCATCCACCAACGCAGGATTCTCGGACAGGAAACCGTATCCGGGATGTATTGCATCGGCATCGCTCGTCCGTGCCGCCGCCATGATTCGATCGATATCCAGGTAACTGCCTGCGGCAGCGGATGGTCCGATACACACGGCGGAATCCGCCAGCAGCACGTGCTGTGATCCTGCATCTGCCTCGGAGTAGACGGCAATGGTTCGCAGGCCTCGACGTTTCGCAGTACGCAGAATGCGGCAGGCTATCTCGCCACGATTGGCAATGAGCAGTGATTGCATGAACCCTACATCCTGAAAACGCCAAAGCGTGTGTCCGGAATGGGCGCATTCAGACAGATGGACAGGCTCAGTCCCAGCACGTCGCGTGTATCCCGCGGATCGATAATGCCATCGTCCCAGAGTCGGGAAGAGGCATACAGCGGTCGGGACTGCGCGTCGAACTGCTCGACGAAGGGTTGCCGGAAAGCCTGGCGTTCCGCTTCATCGAATGGTTTGCCCTGACGCTGGATGCCCGCTTCATGAACACTGGCAAGTACGTCAGCAGCCTGCTCTCCACCCATGACAGATATACGTGCGTTAGGCCATATCCACAGGAAGCGCGGATCAAAGGCTCGCCCACACATGCCATAGTTTCCCGCACCGTACGAGCCACCGATGATGACCGTAAGCTTTGGAACCGCAGCGTTGCTCACCGCCATGACCAGCTTGGCACCATCCTTCGCAATACCACCCGCCTCAGCCGCGGTACCCACCATGAAGCCGGTGATGTTCTGCAGAAATACCAGCGGTATTCGGCGTTTGCAGCAGAGCTCGACGAAGTGTGTACCTTTCAGGGCGCTGTCGGAGAAAAGCACACCATTGTTGGCGATGATGCCAACCGGAATACCGTGCAGGTGGGCGAAACCCGTGACCAGCGTCGCTCCATAGCGCGGCTTGAAGGCGTCGAATTCCGAGCCATCAACCAACCGGGCAATCACTGCGTGCACATCGTAGGCCTTGCGCGCATCGGCGGGGATGATCCCCGGCAACTCTTCCCGGTCATAAGCTGGAGCCTGAACAGGTTTATGCCTCACGGTAACAGGCTTGCATTGGTTGAGGGAGGCGACGCATCGCCGGGCGAGTTGCAGTGCGTGTCGATCATCGTCAGCCAGATGATCCGCCACACCGGACAGACGAGTGTGCGTGTCACCACCGCCCAGCTCTTCAGCGCTGACGATCTCACCGGTGGCCGCTTTGACCAGTGGTGGGCCTGCCAGAAAAATCGTTCCCTGATCGCGCACGATGATGGTCTGATCGGACATGGCAGGAACATAGGCCCCACCGGCGGTGCAGGAGCCCATCACCACGGCAATCTGTGCAATGCCCCTGGCCGACATGGAGGCCTGGTTGAAGAAGATGCGACCGAAATGCTCACGGTCGGGGAACACTTCGTCCTGATTGGGCAGATTGGCCCCGCCACTGTCGACCAGGTAGATGCACGGCAGACAGTTCTGTTCGGCTATCGCCTGTGCACGCAGGTGCTTCTTTACTGTCAGTGGATAGTAGGTACCCCCCTTGACCGTGGCATCGTTGCAGATGATCATGCAATCCTGGCCGCACACGGGTGCCACACCAGTAATGATGCCGGCACCAGGGACGTCGTCATCATAATGTCCCCAGGCAGCAAAGTGTCCGATTTCCAGGAATGCACAACCGGGATCGATCAGGGCCGAAATCCTGTCGCGTGGTAACAGTTTGCCCCTGGCGACATGACGCGCGCGTGCGCGCTCGTTTCCTCCCGGAATGATCTGCCTTGCGCAGGTCTCGACTTCCGCAATGAGTGCCAGCAGGGACTGGCGATTGTGCTGGTAGTCACTGCTGCCCGTATCGAGCGCACACTGCAGCTTCACGAATTTTCCCTGAACATCTCGCGCCCGATCAGCATGCGCCGGATCTCGCTGGTACCGGCACCGATCTCATAGAGCTTGGCATCGCGCAATAAACGCCCGGTCGGATAATCGTTGATGTACCCGTTGGCACCGAGTGCCTGTATCGCTTCCAGCGCACACCAGGTTGCTTTTTCTGCGGCATAGAGAATGCAGCCGGCAGCGTCCTTGCGGGTGGTTTCACCGCGGTCACAGGCGGCAGCCACGGCGTAGACATAAGATCGGCAGGCGCTGGTGGTCGCATACATATCTGCCAGTTTTCCCTGCATCAACTGGAATTCTCCAATGGCCTGTCCGAACTGCCTGCGTTCGTGAACATAGGGCACCACGACATCCAGGCAAGCTGCCATGATTCCCACCGGACCGGCGGCCAGTACCACCCGTTCGAAGTCCAGCCCGGACATCAGCACGTTCACCCCCTCGCCCGGACCGCCGAGTATATTGGTGGCAGGAACACGACAGTCGACGAAGACCAGTTCGCAGGTATTGGACCCGCGCATCCCCAGCTTGTCCAGTTTTTGCGCGGTGGAGAATCCGGGCATGTCGCGTTCGATCAGGAAGGCGGTAATCCCGCGAGAACCGGCGGCGGGGTCGGTCTTGGCATAAACGACCAGCGTGCTGGCATCAGGTCCATTGGTGATCCACATTTTACTGCCATTGAGAATATAGTCGTCTCCATCCGCGATTGCCTCGAGCTTCATCGATACCACATCGGAGCCTGCGCCCGGTTCGGACATGGCCAGTGAGCCCACAGCCTCGCCCGCTATGAGAGCCGGCAGGAAACGAGCCTTTTGTTCTGCATTACCGTGTCGATTGATCTGATTGATGCACAGGTTGGAATGTGCACCGTAGGACAGGCCGACCGATGCACTGGCACGACTGATCTCCTCCATGGCCACGCAGTGCGCGACGTAGCCCATGCCGGCTCCGCCATCAGCCTCAGGGACTGTAATGCCGTGCAGGCCGATCTCCCCCATCGCCAGCCACAATTCCAGTGGAAACTCATTGCTCCGGTCGATCTCGGCGGCTCGCGGTGCGATTTCTTCCCGGGAAAAACGCGCCACCGTCTCACGCAAGGCGTCGATGTCCTCACCCAATGCAAAGCGCATCCCTGTATCGAACATGTTGTCTGACCTCGTTTGCGCTTGACTGTCCGGGACTGCCCTGCCTGCTCGACATGGTCATCGCTGGACAGCGCTGGCGCTCGGGCGCTGCACCGATAACGTCTTCCCAGCGGTCAATCCACTGACATTCGCTGCCACGTCCTGCAGTTTACCCGAACAAATCCGGGACGGTACCATGCGGCGTGCGATTGCGTGGCACGACCTCATGACCCGGTAATTCGGGCTCGTCATCCACCATCTGTGCCGGAAACCCGTCAGCCTGTATCTGCACTCCGACCGCCTCTTCCAGGCGCCTGATGATGTTCGGTGACCATTCACGCTGTCCAAAGCGTCGAGCACCATCGTCGATGATGGAGATCAGCAAAGGGTTGATCTCCAGCGGCACGTGGCAGCGATCGGCAATCGCCTGGAACAGTCCAATATCCTTCTGCACCAGGTCGAGTGTGAAATTGATATCCCGGGAGCCGTTCAGGATGACCTGGCTTTCAGTCTCGTGTACGAAGGAATTACCGGAGGATATCCGTATGGCTTCATAGGCCGTTGCGAGATCGAGACCTGCAGCGCGACTGGTGACCAGCGCCTCGCACAGGCTCAGCAGGTTTGCCGTCGCCAGGTAGTTGGTAACCACTTTCAGCACGGATGCCGAGCCCAGCTCGCCGGTATGCAGGATGCGCCTGCCCAGTGCCCGTAATACCGGCAACAGTGTGTCGAATACGTCGCGATCACAACCGGCAAAGATCGAAATGTTCCCGCTGGCAGCCCGGTGACAACCTCCGGAAACGGGACAATCGACTGCGCGACCGCCCTTCGCGATAACCAGCGCACCCAGGCGCCTGACCTCCTCAGCATCCGTGGTACTCATTTCTGCCCAGATGGTGCCACCCGTCAGGCCCGCCAATACACCATCTTCCGCTTCCAGAACCTGGGCACTGGCCGCCGGTGATGGCAGGCAGGTGATCACCAGGTCGCAGTGAGTGGCCATCTCAGCAGCACTGGCCCCGTACTCTGCACCCTGGGCAAGCAGCGGGTCGGCCGCTTGCCTGTCGATGTCGTATACCGTCAGTGGAAAGCCGTTCCGAAGCAGACTGCCGGCCAGTTTTCCACCCACGTTGCCAAGCCCAATGAATCCCACCTGCATCAGCGTGCCACGTCGTCATTGCCAGAGCTGCCAGCCTACCACCAAAGCACCGACCTGCAGCGTTCAGGGCGGCCCGGTGATACTACAATTCAGTGTCCTTTGCCGCTGCAGCGCTGCATTCCGGGGACATCGTCCTCCTGCGGGACCGAGTTGATCGACATCCGGATGATGGTATCGGCCCGATCCATGGCCAGTTCGAGTCGCTGAGCATCACTCTCGTCGAACGATGCTCCCCCTTGTTGACAGATGGTTTCCAGATTCAGACATAGCATTTGCATTTCCATGGCACCCACAGACAATGATGAGGATTTCATGCGGTGCACGATCTGACCGACAACTGTCAGATCATTGCTGCGGATGGCCTGTGCCAGAGTGAGGCCGATATCTGCAAGCGAATCCAGGTACTCATCCAGGCATTCGGTAATGGCCTGTGCATCGTCACCCACCAGTACAGGCAGCACGCTCCTGTCGAAGACAACGGGATCGCCTGGTGATTCCTGACACGTTGCCAGCTCACCGGCACCTGTCTGGAGCTGGTTGACGTCTGTCGGTTTAAGGAAGCGCCCCAGAGCGTCCTTCAGTGACTGCAACTGCAGGGGTTTGGTCAGGTATTCGTCCACCCCGGCTTCTTCGGCGCGACGTGCTTCGC
>JABDKN010000074.1 GCA_013002205.1 Granulosicoccus sp.
AAAGGCCGATGCCCAGTCACCTTCGCAGACGAGGCGCTCGGTCTTGTACTCTCGTTCCGTAAAGGCAGCCCGGAGCGGTAGTTGCCAGTGGTCGCGAAACGCCTGCAGATTGTTCTTGGTGCCGCAACCCTGATTGCCCATCCAGCGAAAATTCTCGTGAAAATGGGTGTCCATATCATCGGCATTGGCTGCCAGAGCGGCTTCCATGCGCAGGATTACCTGGCGGGTTGCTTCGGTCTGTTCCTGCTCTGTCATGACAGCACCACTCGTTCACCGCTGGCGGTGTCGAACAGGTGACAGACGTCCGCCGGAATGCGGCCATGCACCAGATCTCCGATCGCGGCGCGGTATTCCTTGTTCGTCTTGATCGATACCAGTGCACTGCCGAGTCGCCATGTAATCATCGAGGCTTCCCCGAGAAGCTCGATGGAGTACATCGGGGCGGTTATCTGGCCGTTGTCGGCGACGATCTCTGCATCCTCGGCGCGAAACCCGAGGGTGACATTGCCAGACACACCGGCTGGCAACCCCTCGACGCGGATGGATTCACCCTGAAATACGCCCTCGGCCAGCGTGCCCGGTACAAGGTTCATCGCCGGCGAGCCGATAAAGCTGGCGACGAAGGTGTTGGCGGGCATATCGTAAATGTCCGTTGGTGTGCCGACCTGCTGAATCCTGCCCGCATTCATGACGACCACACGATCCGCCAGCGTCATTGCCTCAATCTGATCATGGGTGACGTAGACAGTGGTGGTCTTCAGCTTGGATTGCAGATTCTTTATCTGCGCTCGGGTACTGACGCGCAGTTTTGCATCCAGGTTCGAGAGTGGCTCGTCCATCAGAAACACAGTGGGTTTGCGCACGATCGCACGTCCCAATGCGACCCGCTGGCGCTGGCCACCAGACAACTCAGCCGGACGACGATGCAGGAAGTCATCCAGTTCAACCATCTTCACCGCCGTCATGACCATGTCGTGATGCTTCTCCTTCGGCACCTTGCGTACACGCAGTGGGAATCGGATGTTTTCGTAGACCGACAGGTTGGGGTAGAGCCCATAGGATTGGAATACCATACTGATGTCACGGTCCTTGGGTTCCAGATCGTTCACCATCCGTTCACCCAGCCAGATCTCACCGTCAGTGACATCTTCAAGCCCTGCGATCATGCGCATGGTCGTGGATTTGCCACAACCCGACGGACCGAGCAACACCAGAAATTCCTGGTCGGCGATGTCGAGATCGAAGTTGTCCACTCCGATGAAACTATCCCAACGTTTGTTGACGTTCTTCAGTTGCAGTCTGGCCATGGGTGATTCCCCCTATCCTTTGACGGCGCCAGCGGTCAGGCCGCTTACGATTTGACGTTGAAAGAACAAAATCAGGATGAACAGCGGCACGATGGCAGAGACTACAGCGGCGACGGCATACATCACCTTGCCTTCTTCCTGGGTGGAGCCAAGAAAGCTGTTGATCTTCGGAATCATAGTGGCGTTCTCCTGCGTTAGCAGCATAGAGGTGACGGTAAAGTCGTTATAGGCAAGCAGAAAACTGAACAGGCCGGTTGTCACCACCCCTGGCCACATGACCGGAATGATCGCCAGCCGGAACGCCTGGAATCGGGTGCAGCCGTCGACCATGGCAGCCTCGTCCAGGTCCTTCGGGATCGACAGGAAAAAACTGTGCAGCATCCAGAGTGTAAAGGGTTGATTGATGGCTACCAGAACGATGATCGTAGTCGGCAGGTAGCCCCAGATATTCAGTTGGAAGAACGGCAGCAGGTAGCCCGAGACCAGCGTCACGTGTGGCATGGCACGAAACACCAATGCTGCCATCAACAGCCAAAACGTGTATTTGAAACCCGAACGGGCAAGCGCGTATCCACCCAGCGTACCAAGGGTCAGGGAAATGATGACCACAGATACTGTGACGATGGCGGTGTTGACGACGGCACGCCAGAACTCCTGCTCAACCCACGCGCCTTCGTAGCCGGCCATGGTAAAAGGGCTCCCATACTGACGCTGCGTCACGGGACCGGTGATCGCGTTCATCCAATCGGCACGCGAAAAGAAATCTCCCTCGACCTTGAACGATCCCCACATGGTCCAGAGGAATGGAAAGGCGGCGACGAACAGCCATAACAGTACAAATCCGATTGACAGCGTCAGCAGGGGTAACGGTTTTTTAACTGATGGATTCGACATGGTCCCGCCCCTTAGTTCTTGCGATTGAATTCGCGCCAGTTGCTACGCAGCACTGGCAACAGCAGGATGATCACGCCCACGATGGTCAGCATCGATGTCGCAGCAGCGGATCCGTACAAGGGTGATTCCGCCGCCCGCAAATCGTTGTAGATGAGGTAACTGAGGGATGTGGCGTTGGCCGCCGCCGAGAAGCCGATGATGGGTTCGAATACCCGGAAATTGTCCATCAACTGCATCAGCGCAATGAACGTTGCCAGGGGCATCAGGTATGGAATAACGACGAAACGTACCCGCTCCCACCGACTGGCACCATCGACCATGGCGGACTCAAGGGTGTCCTGGGGTACGCTTTGCAGCCCGGCGTAGAATACGACGAATGCAAATGGTGCCGAGTGCCAGACGCCGTAGACGAACAGGGTCAACCAGGTGAGTGTCGGTGAGGCTTTCAGTGACAGGGAGGGATCACTGAAGAGCATTTGCAGTGCGGCACCGATCACGCCGCGTGAGTCAATCATCCAGAACAGCACGAGGGATCCGACCAGCGGCGTAACGAGCATTGGCAGAAGTGAGAAGAAGATCACCGGCCCTTTCAGGAATGTGGGAATCGAGTTCACCACGACCGCGATAATGAATCCGAGAATGATGACCAGGGGCGTGACGATGAACGTGTAGGCGATGGTGAAGATCAACGCCTTGTAAAAAGGCAGATTCATGATCCGATTGCGAATCTGGTTGAAATTATCGCTGGTCTCGAATATTTCACCGATCTCGTCGAAGGCCAGGTGACTGGCATTGGAATAGGTGCCTAATCCGTTAAAACGTCCTGCCGGTGCGCTTTCCCGTAGTGCAGCCATTGCGGCGCTGTCGACGCTAACCTCGGGTGTACAACCGAAGGGGCCGCAGGTTTCACCCTCTATCAGGATTTGTTCGTGCTCGATATGAAGTGACTGGAAAGCCACTGAGATGATGGGGATGGCGATGAACAGTATCATCGCCAGCAGCGACGGCCAGATAAAGGCCAGGAACGACTTGTGTGGCATCACCGTGCTCCTGCTGTGCCGGCAAGCGACTCAATTGGGTTATGCAATAAATACGAAAGAGTCGGGGAGTCAGCCAGTGACTCCCCTTATCCCGGGCTATTCATGAGTAATACGGGTCAAGGCTATGGGCTCAGAGAAATCCCGCTTCGGTCGCCGCTGTGGTATACGCCGCGGTCACGTCTGATAGAGCCTGCTCGGCGCTTTCCTTTCCCTGCAGGTACTCAGCCAGATTGTCGCCAAGTGCGGTGTGCAGCAGACCCATGTAGGGCAGCATCGGGTAGGGACGCGCGCCGCCTTGCAGATTGGCGATGACACCGGTAGCCGCACGAGTCGGCTGGTAACCTTCAACGAGCCAGACAGCGGCGTCGGCATTTGCCGCCATAACCTCAGGTGAGATGCCGACCAGCATCGCACGAAATGATGCTTCGGCATCTTCATCAGTGATATTCCTGGCGATGGTGAAACCATCCCACCACAGTGCGGCTGAGGGTATCCCTTTATCACCGATACCGGGCGCTGCTGCGAATTGTGTTTTGGCTGCGATTTCCGGAACGGGGCTGTCATCTGCAATATAGGCACCGGCGCGTGACCCCCACGTGATAGCCAGTGCGATTTCACCCGCCTCCCAGATCGGTTTTTGCGCATTACTGTCGTAGGTAGCCCAATCCTGACTCATGTACTCAGTCATCTTTTTCATGGTTTGCATCACTGCAAGGCCATCGGCATTATCAATCGCAAGCTTTGCCGAGCCAGGTTCGAAGAAGTCGTTACCGGTACCAAGGTACGTGTTGACGAATTCTGCAGCGAGGTTCCACCCGGGCATGAAATTCGACGCTAAAGGTGCCTCCATGCCGCCCTTGACACGCAGCGTCTCTGCAGCCGCCAGCAATTCCTCAAACGTGGTGGGCACCTCGATGTCGTTCTCGGCCAGAATATCTTCACGATAAAACAGGTGCTGGGCATTCGCCATGAAGGCAATTGCCATGATCTTACCGTTGACCCGAATCAATTGACTATCCTGAAGCTGCTGGCCCCATTTCTCGACGTAATCATCGAGTGGGCGAACAAGATCATCATTCAGAAGCGGCACAAGTGAATTCGTGGCAACGACTGCGACTGTGTAGGTGGCTGGGTTAGTCGTAAGCGCCGGTACCTGAATATTCTTGTGCTCTTCTGTCTGGTTCCTGGTTACTTCCACTGTGTCGCTGGCACATGTCTCGGCACCGTCGGCAATGGCGTGCAGCGCTGCGAAATCATTGGTAAGGATACGGACCGAGCCGGTCTCGATCCCGCAATCCGCCCATAGAACGCCTGTCGAGGCAGCCAGCACGCAGATGGCGACTGCCGTTTTTAGTTTTAGAATCATTTGCGGTTATCTCCTGTGGATTAACAGAAGCCTGTCACGCACCTGTTCGGACGTTCGGGCTTTTGACTCAACAATTAGGCGCCGGTTAAGACGCCATGGCGTCAGGGCATACTAACCAGATTTGAATACGTTTGCAATTCGTATGGATTCACTCAATGTGACGCTGCCACGTACATAACGATCACGACCGTTTCGAAGATACCGGCCGACTTGGATAGGTCGGCTATTTCACCCTCGAGAACAAGGACGTATTGCAAACGTATGCTATTTGTGGCATTGATGGATGAGAGTTAATCTCGTTCGCAGGGGTACGCGAGA
>JABDKN010000103.1 GCA_013002205.1 Granulosicoccus sp.
CCGACAAGATAGTGGTGCTGAAATTTGGCAACATTGAACAGGTCGGTTCACCACTGGAGCTGTACCGTGAACCAGCCAACGTGTTTGTCGCCGGTTTTATCGGCAGCCCGGCGATGAACCTCATCGAAGGTAAGGCAGCGCAGGAACATGGCGCCCACACGATCGGTGTGAGGCCTGAGCATTTTGAATTGTCCCATGAGGGCGGTACGTGGCGCGGCAAGGTGGGTGTGTCTGAACACCTGGGCTCTGACACGTTCCTGCGGGTGGACGTCGATGGTATCGGTACGCTGACAGCGCGCGCCGGTGGCGAGTTTCCGGCTCGACACGGTGACACGGTCGGCCTGACCCCTGACCCGGAACGAATGCATCGCTTCGATGATAACGGTTTGCGTATTCGTTCCTGAGTGCTCGGGCGTTTTGTTTCACGACGATAACACCGCCGCGCAGACACACGAGGTCGACGGCGGTAACTGGATGAGCTGACAACGTGACTGAGACTCTGAACCCTACTGATCAATCGACGAAACTGTCGCTGGAGACCCTGGATAAACTGCCTCCGGAGGTCACAGTCCCCAACTACGGGCGAGAGTCGCTAAGCCCCGGGATACTGCATTTCGGGCCGGGCAACTTTCACCGTGCCCACCAGGCGGTCTACCTGGATGATTTGTTCAACCAGGGAGTCGATCACGACTGGGCCATCGTAGGTGCCAGCATCATGCCGGGCGACAGTCGATTGCGTGAGGCCATGTCGAAGCAGGACTACCTGTGTACCGTGGTCACTCAATCTGCGTCCACGAGTGAGGCGCGTGTGACCGGACCGATGATCGACTATCTGCCGGTGGGCGACATCAGCGCCATACTCAAGACACTTGCCGACCCGGCCATCCGTATCGTGTCGCTGACCGTGACCGAAGGCGGGTACTTTGTGGATGCCTCCACGGGAAAGTTCGACAGTGGGCATGCCTCGATCCAGGCAGATGCTGCGAATATGAATACACCCAAAACGGTTTTCGGGTGTATCGTGAACGCGCTGGCGGGCAGGCGTGACCGGGGTGAGTCCGCGTTCACCGTCATGTCCTGCGACAATCTTCCGCACAACGGTGCTGCTGCTCGCGCAGCGGTCGTCGGGCTGGCTCAGCTGGTTGACGAATCGCTGGCCGGATGGATCGAATCGAATTGCAGTTTTCCCAATGGGATGGTGGATCGAATTACCCCCGCGACCGGGGATCGGGAACGCAGTCGCGTACGGTCGCTGTTCGGTGTCGCCGATGATACGCCGGTGTTTTGCGAGGATTACCAGCAATGGGTGCTGGAAGATGATTTCGTCGCGGGCAGACCGGCGTTCGAAAAAGTCGGTGTGGAGATCGTACCGGACGTGTCGCCCTACGAACTCATGAAAATCCGTATCCTCAATGGTGGACACGCTGTTCTGGCCTACCCGTCCGCATTGCTGGGTATCGAGTTTGCACATGAGGCGATGGAAAACGAGCTGGTCAAGGGGTTTCTTGAAAAAGTGCAGAAACAGGAAATCATCCCGGTGGTGCCGCCGGTGCCAGGTGTGGATCTGCATGACTACCAGTCAAGTGTGATGCGACGTTTCGGCAACCCGGCTATTGCCGATACGATAACCAGGCTGTGTCATGATGGCTCCAACCGGCAGCCCAAGTTCATCGTGCCCTCCATTGCAGATCGACTGGCTTCCGGGGGCAATGTCGACGGGCTGGCACTGGCCTGCGCCATGTGGTGTCGATACTGTGAAGGCACCGACGAGCAGGGTGAGTCCATAGGTCCCAACGATCCGTCATGGGATCTGCTGCAGGCAACGGCGCGTGCATCAGTGACGGAGCCGACTGCCTGGCTTGCCATGCGAGATGTCTACGGCGACGTGGGTAAGGATGAGCGCCTTCAAGAGGCGTTCAGCAAGGCACTGGCAGGTATTCGCAGTCGAGGGGTTGCCGCCATGCTGAAGCGGTACATTGCCGGTGTGGAGTGACCGTGCCGCCGGTTTTGGAGTGAAGGCGGATGTCAGTTGCCCTTAGGACAATTCGCCCTGAATTCGAGATCAATGATCGTCGTGAACAGTCCGTGCACTATCTGGAGCATGGATTCCCGTGTCCCCTGGTACGCTGGCACTACCACGATGATTTTGAACTGCACCTGATCGTTGCCAGTACCGGCAAGGTTTTCGTGGGTGATCATGTCGGACGATTCAGCCCGGGGCATCTGGTGTTGACGGGGCCGCGACTGCCGCACAACTGGATCAGTCACACTGAGCCGGATGAGGTCGTGGCATTACGCGACATGGTCGTTCAGTTCCGTATGGATCTGGTGGCCAGTAT
This sequence comes from Granulosicoccus sp., assembly GCA_013002205.1. Lineage (GTDB taxonomy): Bacteria > Pseudomonadota > Gammaproteobacteria > Granulosicoccales > Granulosicoccaceae > Granulosicoccus. Next base: position 2,340 of record JABDKN010000103.1, read on the forward strand.
GGCCAGGTTCGCCCCCGAACTGGAATCGCTGCTGCCATTGCTCGAACGCGCCCGGCACGGCATCGAGTTCTCGTCGGTCAATATGCAATGGGCGGTGGAATCATTTGAGGGCATTCGCGATACATCCGGTGCCCGGCGTATCGGAAAACTACTGGAACTGCTGCACAGGCTTGCCGAAGAACAGGACTATCTACTGCTCTCCACGCTTGCGATTCGCTCCCGGGCCGATCAGGCTTCGCAGGAAAAGATCCAGCAGGTCACCCAGTACATCAGCGAGAGATATGCGCAGGAAATCACGCTTAAGGACATGGCAACGCTGGTGGACATGAATGACAGTGCATTCTCGCGATTCTTTGCCAAGGCCACTGGCAACAGTTTTATCCGATTCGTCAATCGGGTACGCATCAGTAAGGCGTGCGAACTGCTCTCTGACAGTGAGATGCCGATTACGTCGATATGCTACGAGACCGGATTCAATAACATCGCCAATTTCAATCGTCGGTTTCGCGAACTGAAGCAGACGACTCCCAGGGAATACCGTCGCCAGTCACGGCTGCGCCATGAATATCGAATTCCCGGCGACTGACTGCCCGGCGTTGACATCCATCCGAGTGCCTGATCAGCGATCAGGTACCGCCCGACGCGATCGCTGCCTGGGTCTGCTCAGCGGAATCCTTACCACGCAGTCGTCACCCGCCACATAGACCCGGTCATGCTGGTAGTCCGCGGAGATGCCGAGGCCTCCGGTGAAGTGACCGAATGCCGGTAGCACTGCATGGTCCGGCCGTATCCAGAATGCAGGTGCGCGCAGAGTGCTGCGACGCCCCCCGCCCAGATGCCACACAGGATGCAGGTGACCTGACAGAACATAAGCCCGGGCATCCCGGCCAGGTTCATGCTGGAGTACGAAGGGCTCCATGGCAAGGGATTGGTGATGCCAGTGGATGCGTTTGTCGGTCAGCAACCGACCTTCTGCCTTGTCGTGATTGCCGGCAACGATATGCATGGCGAGTCCCGGGCGAAGGGCGAGCATGTCAACCAGCGCAGCCAGCCAGCTCTCGTCGGCCCGCGGTGCACAATGCATGAAATCGCCCAGTACTACGAGCGTGTGCGCCTGGGCCATGTCGCACAGGCTGAACAGGCTCGCCAGCGTGTCCTCGCTGATGCCTCCGGGAATGGCGAAACCCTGTCGTCCGAAACTGTGTTCCTTACCGAGGTGAACATCGGCCACGAACAGGACTCTGCGTGCCGGCCAGTACATGGCACACTCCGGATGCAGGCAGATCTCTTCACCGGCGAGCCGTATTTTCAGCGACAGGGCGTCAAAGGCAGTCATGTAGGGGTCAGTGTATCCGCAGCGGCCGTCTCCAGGGAATTCAACATGCTCTGGACCCGCTGCTTGAAATTCTGCGACGAAATGGTCTGGCTGTTGAGGCCCTCAGCCCATAGTGGAAACGACAAAGGTGTCAGTCTGTCAGGAGTTTCCAGTCGCCAGCGCCGCTGGTCCAGTGAGCGCAGGGCATCACGCAGCCGGCCGAATTCCAGTTGTTGCTCCAGCACCTCACGGCGTGCCTGATCCAGCAGCAGATTTTCCCTGTCGTAGTTTTCCAGCACATCGAAGATCAGGCCGCTGGAGGCCTGTACCTGCTTACTTGATCTGGCAGCACCGGGATAACCGTCGAACACCAGTCCGGCTATGCGTGCGATATCGCGGAAGCGCCGTTTGGCTATTTCGCCTTCATTGATACAGCCGAGGATGTCGGGCAACAGATTCTTTTCCGTGAACACCTGGCGCAACATCTCAAGATCGGTATCCAGTGGCTCGATGCTCTGGAGTTCGAAACCGTAATCGTTGATCTGCAGGGTAAAGGTGGACGGTTTCATCAGTGCCAGCCGGGAGGCAATCACCATCGAGAGTCCTTCATGCGCCAGTCGGCCTGCAAAGGGGTAGAAAAACAGGCTGTGGCCTTCATGCGTATGAATGGACTCGATGAGAAAATCATCGGGTCCGGGCAGATACGACCATCGTTGCTGCAGCTGCAGGATGTCTTCGATAGAGCTCAGTTCTGGGGATGAAATCTTTCCCTGCTGCCACTGATGCAAGGTCTCCTGCACACTGTCTGCAAGCTCTGTGGTCAGGGGCAATTGCGTTCCCCACCAGCGCGGGATTACGCGACTCTTGCGGGTTGCCTTGCGCACGTAGGCTGTCATGTCGCGAATTCTGAGCAGTTCCAGCTGTCGACCTGCAAACTGGAAAGTGTCGCCCGGCCTGAGGCGCGCAATGAAATTCTCCTCGATGGACCCCAGCCTCCTGCCACCGCGGAATGCAACGTTCATCTGGGTATCGCTGTTGATCGTGCCAATGGCCATGCGATGCCGTTGCTGTACCTGTTCGTTCATGACGCGATAGACACCAGCCACCGGCAGAACCTTGTGATACTGAGGGTAGCCTTGCAGTGCCTGACCCCCGCGCGTGATGAAATCCATTACCCAGTTCCACTCTGCATCAGTGAGTTCGGCAAAACAATCCGTGCTGCGCACTTCCTGGCGCATCGTCTCTTCTACGAATCCGGTGCCAAGGGCAATGGTGACCAGATGCTGGCTGAGTACGTCGAGCGCCCGACGGGGAGGTTGACGCCCTTCGATGCGCCCGGCCACGAGTGCGTTTCTGACCGCAGCGATTTCGACCAGTTCCAGCGCATTGGTCGGCACACAGAGAATACGCGAGGTGGCGCCTGGTCTGTGGCCGGAGCGTCCGGCGCGTTGCAGAAGTCGCGCAACACCTTTCGGGCTGCCCACTTGCATGACCTGTTCGACCGGACTCAAATCGACACCCAGATCCAGTGAGGAGGTGCAGACCACACAGCGCAACGATCCACCGCGCAAGCGATCTTCGATGGTGGACCGCAGCTGCCGGTCCAGGGAACCATGGTGCAGGGCAATGTCGTGCAACCAGTCGGGCCGGGCATTCAGCAAGGCCTGAAACCACAGCTCTGCCTGGGAACGGGTGTTGGTGAACAGCAGTGTCGTGCCAGCGCCCTCGATTGCACGTATGACCGGATCGAGCAATTGCAGGCCCAGGTGCCCGGACCACTTGAAGCGTTGATCATTGTCCGGCAGAACGCTGTCTATCTGCAGGGCTCGTGGTTCCACACCGCGAATCAACTCCCCCTCCTGTCCGGGTCCCAGCAACACATCCCGGGCCACTTCCAGGTTTGCCAGCGTTGCAGAGACTCCCCAGATACGCAGTGCGCCACACACATTCCTCAACCGGGCCAGGCACAGTTGCAGTTGAACGCCCCGTTTACTGCCGAGCAGCTCGTGCCATTCATCCACGATCACGGTGTGCACCTCAGCCAGAGCGGAATCGGAGCCTGGATAGCTGAGCATTACCGACAGGCTTTCCGGTGTCGTGACCAGTGCATACGGTGGCTTGTTTCGCTGTCGGGTTCGCCGGCTGCTCGAGGTGTCGCCGGTGCGGATATCAATGTCCAGGCCAGCACCGAGTGCAGTGCTGGCCTGTTCCAGTGCATATCGGGTATCCGTGGCGAGCGCACGCAGCGGGGTGATCCACAGCACTTGCAGTGCCTCTGGTGACTGAACCCGTCGCGCGTTATCGTCAGCCAGCGCTCCCTGCAATGGTCCGAGCCATGCAGCCAGTGTCTTGCCACTACCCGTGGGAGAATGGATCAAACCGGATTTCCCGGCATGCCAGGCTTCCCAGGCTTCCCGTTGGAAATCGAAAACGGTCCAGCCATTTTCCCCGAACCAGCGCTCCGTCATTGCCAGGGCTTGCTCGGGGCTCATCCTGAAAATTTCAATACGCTGTCGTGCATAGGGGGGTCGCTTCAGGCAGGGTCATCGATCAGTCTCATGATTGTTTCAAGAGAATCCGCATCCCGGGCTGCCTTGTCCTTGCGCCATCGGGTGATTCGCGGAAATCGCACGGCGATACCGGATTTGTGCCGGCTGGAGCGATTGATTCCTTCAAAGGCCAGCTCGAACACCTGTTCGCTGGCAACCGATCTTACCGGACCGAAGCGTTCTATCGTGTTGCGCCGGATCCACCTGTCCAGCTCGTTGATCTCGGAATTGTCCAGGCCGGAATAAGCTTTGGCGATCGGCACCAGTACATCGTCCTGCCAGACACCGAAGGTGTAATCGGTAAACAGGCTGGCACGTCTGCCATGACCGGCCTGGGCGTAGATCATCACGGCATCGACCGTGTAAGGTTCCACTTTCCATTTCCACCAGAATCCGCGCTTGCGTCCAGTTGCGTAGCTGGAATCGCGGTGCTTGAGCATCAGGCCTTCCACCTTGCGCTCTCGCGATGTCTGTCGTTCCGCTGCCAATTGTTCCCAGCTCGTGGTGCGCAGGTCGGTTGACAGTCGCAGTCTGTCCTGCCCCAGTACATTGATGATCTCCTCCAGGCTGCGGCGACGCGAACCCAGCGGCTGTTGCCGGATATCCTCGCCCTCGTGCTCCATCAGGTCATAGGCCAGGAACAGGCATGGCACCTCGGTGAGCAACTTCTTACCCACGTTTTTTCTGCCTATACGTCGTTGCAGTTGGGCAAAGGGCATGATGCCCTGCGAATTCCAGGGCAGGATTTCGCCGTCGAGCACGGTTCCGTCGGGCAACTGTCTGGTTGCGTCGACTATTTCCGGAAAACGCGCGCCGATCAACTCTTCCCCTCGTGACCATAGGTAGCTTTCGCCACCACGACGAATCAGCTGGGCACGGATACCATCCCATTTCCACTCCGCAATCCAGTGTTCTACCGGCCCAAGATCGATAGGCTGACTCTGCAGCGGGGAAGCCAGGTAGAAAGGATACGGTCTGGAATTCACGGCTTCGCCATCGTCTTCATCGACCAGTCGATGCCAGAAGGCCTGATCGGGTGTCCATTCACCCATCAGGCGGTGGACGATCAACGCCCTGGGCAAGTCCGCAGTGTGAGCCACCGCCCTTGCCAGCAGCAGCTCGGAGACGCCCACCCGCAAGGCACCTGTCATCAGTTTGTTGATGATGTAACACTGCTCGTAGTTCAGGCGCTCCCACCATTGCCGGATCAGTACCTGCTGCTGCTCAGCAGGCAAGCCGCGCAGGCTGAGCAGGTGGTTTTCGACCCAGTCTGCCAGAGACAGCTCATCGTCTGCCTTGCCGGGTTCGGCCACGAGCAGGGCGATAGTCTCTGCCAGATCGCCGACGTTGGTGTAAGTCTCATCGATCAGCCACTCCGGCAGCTCACTCGTTTGTCTGAGACAATCCCTGAGTATGCCAACGGGTACCAGTCGCTTGAGTCGTCGCCCGCTGAGAAAATACACTGCCCAGGCCGCATCGCGTGCGCAGGCGAGCTGGAAATAGCTGACCATGGCCGCCACCTTGGCGTTGACGGATGTGGTTTGATCCAGTGTCTGGTATAGCTGGCTAAATGCCTGCATCCGGTTCCACCTCATCGGTATAAGGGGTGCGCAGTTCTGCTGCATCCAGACCCTGTTCACGCAGCAGCCTGACCAGTGTGGTGGATTGTCCATGTGTCGTCAGAATCCGGTTGGCACCGGTTTGCCTGATGGTATCCAGCAGTCCGGGCCAGTCAGCGTGATCGGACAGGACGAATCCCCGCTCGTACCCACGTCTGCGACGATTGCCCCTGACCCTCATCCATCCGCTGCAGAAACCGGTGGAGGCATTCGGGAAGCGGCGCATCCATGCAGATCCGCTGGCCCCCGGCGGTGCAATGATCAGCTCACCTGCGTAGTTGCGTTTCCTGTCAGCCAGGTCGACAGGCAGGGTGGGTAGCAACCTGACGCCAGCGTTCCGGTAGATTTCGGTCAGCGCGATGACCGCGCCATGAAGGTACACGGCTTTGTCGGTGTAGGCGCACAGTTCGCTCAGCACACGCTGTGCCTTGCCCAGCGAATAGGCGAACAGGACGGCCGGCCGGCCGGCACTCTGCATGTCCTGCCACCATCGTGCGATGTCCGCGGCAACGACATCGCCTGGTTGCCATCGATAGATCGGCAAGGCAAAGGTCGCCTCGGTGATGAAGGTATTGCAGGTCACCAGTTCAAACGCTTCGCAGCTGGGGTCGTTGTCCCGTTTGAAATCACCGCTGAATACCCAGACATCATCATCTCTCTGTACCCTGATCTGGGCAGAGCCCAGTACGTGGCCGGCAGGATGAAACGAGACGCGGGTGGCACCGAGTGAAATCGGCTCCCCGAAGCGTACTCCGCGTATGTCCAGCTCTTCACCCAGGCGATGCTTCAGCAACGGGACGGAGGACTCGCTTGCGTAGTAGATTTGCGCCACCGGGCGAGCATGATCCGCGTGGGCATGGGTAATGAGCGCGGTTCGGGTCTCCTGCCAGGGATCGATCACAAAGTCACCTGCCGGACACTCGAGACCACCTTCGCTTCCCAGGATCAGCTCGTCGGTTGATGAGGGTCGTCCGCCTTCTCTCATGGTTCTCTTGACTGCACTGTTCGGGGAATTTCAGGATGGATTCAATACTGGCAGTCGCCCGCTGCCCGACCCATTTGCTGAACTATACGGTTGCCAGGTCGCATTCAGAGCACTTTGTCACATTAGCCAGTTTCCAGTGTGAGCAGGCCCAGGCTTTTCAGGCTGGAAATGAAAGAATCCGCACAATGGCCGAAACACGTGTCAGGGAGCTGTAACTGACCAACCGGATACGCCTGCCGATGGCAGGCATCGACCCGCAGAAAAAGAACCGGAGCACCCCCAAGAGGGTGACGCTGAAAAAATGGACGTCGTGCATGAACCTGGTGGTCTCTCGACTGCCTCTGCCATCGCCGATCTGGCAACTGACTGGTATTGGCAACTGGATGAAAATCTTTGCTATCTTTTTCACGATGGCCGCCGTGCGCCACTGAACGCGCCAGACCATGCATCGCTGGCTGGCCGGAGCCGCCTGTCACACCTTTGCGGCGGTGGCGCCGCCACGTCCAGTGTGTTGCAGCATCAGTCCATGCTGGAGCAGCACCTCGAGCTGGATATGAACATCGCGGTAGAGCAGGCAGGCGGAACGTTGGTTCATTGCCACATCGTCGCCCGTCCGATTCTGGATGCAAATGGGCAATTCCGTGGGTACCGTGGCTGTGGCAGGGACATAACCGACAGCGTGGTCATGCAGCAACAGTTGTTGCATATGGCGACCCATGACGAGTTGACCGGTATTTTCAATCGACGGGAATTACATACCAGGTTGCAGCGATTGCACGATTTCGTGCAGGGAACGAGGCATGAATTTTCACTCTGCCTGCTCGACCTGGATCGTTTCAAGCTCGTCAACGACACAGCCGGGCATGCCGCCGGAGACCGCTTGTTGATGGATCTGGTGGAACTGATACAGGGATTCCTTGCGGAAGGAGAAACGATTGCCCGCATGGGCGGAGATGAATTTGCCCTGTTGCTCGAGTCTCCCGCGGATAGTGCTGCCAAACGTGGACGTTGCATGATCGATGCTATTGCAGACTACGAATTCACCTGGGAGAACCGGCCGTACAAGGTAGGTGCGTGTATAGGTATCACACCGATCAGCGATGGCCAGGGTACTGTCGAGGAACTGACCGACCGCGCTGACAGCGCCTGCTACGCGGCAAAAAACGAGGGGCGAAACCAGTGCGTCGTATTTTCACATGACAGCCAGGCTTATCTCGAGTATCGGGCGGAACTGGAACAGCTGGAGATGATCAAGTCGGCGCTCCAGGCTAATCGTCTGCGCCTGTACATGCAGGTCATCGAGCCGAGCACACGAAGGACGCAGAGAGCGCACTACGAAATACTGCTCAGGCTGGAAAGTGAAAACGGTGAATTGTTGACGCCGGATGCATTCATCCCGGTTGCCGAGCGTTTCAACATCATGCAGGACCTGGACATCTGGGTACTCGAGCATTGCCTGAATACACTCGAGGCGTTTCGTCAGCGCGGACAGGAGATCTCCCTGTCCATCAACCTGTCGGGGAATACCCTGAGCGACCAGTCGGCACTGCAGAGAATCATTGACACGATTCGCCTTACGGAGGTGCCTGCCTCACTGTTGTGTTTCGAGATTACCGAGACGGCGGCGATCAGCAATATCGATAACGTCGTCTCGTTCATGAACAGTGTGAAGCAGGAAGGTGTCCAGTTTGCCCTGGACGACTTCGGTGCTGGCCTGTCCTCCTTCGCTTATATTCGCTCGCTGCCGATCGACTACTTGAAGATCGATGGTTATTTTATTCGCAACATCCGGAGTGATTCGACCAACCGCGCCATCACCGCCGCCTTCGTCCAGTTGAGCAGGGATCTGGGTATTGCAACGGTTGCAAAGTGTGTCGAGGACAAGGCAACGCGCAGGTGCATCCAACGATTGGGCATCGACTTCGTGCAGGGCTACGGCGTGGCCAGGCCGCGGGATGTGGACCAGATGCTCTCAGAGTTATCGGTAGAGCCTGTTCGCAAGGTCGCCTGGTCCGGAATGATTGGAAACAATCCTGGCTCACTCGCCTGAACGTATCGCCGATGGTGACTGCATCGCGTAAACGCTGATCAGGCCTGTTGTCGCTCACTCACATGAGTAACCAGTTCGCGCAGTTGCGTGGACAGGAACTGCAGGCTGCGTTCATCTGACAAACGGTGATCAGCCCTGTGCAGCAGGGTCAATCGGGCATCGTCGTGAACGATCTGCGCCATCAGGCGGCTGGAGAGCTCACTGGGTACATCCATATCGTGCGTCCCGTGTATCAGCCGCACGGGGCAGGCCAGCTCTGATACAGGGGGATTTCCGGATGATCCGGGAGTATTCAGCACCGACAGACTACGAGCGCTGTCAATCAGTGCCTGGGTAATCGGGTAGGGTTGTTCATGCTCACCTGCCAGGTTTACGGTCGAATCCTGCTGGAGATCCCAGATCTGTGCCGCATCGAGACGGGGTACGATCAGCTCATCGAGAAAGTCCGGCGCTGCGGCCAGGAGTAGCAGGCCGACGATCCTGTCCGGTCGGCGCAGGGCGGCGAGGGTTGCGAGCCAGGCTCCCATCGAAGAGCCCACAAGCAGTACGGGTCCGGTCGATGAATCGATGACGTCGAGCGTGTCCTGCAGCCAGTGAGCCAGTGTGAAATCCTGTGGGGCACCGTCTGATTCGCCATGACCCCGGTAATCGAATCGCGTGAATGCCCACTGATGCTCGCGGCACATCTGTGACAGAAACCCAGCCTTGTTGCCCAGCATAGTCGAGTGGAAACCGCTACAGAACAGGATATGTGGCGCGTCACCAGTTTCACCGGTTTCACTGGTTTCACCAGCCTCATCGCCAGAGCCGGCACCTGCCGACTGGTGTCTGATGGCCAGTCTGCCAGAGTCTGTTTGCAGATAAGCGGGAAGTACTTCGTCAGTGGCTTTGTACTTGGTCATCTTGGAAGTATAGTGTGGTTGTCTACCTTTCCGTCGCTGATGGAGTCTGTCATGCCAACCGTTGGCCTGTTTGTCACCTGTCTGGTCGATTTGTATCGACCCAATGTCGGCTACGCCGCCATTCGATTGCTGGAGCAGGCCGGCTGCCAGGTTTCAGTTCCTGAAACACAGGTCTGTTGCGGGCAGCCGGCATATAACAGTGGAGATGACGAATCTGCCAGAACCATCGCACAGCAGGTCATTGTGGCGTTTGAGGGGTTTGATCATGTCGTCGTGCCCTCCGGTTCCTGCGCGGGCATGATCATCGAGCACTATCCCAAACTGTTTGCCAGCCAGCCGGCCTGGGCGGAACGGGCACTGGCACTGGCCGGCCGCTGTCACGAGCTGGTCAGTTTCCTCGTGGACGTGATGCAGGTGAGCAATGTGAGCGCACACTTCAATCAATCGGTGACCTATCACGACAGTTGTTCGGGATTGCGTGAACTCGGCATCAGGGAACAGCCACGCAGCTTGTTGTCAGGAGTCAGTGGTCTACGGTGTGTCGAGATGGATGACACCGACGTGTGTTGCGGATTCGGTGGCACATTCTGTGTCAAGTATCCCGATATATCTGATCGCATGGTAACCGACAAGGCATCACTGGTGGTGCAGACCGGTGCCGAGGTGCTGCTTGGCGGAGATATGGGATGTCTGCTCAACATCAGTGGCAAGTTGAATCGCCTGGGTTCGCTCATGAAGGTCTACCATGTGGCAGAAGTACTGGCTGACATGAGCGACCTGCCGGCGATCGGGCAGGGCGAGCAATGATATGCAGGTAGAGTCACGGAAGTTCAAGACCAATGCCAGGGAAGCATTGCAGGATGAAAACCTGAAGCAGGCGCTGGGGAAGGTCAAAGACGGCTTTATCGGTAAGCGGGCAGCAGCGGTACAACTGGTACCGGAGTGGCAGCAGATTCGCAGCGAAGCCCGAACTATCAAGAATCATGTGCTGGAAAATCTTGATCACTACCTGCTGGCCTACGAATCGGCGGTACAGTCTCACGGCGGTCAGGTTCACTGGGCGGCCACGGCAGACGATGCCAGCCAGATCATCGTGGACATCTGCAGGTCGTGTGATGCCACCACTGTGACCAAGGGAAAATCCATGGTCGGTGAGGAAGCCGGGCTGAACGAAGCGCTCGCGGAGGCCGGTATCGAGCCCATAGAGACTGATCTGGGGGAGTACATCATCCAGCTCGCAAAGGAGGCACCCAGTCATATCATTGCGCCGGCCATTCATAAGACCCGCGAGCAGGTAAGCGACCTATTTTACCTGCATCATGCACACTATGGACTGACCGAACGGCTGACAGACCGGTCCGCCCTGGTCAATGAGGCGCGTTCCGTATTGCGTGAGAAATTCAGGGCGGCGGATGTCGGTATCACCGGGGCAAACTTCCTGATTGCCGAAACCGGACAGCACGTACTGGTGACCAATGAGGGCAATGGTGACCTGACCTCCAACCTGCCTCGGGTGCAGATAGTGATCGTTGGCATCGAGAAGGTGGTGCCAACCCTGGAAGATGCCAGCTGCCTGCTCAGACTGCTGGCCAGAAGCGCAACAGGTCAGCATTTTTCAAACTATACCAGCCTGATGTGCGGACCCAGGCGCGAGGGCGAAGCGGACGGTCCCGATGCGTTTCATGTCGTACTGGTGGACAATCATCGCACTGAGATGCTGGCCGGTGAGTTGCGTGAGATGCTTCGCTGCTTCCGTTGCGGCGCCTGTCTCAATCACTGTCCCGTTTATGGTGCCATAGGTGGACACGCATACGGTTGGGTCTATCCCGGGCCGATGGGTTCGGTGGTCACGCCAGCGATGGTTGGGAACGAGAACGCGCCTGATCTTCCCCATGCCTGTACGCTGAACGGGCGTTGTGCCGAAGTTTGCCCCATGAGCATTCCGTTGCCGGAGCTGTTGCGCGAACATCGCCGGCGTAGTTTCGTGCAATCCCTGCAAACTCCCGGGGCGAGGTATGGCCTGGGTATCTGGGCGGCACTGGCTGCGCGGCCGCGGCTCTATCGCGCCGTCACCGGGTTGGGCGTGGCATTGCTCTGGAGGCTCGGGCGGCGGCGCGGTGCATTCCGCCGACTGCCCCTGGCGGGGGCGTGGACGCGGGGTCGGGACTTGCCTGCCCCACAAGGGCGGAAAACCTTCATGAGCCTGCACAGGAAATCCGGTAACACCCGGCCGGATGTAAACTTCCGCCACACCAGAGGGTCTGATGTGGACGGAGCAGACTGATGAGTGCACGGGATGAAGTGCTCGGACGTATTGGCAAGGCACTGGGGCGTGCGACGCCGTCTGTTTTACCGACACTGGATGATCAGCCTGTGGAGGTAAGTGCCCACCTTGGCGCTGCACAGCGAAGTACTCTGCCCGCGACTGACATGGATACGATGGGTCTGCTTATCCGCAATATGGAATCGGTATTGATGAGTGTCGACAGGGTACCGGCCACTTCCGAGTGTGAGAGCGCAGTCACGCGCTACCTTGAAGACCAGGGAATCGATGGAACACAGCCAGGCACGGTGACGGTGTCACCAGCGCTGTCCGGCCTGGCCTGGCCATCGGGTTATGGCATCGGTTCAGCAAGCGGTGCAGAGCAGGTGGGTATTACACCCTGCATCGCAGCCGTAGCCGAAACCGGCAGTATCGTCACGGTAAGTTCTTCGCAGACACCCGCCAGTCTCAACTTTCTTCCGGAGACACACATCGTTGTGGTGCAGGAATCGCAGGTCGTCAGGTACGTCGAGGATGTATTTGCCCAACTCCGGGCAGAAGCGCCGATGCCAAGGGCAGTCAATTTCATCACAGGCCCCTCGCGAACCGCTGATATTGAACAGACCCTGGAAATCGGCGCTCACGGTCCACGACGGGTACACGTGTTGCTCGTTGCATCCCGTTAGTCGTGAATGACCGCGCAGCCATGCTGACCAGGCCTGGACTGACCGAAGCGTCGCTGGATTCGATTCAGGCCGTCTCTTTCGACCTCGACGATACCCTGTGGCATTGTGAGCCTGTCATCATCAAGGCGGAGGCAGCGCTGTATCGCTGGCACCAGGAGAATACGCCGGCAATCGCTGCGGCCCATACCCCGACCAGTCTGCAGGCTCATCGCACAGCGATGCGGTCCCGATTCCCGCATTTTGGCAACTGTGTGACGGCACTGCGCCTGGCAGGACTACGGGTTTTACTCAAGCAGTTCGGCTACCCCGAATCGCTGGCTGAAGAGGCCTTTGGCGTATTTTACAAAGCGCGCAGCGAAGTCGTGTTGTACGACGGCACACTCGACCTGTTGAAAGCGCTGAAATCTCGTTACCGACTGGCTGCGATCACCAACGGTAACGCAGATCTGGACCTCATCGGCATCGCGGATTATTTCGATGTGGTATACGCTGCCGGGTTGCAGTTGGCACCCAAACCACAGCCAGACATGTTCAGATGCTGCCTGGAGCATCTGAACATCGGTGGACAGGCACTGCTGCACATCGGTGACAATCCAGTGGCGGATGTGTCAGGTGGACACAATGCAGGCGTGCAGACACTGTGGTTCAACCAGTATAATGAAAGTTGGCCGGAACAGCTTCCACGCCCGCACTTTCAGGTGCAGTGTCTGTCAGACATAGTGACATTGCTGTCCGAATGACTGGCTTTGTGTGCTGACCAGCCGGACACGGATGTCGCAAAAAAATCGTATCCGGTACATCAATCGGCCGTAAAACCGCCCAAAGACAGGATTATCTGAATTCATGAGTCGAACGTTTTACGTCAATGGTGACTTTGTCGCCGAGGAGGACGCGAAAATATCCGTGCTGGATCGCGGATTTCTCTTTGCCGATGCTGTCTATGAGGTATCGAGCGTTCTGCAAGGCAGGCTGATTGACAACAAGGCACATCTGAAACGTCTCGCTCGTTCTCTGGCAGAGCTGTCCATGGCGCCACCGTGTGCAGAACAGGTACTCGTCGACGCCCAGATGAAATTGATTCAGCTCAATGGTCTGAACGAAGGACTGCTATACCTTCAAGTGTCTCGTGGAGTGGCGGACAGGGACTTTGCATACCCTGCCAGGGCGAAATCATCCATCGTCATGTTCACTCAGGTGAAAAATATACTGACGTCGCCGATGGCTGAGCAAGGTATACATGTCATCTCCATTCCCGACCTGCGCTGGAAACGCCGGGATATCAAGACGGTGGGTCTGTTAGCGCCCAGTATGGGCAAGCAGGCCGCTCTGGATGCCGGAGTTCATGATGCGTGGATGGTAGAGGATGCGCTGGTGACCGAAGGCACATCCAGCAATGCCTACATCGTGACTGAGGACAGAAAGATTCATACACGTAATCTGGGTCATGAAATTCTCAGTGGGATCACTCGACATGCCGTGCTCAAATTTGCCGCGGAGGCAGGTTATACCGTGGTGGAACAACCGTTCAGCATCGAGGCTGCCCGTCAGGCCACCGAGGCGTTCAGCACCAGCGCGTCCACGTTTGTCATGCCGGTGGTCAATATCGACGGAATAACGCTCGGTGACGGTACGCCCGGGCCAGTCAGCAGGCAACTGCGCAAACTCTACATCGAGGCAGCTCTGGAGCGTCAGGACCTGTAGCGCGACGTAACTTCGCTACATGGACGGGAGGCCATGATCATTCAAGCAATTCTCAAATACTCATTGAAATCAGCGGTCGCGCTGCTGTTGCTCATTGCGCTCAGTGCCTGTGGCTCCGACGAGTCGCCCATACTGCCGAATGTGGTGTCCGACCCGACCATACTGGATGAACCTGTCATCACGGTGGAGCCGATTATTGCGGAAGGCCGTGTCGAGCAGACGTTCAGCTTGCTGGAGGATTCCCGATTACGTGGGCGCTTCCACCAGTCGGGTGATTCGTCAGAGGGGCTGGTGGCCATCCGCTCCTTGCCGGTTCATGGGGTGGTCACGCTGGAGGTCGATGGCATGGTATTCGTCTACCAGCCGGATGCTGATTATTCTGGCACGGATACCTTTCGCTACCAGACCTTCGATGGCATCGACGTAACGGTCAACCTGCAGGTAGAGCCCGTCAATGACGCCCCGGTACTGTCCAGGGAATTCCCGCGAGTCGCAGCCCAGGGAAGACTGTTCCAGCATCAACTGAGTGTCATGGATGTAGAAGGTGACACACTGCGATTCGCTGGACGGGGTTTCCCAGACTGGCTGACCCTGGATGCGACGACAGGGCAGTTGTCAGGTCTGCCGACACAGAGCGATGTTGGAGTGTTCACCGGTATCACGCTGAGCGTGGTTGACAGTGGCGGATTGTTCGACGAGCTGACGGACGTACAATTCGAAGTCATCGACACGAATGATGTGCCGACACTCAACCTGTTGCAGATTCCCAGGGAACTCCAGGCACGAGAGACTGTCACGGCAAGGGTTTTTCCAGATGATGCGGATGGCGACGATGTTGAGCTGGAAGTTGAAGGCAACGCCTTTGTCAGTGGATACGTGGTCGGTAGTTCAGTTACCCTGGTAGCCAGCGACGTCAATGAGGTAACGCAGGTCAACCTCGTGATCAAGGCGACCGACAGACAGGGTGGCGTCGCCCGCGAAATCGTCCCCTTGACGGTGTATCCGGTGACCGCATCTGGTCGTGGTATCACCCTGTCCGGCATCAAGGAAGGACGTGCGGTACATGTGGTGGTTCTCGGAGATGGCTATGCCGATGATCAGCAGAATCTGTTCCGCAGCCATGTAGAGCAGACCATCGAGCATCTGCGCTCGGATGCCGGGATCGTCAGGCATTTCGATGCACTGAGCATTCACATGATCAGCACGGTCTCGGCGCAATCCGGCGCGGATGATAACGACGGTGACGATATTCGGGACACTTACTATGACAGCACCTACAACTGCGGATCGATTCAGCGGCTGATCTGTGCCAATACACTGACCATGCTGGAAACAGCGATCGGTGATTACCCGGATTTCGACCAGGTCATATTGCTGGTCAATGATTTGCGCTACGGCGGCAGTGGCAACAGCGGTGGGAGTACTGCCATTACGTCGGCCTATTCCCCCGAGATTGCCCTGCACGAGATGGGACACAGTCTGGCGAACCTGGCCGACGAGTATGTCGACAACCTGATCGTCGAAACCATCGGATTTCCTGCGTTCAGAGAAGGCAGCCACCCCAATGTGACGTCACTGACCGATCCGACGCTCGTGCCCTGGGCGCACTGGATAGATGCCGGGAAGGCGGTACCTCATGCCATCGGTGAACCCGGTGTCGGTCTGTTCGAAGGTGGGCTGTATCGCAGCAAGGGGGTCTACCGACCGACCTTTGACAGCCGGATGCGCAGCTTCGATGCACCCTTCGGTCCGGTCAACAGTGAACGCTGGGTACTTCGCCTGTATGAAGAAACCGATGGCGGGATTCGAGGTTTCTCACCGGCGACCGAGATCGTTCGCATGATAGTCGGGGAATCGGAGGAATTCATCGTCAGCCCGATTTTCGGATCCGACATACAGAGTGTCGACTGGTCAGTGGACGGTCGTACCGTCCTCGCAAAGGATGATCCGAACCGACTCACACTGATGCCGGAGGCCGGGCGACACAGTGTGACGCTGACCGTGCAGGATATCAGTGGTGTGATACGCAAACCACTGCCCCATCAAGGGAAGTTCACCTGGACCTGGACTCTGGAGGTGCAATGATGCGTCGAGTCATTACCTGCCTGTTGTGTGGCTGCGTATTGAGCACCAGTGCCGTTCAGGCTGACCTGCGTGTGCTGTTCCGTTTCGACGAAACTGGCGTGCAGGTGCATAAAGTGATTAGCACGACCCGGGATCGAGCTCGCACTGACAGCCTCCGGACAGAAGTGCCGGACGACATTCCGGCAGCCATGGCCACCCTGATCTGGCGAGACGAAAACGGAGCGATCGCGCACATATCCATTGTCCCGGATCCGCGAGTGAGCCATTCGCCAGAACACATGTATGGAACCAGCCCGTCACAAGTGGGTCTGTCTGGTGGGGCCTGGGTGGCGGACGCGCCGGACAACGCTTACTCGGTCGTGATCGAACTGCAGGAAAGAGTCGACCTTGCGCTGAGTGCCGAAACCTGGACCCTATACCTCCGGACGCTGGACTGAACCTGTAAATGTGCGATAAACCTTTGAAGCGTCACAATTTTCCAAATATCCACGATGCCCTTTTCGGCTATCATGGGGACTTGTCCTGAATCGAGGCCATCAGTCAGATCGATGGACTCCACGTGCTGCTTATGTCGGAACCAGAAATCGATCGAGACGACCCGGACGCTGAGTCCATGTTTGACTTCCTGGCGAACAATGGTCGTCGGAGCCGTCGCCTGGGCGAAGCAGGGGAGCGCCCTCTGCCCATCATACGTAAACCGGTTCCGGTGTCTGAATCCGGACCCTTGCTGCCTCCTGAACCCGGGGCGCCGGTGGAGCCACCCCCCGCGCTGACTGATGGCAACAGGAAAGAGGAGGATGATTTCAGTTTTCTGGACGATCCTCCGGTACGCCGCCCGGTGGCAGTCAATCCTGGGGACCTCTTGGTAGCGGACAAGGATGCCGGGAGCAGCGGACAGGATGCCACGCCTGTTCTGCCAGCCGGGCGTACTGCAGCCCACCTGACGCGAGTGGTGGCGAACGAGTCTCCTTCCCGGGCTGATTCGATCCAGTCGTCGGCAGCCGCAATACCGGTGCAGCGAACAGACGGCAAAACCGCTATCGACAGTGAAGCCACGCGTATTCAGCCACCCAGAGTACCGGAGTCGGTTACTGACCCTGTGATCGAATTCGATGATGTCGATCTGGATCCTGATGACACGCTCGATTTTGACCAGCTCTGGAACGCGGGCCTGGAACCTGTGCAACTGCCGGAGCAGCCATCGCGATCGAATCGAGGCAGGTGGCTGGCCCTGGGACTTATACTGCTGATCATAGGTCTAGGTGCCGTATCCTTGCAGTTCTTCGATTTTCCTGCGACGCCATTGCAGAATGATGCGGGCGGCGTCAACTCCAGTTCAGAGAGTGAGAGGACACAGGCGCAAGCACCATCCGGGGCAGGGCTGGACGCGCCGGAGAATGCAATTTCAACCGTTTCCGGTTATACCGCATCACCACTGATGCAGAGATTCCGC
The DNA here is from genome assembly GCA_013002205.1 of Granulosicoccus sp. GTDB lineage: Bacteria > Pseudomonadota > Gammaproteobacteria > Granulosicoccales > Granulosicoccaceae > Granulosicoccus. The sequence goes on from JABDKN010000103.1 coordinate 19,948, forward strand.
GACGAGTTGGGCCGGATTGAGGCGCTGGTGACGGAAGGTAGGCTGGACGAAGCCAGCAACGCGTTGGCGACGATGGACAGAATCGTTTACGGCTACGGCGCCATGGAGTTTTCTGCGCTGGAGGACAGGATCGGGCAATTGAGGTCCCGGGACACGGCCGCAGCGGATGCAAACGAACGGGCTGCCCGGGAACGGGAAGCTCAGGCGGCCGCCGAACGGGCTGCCCGGGAACGGGAAGCACAGGCAGCCGCCGAACGGGCTGCCCGGGAGCGGGAAGCACAGGCAGCCGCCGAACAGGCTGCCAGGGCCGAGGCCCTGCGTCAGGAGCGTGACCGATTGTCGGCACAGGAAAATGCGAACGATGTGCCCGCGGCTGCCGGTCGTACCACGGACGCCGACAAGTTGGCCACTGATCGGCAAATTGCAGAGGAACGTGCTGCGGCGCAACGACGACAAGCCCGCGAACGTCGCCTTGTCGAAGCCCGCCAACGGGAAGCTGCCCAGGCTCAGTCAACCACGGTACCTTCCACAGGCGCACCATCCGTGCCGGCCACAGAACCTGCAAGTAACAGTGGTCCCATCAGTGATGAAGACCTGCAAACGGTCTACCGGCAATTCATCGCACTGCAGGAAGCAATCCGCACCCGGGACATCAATGCAGTAGTTACCCTGACACGACGATCCGGTGTCAGAGTCCAGCAGTTCCTGCAAATGTTCGAGAACAGCAGTGACATCGATGTTCGTATCAGAGACGTGTCTACTCGCAATGCAACCGGTGAGATTCGCGGGACGTTGCAGATCATTTCGATAAGGCGCGAAGATGGCAGCATCGTCGAGCCTTCGAAGGCACTGTCTTCGATTCCATTGTCCAGTCAGCGAGAAGGTCGTGGCTGGTCGGCCATCGCCTGGTAGCTCCCGGTACAAAGAGGAATACATGCAGTCAATTTTTCACCGGTGCGGGCTGACGATGAGCGTGGCATTTTTACACCTGGGTACACAGCTCATGCTTGCAATGCCTTCTGCAGTGCTGGCACAGAACATCGATACTGAACCACCGCAGATAGAATTCAAACCGGTCAGGGAGGGACTCCGAGGCGATAATCAGGTCTTCGCTGCCACGGTGACTGACGACCAGGGTGTGGACTCGGTATTCCTGCATCATCGTCTGCAGGGCGAAACGATTTACCAGAACCGCAAGATGCAGGTGTTGGGAAGTACCGGTATCTATACAGCGACAATCACTACCAGTGAAATGGATGAGGCGATAGAATACTACCTCGAGGCAACGGACCTCTCCGGTAACCGGACACTTCAGGGTTTTGCCTTCGATCCCATCGAACGTCAACTCGTGGAAAGACAGGTTCCGGCAGCCACCGAGCCAGTGGCTGGCAGCGGTTCGGGGATGTCAACCAGAAGCAAGATTCTCTACGGTGTGTTGGGATTACTGGTGGTGGGTGCTCTGGCGTCTGCTGCCGGTGGTGGCAGTAGTGGTGGTACTGGCACCGAGGTGGTTCCTGTCACGATTACCGTTCAGCCTTTGCCATGAAACGTCTGCTTTACGACAGAATTCGAATCATTCCGGCACGACGATCACTTGCGCTCATGGTGAGCATGCTGGCGATGATCCTGTTCTGGCTCAGTGCCTGTAGCCAGAGTGATGAAAGTGGTCGCATCCACAGCGACGGTGCTCAGACGAACATGTCATTCACCGCACCCAGTAATCTTCTGCAGGCGCGTGCAATCGTCCGTGAGAATCTCGTGCTCGAAGTCACCATTGACCAGCAGACTGTCGAAGTACAGCCAAACGAGAACGGATTGTATGTGTTGAATACGACCCGGCCTGCCAACAGCTTCACGACAGTGTCACTCGTCTGGTATGAACTGATCGATGGTGAGCGCGTGCCAATGGCGCGTGCCAGTAAAAGACTGAACGTAGGTTCCGTTGCGAGTCCGGCATCGTTGACGTTTTTCAGCCAGGAATTCCTCACATCACCCTATGATGATGACGAGGATGGGTACTCGAATTATCAGGAACGGCGTGATGGCGAAGGCAATGCGTTCAAAGATCCCAACGTCCCCGATCGTCCACCACTTGATGTAACGCTAAACGTACAGCTGGCATTGCCGAGCGCGCTGGGCGATGCACCGGCAGAGGTACGGTCGGCCGTCGATGTGCAGGCGCTGGTCGACGACCGGGAAATTGCCCTTACTCGGGACAACGACACCTGGAGCGGTATGGCCATCGTGACTGAGAACTCGGAGCCTGTGACGACCATCACTTTTTTCAGTGATACCAGACGATCAATTTTTCTGGGAACTCAGACCATCGGCAAGAATGCCGGAGGCGGCACGACGGTCGTATTTTCGGCAGATGCCTATGATGTGGATGACTACAATGACGATGGTGACGATTTCAGCAACATTGTCGAGGTGGCTAACGGCACCAACCCCAGGGATTCGAACGACCCTCCTCCAGATAGCGATGGTGACGGCGTTGCAGACCCTCAGGACAACTGTGTCACCATTCCCAATACTGATCAGGCAGATGTCGACAGCGACGGTATAGGCGATGCTTGCGATCAGGTCAACGGGCTCGATCGGGATGGCGACGGCGTAAACAATGCTGAGGACAACTGCCCGGACAATGCCAACCCGAGTCAGTCAGACGTCGACAACGATGGCCTGGGTGATGTGTGCGATTCGCTCAATGACGATCGCGATGGTGATGGCATCAACAACACGGCAGATAACTGCCCGGATGATGCTAATCCGTCACAGGCCGATACCGATGGTGATGGAACGGGTGATGTCTGCGACCTAGTCAACGACGATCCGGACGGTGATGGTGTGCTGAACCCGGAGGACAACTGCCCGAATACTGCCAATCCGTCGCAGGCCGATACCGATGGTGATGGAACGGGTGATGCCTGTGACCTGGTCAACGACGATCCGGACGGTGACGGTGTGCTGAACCCGGATGACAACTGCCCGGATACTGCCAATCCGACACAGGCCGATACCGACGGTGATGGAACGGGTGATGCCTGCGACCTGGTCAACGACGATCCGGACGGTGACGGAGTGCT
>JABDKN010000117.1 GCA_013002205.1 Granulosicoccus sp.
TGACCGCCTGACGGCATCACAGGGTGGACGCTCGCGGCGCGTTCAGCTGCGTAAGTGCCTGCAGGCCAATGGGCTGTTCAGCCAGTTTTCCCTGGCCGACGGATGATGAGCGAGTGGCAGCAATGACAGATCGACGTGATTTACGCCTGCAACGGATAAAGCGGTAGACAGCTGACAGGGACCATTCCGAGTGCGCTTCGAAAGGAAGCTAAGGGTTCGCTGCAGTTCCAGGTCAGACGCTGTTCCGGACTTGTACTACGCCCGCAGCGCAGGCTCTACTGGCAGGAAACGGAAAACGGTGCCAGTGTCGATGACACTGGCACGTCTTCTCCCCGGCCAGGCCCTGTCATCAGCTGGCTGGTTTGACCACCAGGTTGTTCTCCACTTCACGTACGCCATCCACAGTGCTCGCCACCTCGCCAGCCTGCATCTTCTGCTCTTCGGTATCGACGAAACCGCTCAGTTGCACTACATCGCGGAAGGTTTCCACTTCCACATCCAGCAAGGTCGTCAGATCGTCCTGGGCCAGGGCGGTCTTCACACCGGCGGTCACGATTGAACTGTCGATGAACTGGCCTGTGCTCTCCTGTGTGGCAGTGCTGGCACAACCTGCGCTCAGTGCCAGAACAACGGACAGGGTGGTAACACTCAAGACTTTGCTTACTGTTTTCATGACGATTTCCTGTTCAGATTGAATGTGTAATGACTCTGTGGCCGTAACGGGTGACTTGGGTCGACTCCGTCTTGCCGTCCTCCACAGATGACGACTTAATCGTACAAGTGACTGAAGCGGAAACCAGCCCAGGTAAAAATTTACACGATCCGCACACCCGCAATGTTGTCGATGAAGCCCGTATGTGAAAAGTCATTTCCATTTGCACTGCCAGGCAGTACTGTATCGATCCTGGTCCGACTCATTATCTGGTTCATGGTGGCAGTTCAGTCAAGCTCTATGATGCACACAGGCAGTTGCACGTGATTATCCTGTGGCTGCTGCTGGCGGTATTCCTCCTGCTTCTGGCCCTGCGTCTGTGGGGAAACTACAAGTTTCCCTCGCCGGAGAACGGCACATCCACCGAGACTCGATCCCCATTCGTGGAGTCCACCTTCCAGACACTGGGCTCGCCTCGACAGGCACTGGCTGAACGGATTGGCATCATTTGCAATGCAACGCGCTGCATCGACTTACAGTATTACGCACACGCCGACGACCGGTCCGGTCGCTTGATTCTTGCGCACCTGCTGCAAGCTGCCGGTCGTGGTGTGCGTGTACGCATTCTGCTCGATGACATCGATCTGGGAACACGTTCAGCCCTGTTCGCTCGACTGGTTCTCGAATACGACAAGCTTGAGATTCGCATCTTCAACCCACTGGCCCTCAGGCGCTGGCAATGGTGTGAATTTCTGGCACGCTTTCCTCGCGCGAATCGAAGAATGCACAACAAATCGCTATCCGTAGACCGGTCGATCAGCATCCTGGGCGGTCGCAACATCGGTGATGAGTATTTTTCCCGCGGCGACGAGGTGTGGTTCCTCGACCATGATGTGCTGGTGCGCGGAGACATTGCAGATCAGGTCGCCGTACAGTTCGACCACTTCTGGAAGAGCGCCCTGTCCGTTGAGATACACAGAGTGGACAAACCGGCACGCCAGGGCACCTTCGCACGCTGGCATGACAGCCTGTGGGCGACTCTGCGCGACACGGAGGTCGATTCACCACCCGCTGATCCGGCTCCGGCTCTCGCTCCGGCCCAGGGCCGGATCATCCACGATGCACCGGAAAAAGTCGTCAAGCCACTTTTCGAGTTCATCGATAACGGTGTGGCCACGCAACTGTCTACGATACTCGAAGGTGCCCGTAACGATGTGTTGTTTACCTCGCCGTACCTGGTGCCAGGCGAACAGGGCATGCACATCATCGAGTCCCTGCGCAAGCGAGGTATCCAGGTTACGGTACTGACCAACTCGTTCGCCTCCAATGATGTGTGGCTGGTCAACAGTGGTTACCGTGACTACCGTGAACGCATGCTGGCTATCGGAGTCAGTATCTTTGAACTGAAACCCTCGTCACCATCCGGCGAACTGGTGCCGGATCAGTCCCACCCGATCAGCCTTCACGCCAAGGCCTTCGTGATCGATCACCAACAGGTCTTCCTGGGTTCCCTGAATTTCGACTCGCGCTCCGCGTTGCACAACACGGAAATGGGTGTAATTTTCAATGATCCCGATGGTGGCGAGCGGGTGACCACGTGGATCAGGGACCACGCACGACTGGCCGCCTACGAATTGTCACTGGGGGACGACAAAACCCTGCGCTGGCGCGAACAACGCCTGCGCCAACCGGATATCTATCATGACATCGATCCGGGCGTCAGCCGTCTCTCGCGAATGGGCAGCTATGTCTGTTCGTGGCTACCACTGGAATGGATGCTGTAGTAGCGGTCCGGCGGCAACGATCACGGTCGCGGTCGCGCTCCAGGACGACAGCGAGAACGCTCCTGGAAATGGGATCGCTCTCGCTGAGGATTTTCTGCCGCGCAGACGCCTAGCCCGGACTAGTCGATACGGGTGATCGAATGAATAGTCTTGACACCGTCATCTTCATTGGACTCGTAACGAATCTCCACCTTGTCGCCAGCCTGCAGACCCTCTGGCAGCGCATCGGTGAGCAGTTCAAGTGGCCACACGGTCTTGTCGGTCAGTACCAGCACATTGGCTACTCGATCATGCGCCAGAACGGTGGAGTCTACGACGTCAGTGGCCTGGGCCTGACCGATTGACAGGACCAGCAAGATGGTGCTGGCGATCAGGTAAGGAGTGAGGCGATTCATATTCATGAGCATTGACCAGTTGGAAGTGCCACACCGAGGCACGCGCGAACTATATACCGTTAAGTCGGTTCGTCAAGTGCCCGATACAGCGTCGTATAATTCAACCTGCCTATCAGGCAACCTCGGGCAAGGCCTGAACTGCTACAGGGCTGATGATCGCCATCGATCTCGCCTGCCCTACTCCTCCACTATTTTGTCTCGCCGCGCTCGAGGATGAGATTTGTCGTATACCTGGGCCAGATGCTGAAAATCCAGGTGGGTATAGATCTGTGTCGTACTGATGTCGGCGTGACCGAGCAATTCCTGCACGGCGCGCAGATCGCCGCTGCTTTCCAGCAGGTGACTGGCAAATGAATGACGCAGCATGTGGGGATAGCAGTCGCGTTCGAGACCCTGTGATTCAGCCAGTTTCTTCAAGCGCATCTGCACGGTCCGGGGTGCAATGCGCTTGCCACGCGAACTGAGAAACACGGCACTGTCATCGGCACCCGGCAGACTTCGCCTGTAACCAAGCCATTTGTTGATGGCCTTGATCGCATGCTCACCAACTGGCAGGTCTCGTACCTTGCCACCCTTACCCGTGACTCGAACCTGACCGACGCACAGATCCAGGTCTGCCAGGTCGATGCTCACCAGCTCCGCCAGGCGCAGGCCGGAGGAATACATCAGCTCGAACATGGCCAGGTCACGACAGATCATCGGATCGTTGAGATTGTGTGCCAGCAGCCTGCTGACCTCATCCGGATCCAGTGTCGCAGGCAGGGCCTTCTTGTCCTTTGGTGCCAGAATATCCTGGGCCGGGTTGACCTCGCAATGACCCTGGCCCAGCAGAAAGTTGAACAGCCCACGTAGCGCAGACAAGCGCCGGGCAAGACTTCGCCCGGATATCCCGTCGCGATGCTGCTCGGCAATGATCGAGCGTACGTCGCTGGCCGTCAATGCCTGCCAATCGTCAACACCTCTGGAGCGCGCCGACTGTGCTATGGAGCGCAGGTCGCGGGCATAGTTACTCACCGTGTGCGGGGAACTTCTCCGGGCAACACGCAATTCTTCCATGTATTGATCGATGCCGGCATCGAACGCACGACAACCGCCGTTGCCATCGACGGACACCCTCCCTGCATCGTTTTCCATGATGTCAGCGGATACGTCCATCGTTACTTTGCCGCAGCAGGGGCAATGGCGCCGAAGGTGTGCAGACGACGACTCAGCAACTGACCCAGTTGATTCAGGAACATGACGCCCTTGCCCGATGCAAATCGCGACTCGTCACGACTGGTCAGCATGACAATACCCAGAGAACGCTCATGCTGGAGTGGAATGAGGGCCGCCGATGCGATATTCGCATAGTCCTTACCGACCAGACAGGACAGATGATCTTCGCTGGGTAATCCGCAGACCGTCTCACCGCACTCGAACAGTTCCGAAAACAGATTCAGGGACTTGTGATTATGGGCAATGATACGCATGCCTTCGACCGGTTTGGATGTGCGGGCCCGTCTGGTCCGGGTGGCCGCACTGGCCGCGCTGGTCTTGCTGCTCTTGCTGGCCTCGCTGGCCTTGCTGCTTTTGCGGGTGGATGCTCGCTTGGGTTTGCTGGCGACCAGCAGGAGATGCACATCATCGGCATTAAAATTTTCCCGCAGACTGCTACGGGTCAGGCTGACGATTTGCTCCAGTGTAGTGGCCGAGATAACTTCCTGTATCAGGACATGCAGACGTTGATGCAGCGATTCGTTCTCACGAGCAACGGCAATCAGGTCCCGCAGGCTGTTCTCCAGCGTACTGCATTTGCCGCGTAGCACACTGACCTGCTTTTCGATCAGGGAAACGGCGTTGCCCGCATCATGCGGAATTTTCAAACGAGGAAGGATATCCTGATTGTTGACGAAGAACTCAGGGTTTCTGGTGAGGAAGCTGAGTACAGCATCATCACACAGTACGTTGCCCAGATCGGATTGTTCGGGTTGCATGTTTTTCTACATTCTCGTGTGTCCTTCAAAGACTGTAGAACATGGACCCGTCATTTCAATCGGGGATTTTCCATTTGGCCAATGTATTTGCAGTTCACCACCGGGTAAGCTCACCACGGCGGAATTGTCAAGCAGACCCTGACGATGCGCGATGGCAACCGCTGCGCAGGCACCACTGCCACAGGCTTGTGTCTCACCCACGGAACGTTCAAAGACACGCAGGCGAATGCTCTGCCGATCCAGAATCTGCATGAATCCGACATTGACCCGTCGGGGAAATCGCTGGTGTCGTTCTATCAGGGGACCGAGTCGGGCCACCTCGGCAGCGTCGACATCCTTCACCTGCAACAGCACGTGTGGATTACCGATACTGGCAGCTCCCACCCTGAACGTTTCTCCAGCCACGTTCAGTTCATAGAATGGCGCCTGCCGCTCAGCCAGGAACGGAATACCCGCAGGATCGAATATCGGTACACCCATGCGTACCATGACCTCACCATTGTCCTGCAAAACAAGGGTGATGATGCCATTGCATGTGTTTACACGGATGCTGCGGTTGCCGGTCAACTGTCGATCGCTGACAAACCGGGCAAAGCAGCGGGCACCGTTACCACAGTGTTCGACCTCTTCACCACTGGCGTTGAATATCCGGTAGTTAAATTCAGCACCCTCCACTGTCGCCGGTTCTACCACCAGTAACTGGTCAAAGCCGACGCCGGTGTGACGATTCGCCAGAGCAACGATCTGCTCGGTGTCCAGTTGCACGCCCTGCGTGAGGTTGTCTATGACCATGAAATCGTTCCCCAGACCATGCATCTTGGTGAATTCGATGCGCTTCATGGCAGCAGAAATTCATTGGCAAACAACGAGTCGATGTCCTCACGGGCACGCACCAGAAACGACTCCCCGCCATCCACCATGACCTCAGCTGCACGCGCGCGGGTGTTGTAATTCGAACTCATTGCAAAGGCGTAGGCACCGGATGAGCGAATACACAGGAGGTCCTTTTCTGCGATGGAGAGATTTCGCTGCTTGCCCAGAAAGTCCGCCGACTCGCACACCGGGCCCACCACATCGTACATGCGTGCCTCGCGTGGCAGCGTCTCCACCGGCTCGATGGCCTGCCAGGCGCTGTACAGTGCAGGACGAAGCAGATCGTTCATTGCGGCATCGACGACGGCAAAGTGCCGATCCGCATTACTCTTCAGGTATTCCACACGCGTCAGCAGAACACCGGCCTGGCCGACGACATAGCGTCCCGGCTCCACGATGATTTCAAGCTTCCTGTCGCCGATCGCGGCCATGATGCATCGCGCCCATCCGGCGATATCCAGACTTTCATCGCTCTGCTGATAGGAAATCCCCTGGCCACCGCCAACATCGATATGTGACAGTGCAATGCCCTCGGCGGAGAGCCTGTCCACCATGTCGATCAACAGCCGCACGGCATCGGCATAGGGTTCGAGCTGCGTCAGCTGCGAACCGATATGACAATCGATTCCCCTGATGTCCAGTGAGGCCAGTTCCGCTCCTCTTCGATAACTTGCCATGGCATCATCCATGCCGATGCCGAACTTGTTCTCCTTGAGCCCGGTGGAGATGTAAGGGTGGGTTCTGGCGTCCACATCCGGGTTGATTCGCAGCGACACCGGCGCAATGACACCATGCGCAGCGGCCACCTCCGCCAGGCGTGATAATTCCGAATCGGATTCCACGTTGAAACAGCGAATACCGGCCTCCAGCGCGGCAGCCATCTCGCCCTCGCCCTTGCCTACGCCGGAGAACACGATTTTCCCGGGCTGTCCGCCAGCGGCCAGCACTCTCTTCAACTCGCCCCCTGACACGATATCGAAGCCGGACCCCAGGCGTACCAGTGTATCCAGGATGGCCAGGTTACTATTGGCCTTTACCGCATAACAGATCAGGTGGGGTCGGCTCTGCAGAGCGTCGGCGAATTCCTTCCAGGCCTGTTCGATGGCGGACCGGCTGTAGACGTACAAAGGTGTGCCATGAGCCTCGGCCAGAGAACTCAGGGCCACCTGTTCGCTCATCAGCGAGCCGGCTTGTCGGTGAAACGCGGTCATCTGGGTGTCTGGTAAGGGTTCCAATCAGTGGGTTGAGGTCGGTCACTATCGACGGTCATGACACAGCTCGTTACAAACGGAACCGGACACGGAACCGGACACGGCGACTTTAACCGGACAGGCAACGCGCGAACCTTACCTGACCGGTTTCCTGTTCTTATCGAACACGCTCTGGTCATCGACATCGACTGGCTCTGTTGCCGGTATCGACTCCGCGCCCAGGACCCGTTCAAGCTGCTCCAGATCCTGTTCGCTGAAGTCATCAGGAATGAGATACAGATCACCTTTGTTACCACAGCTGACCAGGCCGACTGCCAGACTGACAGTCAGCAGTGTCAGCGGAACAATGTGATGCAGCGTTAGAGAGCTCATGGCAGCGCGTTCGTAAACTGGGCTATGGAGTATACTCGCCCCGCACCCCAACCATGCCAGAGCTGCGTGACTCCATGTCCCAAAAACCGCTAGATTGCATCGAAATCAACACCGCCGAGCAATCTGAATACGCCGTGATCTGGCTGCATGGACTGGGTGCCAGCGGCCACGATTTCGAACCCATCGTCCCGGAACTGCAGCTGCTGCAGCGCCCCGGTGTGCGGTTTCTGTTTCCGCATGCGCCCGTTCGCCCGATCACTGTCAATGGCGGAGCAGCCATGCGCGCCTGGTATGACATCAATTCTCTGGATTTTGGCAGTCGTCAGCAGGACAGCGCTGGTATCCGGGAATCCGGGCAACTGATCAGCCAGCTGATCGACAGCCAGATCGAACTGGGAATACCCGCCCGCAATATCACACTGGCCGGGTTCTCACAGGGTGGTGCGATTGCGCTGTATGAAGGATTGACGGGCAAACACACACTGGGGGGCATTCTTGCGTTGTCGACCTACCTGCCCATTCAGGAGACCGCCCTGCCCCTGATCACGCAGGATCGATTGGCAGTCCCTGTCTTCATGGGCCATGGCCAGTTCGATGATGTCATCCAGATCAGGCACGCGGAGCAGTCGCGCGATGTGCTGCAGGACAGTCAGGTATCGTTGGAATGGCATGTGTACCCGATTGCGCACAGCGTCAGTGCCGATGAAGTCGCCGATATCTCACACTGGCTGAAACGTCAGTTCGGCATGTAGGCTGTTGCCAGGCGCGACCGGGCTCGAGTGATCGCTGCGGTCACAGCCTGCGGTGCAGTGCCACCCACATGCGCCCGGGCGCTGACAGACCCTTCCAGCGTCAGTACCTGGAATACATCGGACTCGATTTGCGCACTGAATCCCTGGAGCACATCCAGTGGCATGTCCGCCAGATCCTGCGAATGCTGTACCCCGTACGCTACCGCTGAACCCACGACTTCGTGGGCATCACGAAACGCAACGCCTTTGCGAACCAGGTAATCGGCCAGATCGGTGGCGGTGGAGAAACCATCTCGGGCAGCCATGCGCATCTCCGCCTTCCTCACCTGTATCGCAGGCAGCATGTCGGCGAAAGCCCGCAGGCAGTCGAGCAGGGTGTCTACCGAATCGAACAGTGGCTCCTTATCCTCCTGATTGTCCTTGTTGTAGGCCAGTGGCTGGCTTTTCATCAGCGTCAGCAGGGTCATCAGGTTGCCATAGGCTCGACCCGTCTTGCCTCGCACCAGCTCCGGAACATCCGGGTTTTTCTTCTGCGGCATGATCGAGGAGCCGGTACAGAAGCGATCCGGCAGGTCGATGAAGCGAAACTGGGCGGACATCCACAGCACCAGCTCTTCGGCAATTCTGGACAGGTGCATGAGGCAGATAGCCGTGTTGGAACAAAATTCGATGGCGAAGTCGCGATCGCTGACGGCATCCAGAGAGTTCTCGCACAATGAATCGAACTGCAGGAGTTCGCGGGTGATGTCGCGATCTATCGGGTAGGAGGTACCGGCCAGCGCGGCCGCACCCAGCGGCATGCTGTTCAGTCGTCGACGGGTATCGCCCAATCGCTCCAGATCACGCAGCAGCATTTCGAACCAGGCCATCACATGGTGGCCGAAGGTGACCGGTTGCGCAGTCTGCAGATGCGTAAATCCGGGCATGATGGTGTCTGTGTGTGATGCCGCCAGCGACAATAGTCCTTCGAGCAAACGGCTGCACACGACCGCAGCTGCATCGCAGGCATCGCGCATGTACAGGCGGATGTCGGTCGCTACCTGATCATTCCTAGAGCGACCCGTGTGCAGACGTTTTCCCGCATCGCCGATCCGCGCGGTGAGCGCCGCTTCTATGTTCATATGGACATCTTCCAGCGCCACCGACCAGTCGAAACTGCCGACGGCAATGTCGGCTTCTATCTGGTCGAGTCCCCGGGTGATGGACGCCAGGTCCTCTTCACTGAGCACACCGATTTGCCTGAGCATGGATGCATGCGCCCTGGATCCGGCAATGTCCTGCCGGTACATGCGCTGATCGAATGTCACCGAAGCGGTGAAACTCTGTACGAACGCGTCCGTGGATTCGCTGAAGCGACCACCCCATTGAGAATTGGTCACAGCCACCTGATCAGGCACACTGGACGAGGTGTCGGCAAGACTGCCAGTCGAGGACGAGGATTCAGAGCGGCTCATGTGGTGTCTATCAGGTGTTTAGCCATAACCAGTGTACTGATTAGCGACGGCCTCGGATAGCGGTAGTAGACTATTTCAGGCATGAACGAACCAAGCCCGCATATTCTGATCACACGACCGCGCGGTCAGCACCTGGAATTTACCCGTAGCCTGCAGGCTCTCGGGTTCACGGTCAGTCACCTGCCCTGCCTGGAGATCGAGCCCCTGCACGAGAAGCTGTTGGCCGCAGACCTCGCCGACCGGTTCGACACTGTCCTGTTCACCAGCGTCAACGCCGTCAGTCAGGCCCACCGGCAGCGGCCACTGCCATGGTCGTCCATGCGTGTCCATGCCATCGGCGCAGCCACAGCCGATGCACTTGGCCGACTCGGCCAGCCGCTGGCGATGATCCCGGAAGCGCCGTTCAGCAGTGAAGCCTGTGTTGCACAGCTGCGCCAGCTGCAACCGGCCCGGTTACTGATCATCAAGGGTCAGGGCGGTCGGGCACTCGTTGCCAGCGAACTTGAACCACTGGGATGGCAGGTCTCCACCGCATGCGTGTACCGGCGAATACGACCTGGCCTCGATCCGCATTCCGTCGCACGGCTGCTCACCGATCCACCGCCGCTCATCGTCAGTGTCACCAGCAACGAAGTTCTGCACAACCTGGTGGTTCTGGCACGCGAACACCTTGGCTTATTGCGCCAGCTGCCCCTGGTGCTCAACAGCCACAGGGCTGCCGAACTGGCACGATCCCTGGGCTTCAGTCAGCAGCTGCTGGTGGCCAGTCCGGCAGGTGATGCAGGACAACTGGCGCAACTGCAAGAGTGGCTGGACAGTCGACGCGGCGTACATAAATGATAGCTGCAACTGCCGCGTGATCCGCCCACAATGGCGCAGGTGAACTACACTAGTCTCATTGAGGCCGGTAGCAACGCTTCAAACCCATCCCTGTTCGTGATTCAGGATGTGCCGCAAGGGAAGGCAGCAGGGTAACCAACTCCGCCGGCGAGGCAGACTCCAGGACGACAGATTCGTGTGAGCGAAACCGGAACCGAAAGGCGCGCTGATCACGAGGTGCGGCAGGCCGTAGACAATATCCAGAGCCGATTCCTCGAGCGAGTTGGTGACCGGGTCGCGCGCGGGCTTTCCGCACGTGAGCTGGGCGAAGAGCTGATCATAGAGGCACTGCAACTGACCGATGCCAGTTACGGCTGTGTACTGCGACTGCAGACTGAGGCGCCGGATTCTGCAGCAACGATCACGCTGGATGCCGTGGTATCCCTGGAACCCGGTGGGGTGCTTTCCAGGCAGCACGATACGCTGCTGAATCGCCAGCCCGACGAGTTGCTGCTGAATGTAATCACCTCTCGCAAGGCCATGTTCTCCAACGATGCCGTCACCATGTTGACGGTCAATCTTCCCAGTTGTCATCCACGCATTCGCTCTTTTGCGCTACTGCCGGTGCGCGAGAATGATGACGTGAGAGCCCTGCTGTTCATCGCCAACGCGGAACTGCGTTTCGACCTGGTCCTGATCAACCGCCTGCAGACGATGCTCGATGCCTACATGCGTGTCCACCTGAACAGCATCGTCAATCGCGGTATCAGTACCATCATTGCAGACATCGGGCAGACCACACGCCAGCTGGTCACACTGCTGGATGCCACATTCGACGGCATACTGACCATCGATGATCACACCAAGGTCACGGCCTTCAATCCCGCCTGTGAAAGGATGTTCGGGGTCGAGACCCGGCGCGCCCTGGGCTCCTCGGTCAGTCTGTTTCTGCCGACACAGGTACTGGACCAGATCCGCGAACGGGCTGCCATCTATCACACCGTGCTGCGCACCGAGGATTCGCGACCCTTCCACTTCGACAATGTCATGGCCACGAAGGCCAACGGGCAATCCTTTGCTGTCGATCTTGCCGTGTTCCACACACGCATGCGGGACAAGGTATATACGACGCTGGTGCTGAACGATATCAGCGACCGAATCCAGTCGGCGCATGAACTGCAGAATGCGGCGGTGCAGTACAGGACACTGACCAAGCTGGCACCGGTGGGCATCATCAAGCTCAATCAGGAATGGACCTGTGACTATGCCAATGACATGTGGTGTCAGTTGAGCGGACGATCACTGGAGCAGAACCTGGACAGTGGGTGGATAGACGCGTTGCACAACGAGGAGCGTGCCCAGACACTGATGGACCTGCGCAACACGCTGATAGAGGGCAAGACGTTCCGCAAGATTGTCAGACTGGATCCAGCTGATAGCAGAGTGCTGTGGGTCAGCATGAATGCAACCGGGCTTATCGATTCGCTGAAGACATTCTCCGGCAGCCTCATCGTGATCATGGATATCACGGATCAGTACCTGTCAGAAAAGCGCCTGACCCAGATTGCCCATCATGACGCGTTGACGGGTCTGCCCAATCGCACCAGTTTTCTCGAACAACTGCATCAATCACTCAAGCAACGCAAACCGCATGGCATCATCGCCTTGCTGTTCATCGACCTGGATGGATTCAAGGCTGTCAATGATACTCTGGGTCACGATGCGGGGGATGAACTGCTGCAACAGGTGGCCCGACGCATCAGGCACACGGTGCGTGAAGAGGACGTCGTCGCACGCCTGGGTGGTGATGAGTTCACGGTGACCCTGCGTACCCTGGACAATTCCCAGGATGCCAGTATCGTTGCCGATGCGATCGTGCATGCACTCAAACAACCGTTTCTCCTGCGGCTGGAGGAAGTTTACGTGTCGGCCAGCGTCGGTATCGCCCTGGCCACCGGCACCCAGAACAACCGCAGTGGTGATGGGAACAGTCTGATCAAGCAGGCGGACGTTGCCCTGTACCGGGCCAAGCTGTCGGGTAGATCACGACACGTCTTCTTTACCCCGGAACTGGATCAGGCACAGCGTGACCGTTCAGTGCTGATCACCAGCCTGCGCCGTGCCGTGGATCGACAGGACTTCGAATTGTTCTATCAGCCGCAGTTGCTGATCAGGGAACAGCGTCTGCTTGGCTTCGAAGCTCTGCTGCGCTGGCCACAGGATTCCGGAGAGCATGTCAGTCCCGGCGCGTTCATCGATGTCCTGGAGGAAACCGGCTTGATTGGTGAACTGGGCGAATGGGCCATCAGTCAGGCATGTGGGCAATATCGGATCTGGTTACGCAAGGGACTGATCGGACCCGCCATCACGATGTCCGTGAATGTCTCGGCGCGGCAACTGGGCATGCCACACTTCGCCCAACGCGTTGCCGCCATTCTGCGCAAACACAGTATGCGACCAGATAGCCTCATCCTGGAGATCACCGAGTCAGCACTGGTTCAAACCATTGAAACCAATATCATCAATGACATCAAACAACTGGGTGTACAGATATCGCTGGATGATTTCGGTACCGGGTATTCATCGCTGGCCTATCTGAGTCAACTCCCTCTGGATCATCTGAAAATCGACCGCTCCTTCGTCGCGGACATTTCCCGATTTCCACACGCTGTGACCGTCATCAAGAGCATCATCGCTCTGGCCAGAACGCTGGGCATTCGCGTGATCGCTGAAGGCGTGGAAGATGGGGAAATTCTGCCGCTGCTGGCCATCGAAGGTTGTGAAGGCTACCAGGGTTATCACTTCTCCAAGCCATTACCAGCCCGGGAAATGGCCGCCCGGCTACGGGATATGGACACGGTCCGCTTGAGCCACTATGCCAATTTCATCAACCTCGACGGATCTGCGGCGGCCGTGTGAACCGTCGCCAGGCCTCTTCACCTGCCCTGCCCTCGTGGATGGTCGATTGACGGCCCGGTAACGAGCAAGCCAGGCAGTGTGATGCTCGACATGAAACTGCAACAGTTCGGACAGACAATCCACGGGTAGTTCGATTTCGCCCGATGGATAGCGCAGCGCATCGCCTGGCTGCAGGTTCGGCCATCGGTATTCACACCAGGAAAACACCTTGACGCCATCGTGAATCACCTCGAATTCAGCCGATACCGCCCCAGGCACCTGTTGCAGGACGCTGTGCATGGCCACGCTGCTGCCGTGACGGATGACCTGTGTGCGTGCATCCGGGGAGATCCAGCCACACTCGTACCCGGTCTGTGCGGGCGAGTCCGTGCGTACGTCCACCAGGCCCAGCTCGAACATCGCGATGAGCTCGGCAACCATCGATGTCAGTTCATCGAATCCGATACTCGTGTACGGCGGATGAACCCTGCTTGCCCTGCCTTCCATCCAGTTTTCTCGTTTCTCGTAAGTAAGAATTGACGCTACCGGGAATGCGTGTTGCAGCCCTGCGAATGCCTGCACAGCCAGTTCGTCGCTGCTACGCGGATGGTACGCGAGCCGGATCCGTCACGGACGGATCCTCAGTGTGCGATTAACCTGTCTGTGACATCAGCGATGCACGATATCGCCGAAAATCTGCTGGCAGATCACAGTCCCAGGCGACCCCAGAGTTCGTCCACACGTGCCTTGACATCCGCCGACATCCGTATGGGCTCTCCCCATTCCCGATCTGTTTCACCGGGAAACTTGTTGGTTGCATCCAGGCCCATCTTGGAGCCGAGTCCGGATACCGGTGAGGCGAAATCCAGGTAGTCTATCGGTGTGTTGTCAATCAGCGTCGTATCGCGACGGGGATCCATACGCGTGGTGATGGCCCAGATCACGTCCTCCCACGAACGCGCATTCACATCATCGTCGACGACGACCACAAACTTGGTGTACATGAACTGGCGTAAAAAGGACCAGATACCCAGCATCACGCGTTTTGCATGACCCGGGTACTGTTTCTTCATACTCACGATGGCCATGCGGTAGGAGCACCCTTCCGGTGGCAGGTAGAAATCCACGATTTCGGGAAACTGCTTCTGCAGAATGGGTACGAAAACCTCGTTCAGTGCAACGCCCAGAATGGCGGGTTCGTCGGGTGGACGACCCGTATAGGTGGAGTGATAGACAGGATTGCTCCGGTGGGTCACCTTCTCGACCGTGAACACGGGAAATTCATCGACCTCGTTGTAATACCCTGTGTGATCTCCAAACGGTCCCTCGGCGGCCAGCTCACCGGGATACAGAAAGCCCTCCAGCACGAATTCCGCGGATGCAGGTACCTGCAGGTCGGACAGGCTGGCGGTCGTGAGCAAGGTTCGTTCTCCGCGCAGCAAGCCGGCAAAGGCATGTTCCGAGAGCGAATCAGGCACCGGTGTGACCGCCGCCAGGATCGTTGCCGGATCTGCGCCCAGTACCACGGCCACCGGAAACGCATCCTGCGGGTACGCCTGTTGCCATTCACGAAAATCCAGTGCCCCACCACGGTGGCTCAGCCAGCGCATGATGGTCTTGTTCGGGGCAATGAGCTGCTGCCGATAGATCCCCATGTTCTGCCGCTTCTTGTGCGGTCCCCGGGTAATCACCAGTCCCCAGGTAATCAGTGGGCCGGCATCACCTGGCCAGCAAGTCTGCACCGGCAAGCGGGACAGATCCACCCCATCCCAGGTGTGTTCCTGACAAGCGGCCGAACGCGTCATTCTGGGTGCCATGTCCAGAACCTTCTTGTATATGGGCAGGCTCTTCCAGGCATCCTTGAAGCCACTGGGCGGGTCTGGCTCTTTCAGAAAAGCCAGCAGCTTCCCGACCTCCCGCAACGCCTCGACGGAATCCTCGCCCATACCCAGTGCCACGCGCTCCGGAGTGCCGAAGAGATTGGCCAGCAGGGGAACCTCCGAGCCAACGGGATGTTCGAACAGTAAGGCCGGACCACCGGCACGCAGGGTCCGGTCGCAGATCTCGGTAATCTCCAGATACGGATCCACCGGTTCCGCTATCCGCTTCAGTTCGCCACGGGATTCCAGGGCGTCCATGAACTCACGCAGATCCTTGTAGTTCATGCCGACAGTACTCCAGCCGCTGCGTCAGGCTGCCAGTCCCGAATGCCGAAGCAGCGCATCGACAGTCGGTTCCCTGCCCCTGAACGCCGTGAACGAACTCATGGCGTCTCGTGAACCACCCACCTCGAGTATGTTTTCCAGAAAGGCACGTCCCACCGCCTCGTTGAAGATGCCCTCTTCCTCGAAACGTGAAAAGGCATCGGCGGAGAGCACCTCGGCCCATTTGTAGCTGAAATACCCGGCACCGTATCCACCGGCGAAAATATGCGAAAAACCATGCTGGAATCGGTTGAATACCGGTACCGGTACCACCGCCACCCGCTCGCGAATGGTGTCGAGTGTGGCCTGCACATCCGCCGCATCGCCTGGTCTGGAATTCAGGTGCAGCTGCATGTCGAACAGTGAAAACTCGAGCTGGCGAACCAGCTGCATGGCACTCTGGAAATTGCGCGCTCCGCGCATTTTCTCCAGCAAGGCGTCCGGCAACGGTTCACCGCTCTGGTAATGCCCGCTGATCATGTCGATGGCTTCGCGTTCCCAGCACCAGTTTTCCAGAAACTGACTGGGCAGTTCCACAGCATCCCATTCCACACCATTGATGCCGGACACGCCAGCGCTTTCCACCCGCGTCAGCATGTGATGCAACCCGTGTCCGAATTCGTGGAACAGCGTGGTCACCTCAGCATGCGTCAGCAAGGCAGGGTCATTACCAACCGGTGGTGTCAGATTGCACGTCAGGTAGGCAATGGGCTCCTGTATGGTGTTGCCGATGCGCTGGCGCGTGGCACAGACATCCATCCATGCCCCACCCCGCTTGTTCTCGCGGGCAAAGTTATCCATGTAGAACTCGCCGCGTGACCTGCCCTGGCTGTCGGTAATGGCATAGAGCTGAACATCAGGGTGGTAGACAGAGGCCCCCGCAACCGGCTTTATTGTCAGACCGAACAGTTTGCCGACCACTGCAAACATGCCTGGAATGACTCGGTTTGCCGGAAAATAGGGTTTGAGTTCATCATCTGACAGGTCGTGTTGCTGCTTCTTCAGGCGATCGCTGGCATAGGCCACATCCCAGGCTTCCAGTTCCGGCAAATTCAGCGAATCTCGTGCGAACTGCGACAACTCGGCAAATTCAGCCTGCGCTGCCGGTATCGATCGCTCGGCGAGATCGTCCAGAAAATCCAGGACCTGCTGCGGTGTCTCTACCATCTTGGGCACCATCGACAGATGCGCATACGACTCATAGCCCAGTAACGCTGCCTTCTCCGCGCGCAGGGAGAGAATCGAGGCCATGTGTGCCGAGTTGTCAAACTGTCCTGCCTGCGGCCCCTGATCGGATGCGCGGGTGCAATAGGCGGTGTACATCTCCCTGCGCAATTCACGGTCATTGGCAAACATCATGACCGCCAGGTAACAGGGAAATTCGAGGTTCAGCAAGTAACCATCGAGCGCCTTGCCACTGGCCCGTTGCCGGGCTGCGGCCACTGCAGATGCGGGCAGGCCATCCAGGGACTCAGCCGTGCCCAGCAGCTTCTCCCAGGCATTGGTAGCATCGAGGAGGTGATCGGAAAATTCGGTACTGAGTCGTGAAAGATCCAGAGCAATTTCGCCATAACGCCGTTTGGCAACATCCTCCAGGGAGACACCGCCTAATTCGAAATCGCGCAGTTCATGATGAATCTGCTGTTGTCTTTCTGCCGGCATACCGGCGAACTCATCGCTGCTACTGAGTGCCAAAGTTGCATTATACAGATCCCTGTTCTGACCCAGCTCCGTGTAATAGGCACTTAGTTTGGGCAGACAGCGGTTATACACTTCCCGCAGCCGGTCGTTGTTCATGACCGAA
This sequence comes from Granulosicoccus sp., assembly GCA_013002205.1. GTDB lineage: Bacteria > Pseudomonadota > Gammaproteobacteria > Granulosicoccales > Granulosicoccaceae > Granulosicoccus. The sequence goes on from JABDKN010000117.1 coordinate 17,192, forward strand.
TTCAGGTGGCTGATGGGTGACCAGAAAAGATTCAGTCGGTTGTGCACCTCACTGAGTGGCTGCACCAGACTATCCCAGTCCGGGTTGCGCAATGCGGCCACTTGCGTGGCAACCCTGCGACAATCTTCCAGGCGTTCGTCCAGTTGTACTTCGATGGCATTGATATCGATTGCCGCGAAGTCGGGCCGTTGAACCAGGTTATCAGGCATGATCGGTTGACAGTCAGACGAAGAAAAATACGGCAGGAAAGCTTGAAATTGCCTCAGACATCCAGATTGGACACCGACAGTGCATTACGCTCGATAAACTCACGCCGCGGTTCCACCTGGTCCCCCATCAGCGTATCAAACACTTCATCTGCTGCTATGGCATCTTCAATACTGACCTGCAGCATGCGCCGGGCTTGTGGATCCATGGTGGTTTCCCAGAGCTGGTCCGGATTCATTTCACCCAGACCCTTGTAGCGTTGTATCGTCAGTCCGCGCTTGGATTCGGCAATCAGCCATTCCATCGCTTCCTTGAATGTGCTGACCGGTAACTCCCGATCACCTCTGGCCACATAGGCACCCTCCCCCAGCATATTGACCAGCTTCTCTGACAGTCTGGCCAGTGTCCGATAGTCAGGTGACTTGAAAAAACCGGGATCCAGCAGTACTTCCTTCTCGTTGCCGTGTACCCGCCTGGTCAGCCTCAGACCGTATGATCCATCCCGTTCGCTCAACTCGGATGTGTACTGCGAGGTGGCCGACAGTCGGGCATTGAGCGTGTCCACCAGTTGCCTGCCGTATCCGGCAACCGTGACCGCATCCGTCAGATCAGACTCGGACAAAGGTGTCTGGTTGATCATCGTTTCGAGAATATCCCGATTGAACCGGCGCTCCATTCTATTCATCAGCAACCCGACCCGCATGTATTCCTGGGCAAGGACTTCAAAGCCGGTGTCACTGATGGTGGGAGCCTCACTGTTGACGTGCAGTCGCGCTCCGTCGAGCGCCAGTTGCAACAGATAGGCATTGAGTTCGGCGTCATCCTTGACATAGCGTTCCTGCTTTCCTTTCTTGACCTTGTACAACGGTGGCTGCGCTATGTATATGTGTCCACGACGAATGAGCTCCGGCATCTGGCGATAGAAAAACGTCAGCAACAGGGTCCGGATATGAGAGCCGTCCACGTCCGCATCCGTCATGATCACTATGTAGTGATAGCGGAGTTTGTCCGGATCGAATTCATCACGACCTATGCCACAACCGAGCGCGGTTATCAGGGTGCCGACTTCGGCGCTTTGCAGCATTTTGTCGAAGCGTGCTTTCTCGACGTTCAGGATCTTACCTTTCAGCGGCAGGATTGCCTGTCGGCGACGATCACGCCCCTGCTTGGCGGAACCTCCGGCCGAATCGCCTTCCACCAGGTAGATTTCGGATTTTGCCGGGTCCTTTTCCTGGCAATCTGCCAGCTTGCCAGGCAATCCGGCGATATCCAGAGCACCTTTTCTGCGCGTCATCTCCCTGGCCTTACGCGCAGCTTCACGCGCTCGCGCAGCATCGATGATCTTGGCGGTAATCTCGCGTGCTTCAGTCGGGTTTTCCTGGAGAAAATCATGCATGGATTCCCCGAGCACCGACTCCACGATCCCCTTGACCTCCGAGGACACCAGTTTATCCTTGGTCTGTGAGGAGAATTTGGGATCCGGCACCTTAACTGACAGTACCGCCGTCAAGCCTTCCCGGGCATCGTCGCCGGTTGCTGACACCTTGGCCTTGCTGCTTGCCCCGCTGCTCTCCATGTACTGGTTGAGAGATCTCGTCATGGCTGAGCGAAAGCCTGCCAGATGGGTACCACCGTCTCGCTGAGGTATGTTGTTGGTGAAGCAGAAGATATGTTCCTGGTAGGTATCCGTCCACTGCAGGGCAACCTCCACGGAAACATCGTCCCTGGTGCCCAGTGTGTGGATGACCGTACGGTGAACGGGCGTCTTTTTTCGGTTCAGATGCTCGACGAAGGCACGAATCCCCCCGTCGTACTGGAACGTGTCCGTCTGGTCGGTGCGCTTGTCCGTCAGGATTATGCGCACTCCGCTATTCAGGAAAGACAACTCGCGAAGCCGCTTGGACAGAATCTCGTACTCGAAATGTATATTGGTAAAGGTATCCGCACTCGGCTTGAAGTGAATCATCGAACCGGTCTGCCTGGTCGACTCTCCCACCTGCAGATCGGTGACAGGCTTGCTGTCACGGTATTCCTGGGTATGCACATGCCCGTCGCGATAAATGGTCAGTCTGAGCCACTCGCTCAGTGCATTGACCACAGACACCCCCACACCGTGTAACCCGCCGGAAACCTTGTAGGAATTATCATCGAATTTTCCGCCTGCGTGTAACACGGTCATGATGACTTCGGCGGCTGAACGACCCTCCTCCTTGTGGATATCCACTGGAATACCACGACCATCATCCGACACACTGATGGATTCATCAGTGTGAATCGTGACGTTGATTTCGCTGCAGTGTCCGGCGAGTGCTTCGTCGATGGAGTTATCCACGACCTCAAACACCATGTGGTGCAGACCGGTACCGTCGTCAGTATCGCCGATATACATACCGGGCCGCTTACGCACAGCATCCAGTCCCTTCAGGACCTTGATGTTGGAAGAATTATAACTGGGTGAATCGCTCATACGGTCAGTCTACGTAGCGTAACCCACCAATTATACTACGTTTTTCACCTGACCGTGTTCCATGTGGAACTCTTTGTGATCATGCAGTTTAAGCTCAACCAGGTCGACCCCGGATACGAATACCTGACTCTGCAACTGCAGAAGCTGGCGGATGATTTCCTGCCCGTGTGCCCTGTCGAGTTCGGACGTTAAATCGTCGCACAGGACCACGCCCTGTCGAGATCCGTTTTCCCGAAGCAAATCGAGTTGCGCCAGATGAAGCAGATAGACGAGGACCTTTTGCTGGCCCCGGGAGAGAATTTGTTTACACGGCACACCATCACACTGCAGGGTCATCTCTGCTCTGTGCGGACCGTCTGTGGTCGTTTTCATTCGCCGGTGATAATCCAGATGGCGTACCAGTAACTCGCTGAGCGGTTGTTCATCGTTCCAGCCTGCACGATAACCAAGTTTCACGTGGAACCTGCCCTCGACATCTGCCAGCCTGCGTTGCAGTGCCAGCGCCAGCCGTGCGACGTATTTTCGTCGCATGTCATCAATCGATTCACTGGCCTCTGCAAACAGCACGTCCCAGGAACGTATCTCATCAATGCCCGCCGCATCCCGCAATAACTGATTTCGCTGGGACAAGGACCGACGAAACTGCTTCCACTCGTCAAAGAACTGGGGTTCCATGTGGAACATCCCCCAATCCAGAAACCGACGGCGTTCGTCTGGACCTTCCTGGATCAACTTGTGACTGTCAGGGGTCAGGGCTTTCACGGGCAACATACGGGTGACTCCAGCCATGGAGCCCATCTCGTGAAAATCCAGTCTCAGTTCGACACTGCCGTCTCGTTGCCTGGAATGACCGGTTCTATGCTCACGGGCTGTGTCCGGATCTGTGAACCTCGCATTCAGCGTAAAGCAAGGCTCATGATTCTTGATGAGCTCCCGTGCCTTTCTAGTGCGGAAGGAGTGACCTGTGGACAGACACTGAATCGCTTCCAGCACGGTACTCTTTCCAGACCCATTGTCGCCTGTGATCAGGTTGAGTCGAGGATGAGGCTCCAGCGACAAGCGCTCGATATTCCTGAAACAGGCGATATCGAGTCCGGTCAGAATCACAAACGCATCGGCATGACAACGTACTTGCTGTCGTTATTGGTTTCCGCTGTGATCAAGGCACTGCTGTTACCGTCCTTGATGAGAATCCTGGCATTATCTGATTCCAGTGCGTTCAGCACATCGAGTAAATAGGTGACATTGAAACCGATCTCCGCAGAGTCACCAGCGTAATCCACTTCAAGGACATCAATGGCTTCCTCCTGATCCGGATTGTTACTTGAAATGGTCAATGTGCCAGTCTTGAGCGCAATTCTGACACCTCTGTATTTTTCGTTTGATAAAACGGAGGCTCTCGTCAGCGACTGCTTGAGTGTCTGGCAATCGATCAGTAACTCTTTATTGCCATCGATCGGGATGACACGGTTGTAATCCGGAAAACGACCATCGATTAACTTGGTCGTCAGACGAACACCGCCTACGTCTACCTGGAGATGCTGTGCAGTGACCAGTAACTTGACCGCTTCAGAGGACTCGACACTGCCCAGCAATCTCAGTAATTCGCCGACGCTTTTCCTCGGGATGATGGCCCTCACGGGTGTTTCCGGTTCTGCTTCCGTCTCGCACTGGGCATAGGCCAGTCGATGCCCATCGGTCGCCACGCAGGATACCCTGTCAGCACCGATTTCCAGCAACATGCCATTCAGGTAGAAACGTACGTCCTGTTGAGCCATGGAAAACGCTGTGTTCCTGATGCACTGGTGCAGCACATCGCAGGTCAAGATGACCTGTTGGGGAGTATCCAGTTCAGCCACCTGGGGAAACTCGACGGCCGGCAGGGTTGCCAGCGTGAATTTGCTGCGTGCGGATTTGAAGATGACCTTGTCACCCGACAAATCGAAGTCCACCCGTGCAGACTCCGGAAGATGCCGGCAGATTTCCAGAAACTTGCGGGCTGGCACCGTGATCGCTCCGGGCTGGTCGATCGGCATCTCCACGCGTGCCTGCAATTCGATTTCTGAGTCAGTCGCAGTGAGAGTCAGGTAACCATCGTCAGCCTCGAGCAGCACGTTGCCCAGAATAGGGGAGGTCTGCCGTCGTTCGACTGCACCTACCACATGCTGTAAGGGATGCAGCAGCGATTCGCGTTGTGCACTGAATTTCATGGCTTAAATTAACCGGATGATTTATATAGTGTTTATATTGTTACTACTACTACTGCAGGTCAACTCTGTGAGTAAGTATATAATATACTTTAAAAACAATAACTTAGAGATATTTTTCGACTTGTATAACGACCTCTTGCAGTGGGATCTTTCCTGTGGGTGAAATGTGGATAAGTTGATTCCCGGCAATAGCCACACAGTTTGCTGAACGGTTATCCACAGCTTGCCACTGTGACAGCAGTCTATCAGCTGCGAACAGGATAACTCAGCTGGACAAGGTTCTGAGCAGGTTGCTGTAGTCCTCGCGGATGCCATCATCGGACTCTTTCAATTCAGCTACCTTGCGACAGGCATGCAGGACGGTCGTGTGGTCTCTGCCACCGAAGGTTCTGCCGATTTCGGGCAGACTCTTGCTGGTCAATTCCTTGGCCAGCGCCATGGCCAACTGGCGAGGCCTGGCAACTGAGCGTGATCGGCTTTTACCCGACAGATCAGCCAGCCGAATACTGTAGTATTCGGCCACTGTCTTCTGTATGTTCTCCACGGAGACGGTTTTTGCCTGAACGGCCAGCAGGTCGGCGAGCGCTTCGCGGGCAAATTCCAGCGTTATCGGTGTGCCAATCAACTGGGAATTGGCGATGACGCGTTTCAGCGCGCCTTCCAGCTCCCGGACATTGCTGCGAATGCGTTTGGCAATGAAAAAGCTGACTTCGGAGGGCAGGGTGACGCCACGCTGTTCCGCCTTGCTGTTCAGGATTGCCACCCGCATTTCCAGCTCCGGTGGCTCGATAGCCACCGACAGACCCCAACCGAAGCGAGTCTTCAGGCGTTCTTCGAGTCCATTGATCTCCTTGGGATAGCGATCGCAGGTCAGGACAATCTGTTGATTGCCTTCGAAGAGCGCATTGAAGTTGTGAAAGAACTCCTCCTGCGTCTGCTCCTTTCCCGCAAAAAACTGTATGTCGTCAATCAGCAGGGCATCCAGGCCGCGATAGAAGGCCTTGAACTCGTTCATCCTGCCATGCTGCAACGCATGCACCATTTCGTGCACATACGTCTCCGAGTTGATATACGACACCCGGGCATCCGGCTTGTTGGCGATGATCTCGTTGCCAATCGCTTGCATGAGATGGGTTTTACCCAGACCAGACGCACCGTAGATCAGGTAGGGATTATAGGCGGCTCCCGGGCTGCCGCCTATCTGCAGGGCGGCGGCCCGCCCCAGTTGGTTGCTTTTGCCGGCGACCAGGGTATTGAAGCTGAACTCCGGCTTCAGGTGAGAATCATGCGGGGGGCTGCTCTTGGCAATCTGTGAATGAGCTGGAGCGGTTCGGGCAGCTGATCCTACCGTGACCGACTCCTGTTGTGCCGGTCCGGTGTGAGACGTCGACTGTGCCGCTGGTGATATGTAAAGACCGGAACCAATGACCAGTTTGACCTCGACGGGTTCGGGGGCAGCCAGTGCACTGGCTATTTCCTGAATCCTGTTATGGAAACTGCTCTGCACCATATCCAGTACGAATCGATTGGGCGCCATGATGCGCAACTGATCGGCCTCTTGCTGTGCCTGGAGAGGACGGATCCAGGTGTTGAGCTGCAGATCAGACAACTCTGCTTCAAGTTTCAGCAGGCACAGATCCCAAAGTGGTGCGCTCAACAGCGTTTCTCCGAGGCAGACAGCAAGGGCGTCGATCTGCGATGGTCCGGGACCATGGCAATGACAGCGGGGGAAAGCACTCTACGCGATTAACACCGTCAGATTCAACGTCAAATGAAACTTATAATGAATCTGCACCCGCAGGTAAGAAGGGTAGACACCAGCCGGTTGCCCTGACGTGGGGCCCGTGGACACCCCGGTGCAAAGCCGTCTGCTCTTGCGGCAAATATCAGGCGTTGCTGGCTTGACCCGGGAGAGTAGGCAGATTACCATTGTGGGTTCGTTAACGACACGCGCAGCCACCTGGTTGCTATCGAGTACAGCTGACATGAAAAGAACGTATCAACCGAGCAAAATCAAGCGTGCTCGCACTCACGGATTTCGCGCTCGTGCCGCCACTCGGGGTGGCAGGGCTGTGCTGGCTGCACGTCGCCGCAAGGGCAGGGCTCGCCTTAGCGCTTGAGGTGCCATCTGGCTTCGCACCCGAATGATCGGTCCTCTGGCGGCAGTCGGGTGGCGGCAGATCGGGTAGTGACTGGCAAGCCTGATCTACGCAGTGTCGCCGATGTTGCCCAGGAAAAACTTGCGTTTCCCCGCACAGCCCGTTTATTGAGTACAGCGGACTACAGCCAGGTCTTCGCCAGGAGCAAGCGATATACCGATCGCTACTGGACCATACTGGTGCGCGTTGACGATGCCAGTCCGGCGAGGTTGGGTCTGGCTATTGCCAAGAAACGAGCCAGGCGTGCTGTGGACCGGAACCGGCTCAAGCGCGTGGCCAGGGAAGCCTTCAGACACAACAGGTCAGCACTGACCGGGCTGGATATGGTGGTCATGAACAGAGACGCTGCTACATCTGCCGCCTCGTGTGAGTTACGCGAGGCCCTGGAAGCCCTGTTCCTGAAGATGCATACCGGATCGGCAGTGCGCGGTAACCAGTCGCGCACTCAGGTCAGCAGCTGATGTTACGGTTGATCGCCTTCTATCGCCGGTGGGTCAGCCCATTGCTGCCGCCACGGTGTCGATTCCTCCCCACCTGTTCCGCCTACGCTGCGGAAGCCATAGAAACGCACGGTGCCCTGAAAGGCGGCAGGCTGGCATTGTCCAGAGTCTGTCGATGTCATCCATTTCATCCGGGTGGTTATGACCCGGTGCCGCACGAGGTGATCCACCCTGCGGACTTCGATGCGGAAGATCAGAAACCCTGATGTCACGTACCGCTCCTTTCCCTCATTCGACCAAGTTCAAGAGTTAATGGAAACCCAACGACTGCTGTTGTACCTCGCATTCGGATTTCTATGTCTGATCATCTATCAGACCTGGATGCAGGACTACCATGCTCCGGTACCTGTGGTGCAGAGCACCGATACGCCGGGGCCGACAGCCACTGCGCCCGGTAACACGGACTCAACTTCGGCAAGCAATGCGGCAGACATGCCCGATGCCGTGGCTGGCACGGTGGATAGCGTGCCTGTAAGCACGGCTGCTGCGGATATTCCAGTGGTGTCGGTCAGCACTGATCTCATGGAGATCAAGATCAGCGCGCAGGGTGCGACAGTCACTGGTGTCGAACTGAAGAAATACCCGGTTTCCATTCATCAGCCCGATACCTCTTTTCTGCTGCTCAGCGATGACCCATTGCATTATCTCGTCGCGGAATCAGGTTTGCAGGGCAGAGCCAACGAAGCTGCACCGACGCACCGGGAACTGATGAAAGCCAGTGAGTCCAGTTATACCCTGGCCGATGGTCAGGAGTTTATCGAGGTGCCGTTTACCTGGGACTCCGGGACTGGCATTACCGTCACCAAGACGCTGACCTTCACCCGGGGAAGCTATGAGGTTGGTTTACGGTACGAGATCGACAACGGCTCCGCTACCGACTGGACGGTCAACCATTATCGACAATTGAAACGCAAGCCTGACACCAAGGACGAAAAGCAACAGTTCGTCCATACCTATATCGGTGCGGTCGTCAGCAATGAGGAAGATCGTTATTCCAAAGTGAGTTTCGGTGATATGGAAGACGAGAATCTGAACATGTCGGTCACGGACGGATGGGTCGCCATGATCGAGCATTACTTTGCCGCCGCATGGATCCCCACGCCAGGCGAGCAGAACACCGCCTACAGTCGGTATCTACCCCAGGAGAATCGATACCTGATCGGCATGGTCTCCGCCAGTCAGGTGATTCCGGCAGGCGGGCAGGGCAGCTTCAGTACCAAGGCCTTTTTCGGACCGAAGATTCAGGATCTGCTGTCCGCCGCCGCGCCCTACCTTGAATTGACTGTGGATTTCGGCTGGCTGACGATCATTGCCCAGCCACTTTTCTGGTTGCTCAAGACGATTCACGGATTCATCGGGAACTGGGGCTGGGCAATCATTTTCACGACCTTCATCATAAAGGCTGTGTTCTACAAATTGTCGGAAGCCAGCTACCGCTCCATGGCCAGGATGAAGCTGTTGCAGCCCAAGCTGGCATCCCTTAAGGATCGCTACGGCGACGACCGCGCCAAGATGGGTCAGGCGACCATGGAGCTGTATAAGAAGGAAAAGGTCAATCCTTTAGGTGGGTGTCTGCCCATGATCATACAGATACCGGTATTCATTGCACTGTACTGGACCCTGTTGGAGAGTGTGGAACTTCGCCAGGCACCTTTCATGTTATGGATAAAGGATTTGTCCATCCGCGATCCACTGTTCATCCTGCCTGTCATCATGGCCGCGACGATGTATTTCCAGCAGAAACTGAATCCGGCGCCGGTGGATCCGATACAGGCCAAGGTGTTCCAGTTCCTGCCGCTGATTTTCGGGGTTTTCTTCGCCTTCTTTCCAGCTGGACTGGTACTTTACTGGGTGGTCAACAACACGCTGTCAATTGCTCAGCAGTACTACATCACGCGCCATGTGCTGGCGGATAAAGACAACAAAGGTGGCGGTGACAAGAAGTAGCGGGCAGCAACCCCGGCGTCGGACAGTTCGGTGAGCAGTAGCGGGGATACGATCACTGCCATCGCCAGCGGGGCAGGGCGAGCGGGAATCGGCATCGTCCGCGTCAGTGGGTCCATGGCACCGCAGATAGCCCAGGCGATCTGTCACTGTAGACTGCCGCCACGCGAAGCCTGCTACCTGCCATTCCTGGCCGCGGATGGTAGCGTGCTGGATCGGGGCATTGCCCTGCTGTTCGAAGCGCCGAATTCCTTTACCGGTGAACATGTGCTGGAACTCCAGGGGCACGGGGGCGCCGTGGTGCTGGACATGATCATGCAGCGTGTCCTGCAACTGGGTGCGCGAACTGCCAGGCCCGGTGAATTCTCCGAGCGCGCGTTCCTGAACGACAAATTGGATCTGGTGCAGGCTGAAGCCATCAGCGATCTGATCGATAGCAGTAGTGTGGCAGCAGCCAGAGCGGCAGTGAGATCGATGAGTGGGGATTTTTCGGCTCATGTGGAACGTATTCAGGAGGAGCTCATTGCGCTGCGTGTGTGGCTGGAGGCGGCGCTGGATTTCAGTGAAGAGGATATCGACTTCCTCGCTGAGACTGCCCTGCAGGATCGCACGAAACTGCTCATCCGGGAATTCGATAGCCTGCTGGCTCGTGCAGAGCAGGGACAACGACTTCGCGATGGCCTGACCATCGTGATAGCCGGGGTAACCAATGCCGGCAAGTCCAGCCTGTTGAATGCGCTGTCAGGCAGTGATGCGGCGATAGTGACCGATGTGGAAGGCACGACACGTGACGTCCTGCGCGAACAGATAACGATAGATGGCGTTCCACTGCATGTCGTGGATACTGCAGGGGTGCGTACGAGTGATGATCCTGTGGAGCTGGAAGGAATCCGGCGTGCACATGCGCAGATGGCCAGCGCCGATCATGTCCTGATCATCGTCGATGCACAGCGCCCGGAACTACCCGTGCTTGATCTGCCGGACGCGGTGGCCCGCAGTGTCGTCATCAACAAGCAGGACATGGTTGATGCGAAGACACTGGATGAACTGCGCTCCCGTTTCGATACGCAGCTGTGCATTTCCGCCAAGCTGTCCAGCGGCATCGACGAGCTCCAGGCCTACCTGTTGTCATTGGCAGGACATGACAGTGCTCTGGAAGGTGTCTACAGTGCCAGACGCCGTCACCTGGAGGCCCTGCACGCGGCGCGGCGTGCCACGGATGCGGCACTGCGACGACTGGACGCATCGAGCATGCCGGAACTCGCTGCGGAAGAGCTGCGCCTGGCCCAGCAGTCGCTGGACAGCGTCACCGGGCTGTTCGACAGTGAAGACCTGCTGGGGCGAATTTTTTCGAGCTTCTGTATCGGTAAATGAAGCTTGCCCTTCCCAGCGGCCTGCCAGTTGAGTGAAGATGTGGCGTCATCGAGCGAGACCTGGCAATGCGTGCTAGCGCTCGAATCGACCTGCATCGTCACGGTCTCGTTCGTAACGTCTCGTCAGTGGAAACGGCGGTAACCAGCACTCGCGTCGAATGACCCAGCTTTCGTAGCTTGGCATTAGCTGGTCAGGTGCATCCAGGGAACCCAGGTTCACCTCGATTTCATCTGCGCTGCGGGCGAAGACGGATGATCCGCAACGGGGGCAGAAATATCGCCCGGCGTAGTCACGCGTGTCGCCATCGATCGTCACTGCATCCTGGGGGAACACTGCAGAGGCGTGAAACAGTGCACCGTGATGTTTACGGCAGTCAAGACAGTGGCAAAGGCCAACTCGATAGGGCTGTCCAGTCGCCACGATGAGAACATTACGACACAGGCAACTACCTGTGAATCGGTCCATGCTGCGCCTCCTGTGTTATCAAGCAGGAACAAAACACATAACTTACCCAGAGGAGTCTGCGCTGATCCCCCAGCTCACGGCGGGCCGCTGAATTCCTCCAGTAGCGCAGCGGTGTGTTCTCCAACCAACGGACTTCTGGATGGTTCCGCAATGTCGGCGACATGCCGTAACACCGGGTGCGCGGGAAATTCAAGCAATTCACCGGCTGCCGTTGTGTAACCGGACATCCTCGTGGCAGGGTGATGTTTCAGGTCACCTGCCTCGTTGACTGCGCCATAGGCGATGCGCGACGTCCTCAAGCGATCCTGAAATTCGGGCGAAGTCAGCGTGCAGGTAACACTGGTGATGTCCTCTTCCAGTGCTTCCCGATGGCGCACCCGTTCGTTGTTCGATGAGTAGTCCGGGTTCTCCAGCAGTGCTTCAGAACACAGGACATCGGTGCACAGGCGTTCCCACTCACGTTCGTTCTGGATGGCGATGAGTACCAGTCGATGATCTGCACAGGCAAAGGCACCATAGGGTGCAATCGACGGGTGATGCAGGCCTGCGGGCAGAGGTGCACCGGTGCCATACTCGGCGTGCACGTAGGGTACCGCCATCCACTCGGCTGCCACATCGAACAGGGAGACGGACAGCTCTTCACCCTGGCCGGTTCGGGCTCTCTTCAGCAAGGCCTCCAGTACAGCGCCGTAGGCGGTAATGCCTGCACCGATATCGCAGACAGACACGCCGATACGTCCCGGTGCTTGCGGACTGCCGGACACCGATATCAAACCGCTTTCCGCCTGCACCAGCAGGTCATAGGCGCGTTTATCAGCCACTTCTCCGGTCGATCCGTAGCCTGAGATATTACAGACGATCAGCCGCGGATTGGCTTCGTGCATGCGCCGGGTGGAGAATCCTGCCCGGTCGAGGGATCCTGGTGAGAGATTCTGCACAAGTACATCCGCCTTTCCGAGCATCGCCCACAGTACGCTCGCTCCCTGCGTGTCCTTGAAATCCAGGCATATGGATTCCTTGCCCTGGTTCAGCCAGGTAAAGTAGGAACTTTCACCTCTGGCGGCCTTGTCGTAATCGCGCGCAAAGTCACCCTCCGGGCGTTCGATCTTGATGACTCGTGCACCGGCGGATACCAGCCGGGCCGTGCACAGAGGTGCCGCGACAGCCTGCTCGATGGAGATCACCAGTAGTCCGTCAAGTGGCAGCATCAGAAGCTCCTCGGCATGCCCAGGACATGCTCACTCAGGTACGACAGAATCAGGTTGGTGGAAATAGGTGCTATCTGATACAGCCGTGTTTCTCGCAGCTTGCGCTCGATATGATACTCGCGACTCATCCCGAATCCACCGTGTGTCTGCAGACAGGTATCGCCTGCCTTCCAGGAGGCATCGGCTGCCAGCATCTTGGCCATGTTGGCCTCGGCGCCACACGGCCGGCCGGCATCGAACAGCCGCGCTGCCTGCTGCACCATCAATGCCGCCGCCTCGGTTTGCGCATAGGCGGATGCGATCGGAAAGCTGACGCCCTGGTTCTGGCCGATAGGGCGACCGAAAACCACACGCTGACTGGCGTAGGCCGTGGCCTTGTCGATGAAATACCGCGCATCACCGATACACTCGGAACCGATCAGGATCCGTTCCGCATTCATACCGTCCATGATCACGCGAAAGCCATTGTGCTCTTCGCCCAGAAGATTCTTTGCCGGAATGAGGAAATCATCGAAGAACAGCTCACAGGAATGATGATTGATCATGGCATCGATCGGCTTGATAGTCAGGCCGCGCTGTTCTGCCCCTCTCAAGTCGACGATGAAACAGGAGAGACCATCCGTCCTGGATACACGTTCCTCGACGGAACGTGTACGTGCCAGGAGTACCATGAGATCGGAATGCTGAACGCGGCTGATCCAGACCTTCTGGCCGTTGACCACGTAGTCGTCGCCCATGCGCTTTGCCGTGGTTTTCAAAGCAGTGGTATCGGTACCGGTCGTCGGTTCCGTCACGGCAAAAGACTGCAGGCGCAATTCCCCGGCGGCCACGGCGGGCAGGTACCGGTTCTTCTGCTCCACGGTACCGTGTCTGAGCACGGACCCCATGACATACATCTGTGCATGCGCAGCTCCGGGGTGTCCGCCGGAGCGGGATATTTCTTCCAGGATGGCACAGGCCTGCACCAGGCCCAGACCAGAGCCACCATAGCTCTCGGGAATCAGGCAGCCCAGAAACCCGGAGTCAGTCATTTCACGGACGAATTCAGTCGGATAACCCCCGGTGGCATCCAGGTTTTTCCAGTAATCTTCCGGATAGGCGGCGCATAGGGTTTTGACGGAATCCCTGATGTCCTGCAACTCACTGTCGTTTTCCATGATAGGACAGAATCCATGGCAAACCGTAAGCTTAACCTCAACCGCCTTTGTCCAGATCGAGCACGAGCGAATCCTGCCAGGTACTCCACGGCTCGCTGAAGTTGTCAGTGGCGCCATCAATGGTTATCGATACCGTGACTGACCGGCTCTCGCCATTGTCGGCATTCAGCTCTATCCGCGAGCCGTCTGCAGCCCGTATGCGCAGGTTGCCCGCCTGAAAAAGCCGATCACTACTGCCGGTATTCTCGAAAATCAGTGGCGTATCGATATCAAGTAGATTTCCGCTCGTCACGGGTGAAACAAGGGTGAAAGATCCGCCCAGAACGGCTCTGTTCTGCGCACAATCCGCCCCGTAACCGAAGTGGGTATTGACCGCGGACAATTCAGTGGTGACGACGTTTCCCCCTTCAGTATAATTCACCGATTCGACAGCCCATTCCTGGTAATCACCATAGCCGCAACCGGAGAACGACTCCCTGACGGTGCCTGTTACCGTGGTAACGAGCCCATCGGCATCGGTGACAGTCAGACCCTCATGCTGCCAGATCTCATTCCCCAGGCTGGAAACCGTATAGCGGCTGGATCCATCATAGCGTGCAGAATTCCAGTCACAGGCATCGAAAACGAGATCGTATTCTCTGACTATGCCGGTATTTTCCGGAAAAACGATATCGACAACGGCCGAACCCCCGGGTAACTCGCAGGCATAAACGTACTGCCAATGAACTGGATTGGTGCTGACGAGTTCGGACGTGTCAGGATCGTTTTCAGCGTAGAACTGTCGGGTCTGTACTATCGCATTGCCGTAATTGGCACCGCTGTACCAGTCCAGTATATGTCGCACCACGACAATGTAATTCTCGTGATTGAGTACTGGTACTTGATCATCCAATGGATCAGCGTCATCGGATGAGCTGCATCCGAGCAGCAGCAGGCAGGTAATGACCGGTAGCCATGCGGATGTTATCAGGCCAGACCGTGCTCGATGTTTTTTCAACGTATAGCCGAGTGTCGCTGGATGCCTTCGATGACAGAGTATGCAAGCTCATGCGATGGTAACGGTTGACCAAAGTCAATGATGTCCGCCATGCGTGCAGGCTAGGGCACCGATACCCCGAACTGCATGGCGGCCAGGCGAGCGTACAGGCCACCGGCTGCCAGCAGGTCCTGATGTGTACCGGATTCGATCACACGCCCTTCGTCGAGCACCAGAATTCTGTCCGCGTTCACGATGGTCGCCAGGCGGTGAGCAATGACCAGTGTCGTGCGGCCTGTCATGGCCCGGTCCAGTGCCAGCTGTACCTTGCGTTCGCTCTCGGCATCCAGCGCACTGGTCGCTTCATCGAGCAACAACAGCGGCGGGTTCTTCAACAATGCGCGTGCGATGGACAGTCGTTGACGCTGGCCGCCGGAAAGGCGCACACCTTTTTCACCCAGGTAGGTACTGAATCCGTCCGGTAGTCTGTTGATGAAGTCCAGCGCCTGTGCATCGGCTGCGGCCTGTGCTACCTGTTCGTCTGTGGCATCGAGTTGTCCGTAGCGCAGATTGGCAGTGACATCGTCCGAGAACACCACACTGTCCTGGGACACAAAGCCGATGGCTGCACGCAGATCGTTCAGTTTCAATGCATCGATGTTCATGCCGTCCAGCAAGATGGTGCCGGCTTGTGGGTCGTAGAACCGCAGCAGCAACTGCAGAACCGTCGATTTGCCGGCACCGGAGGGTCCGACCAGTGCAACGGTCTGTCCCGGTTCCAGGGTGAAGCTCAGGTCGTTGAGGGCAGGCTCATCGGGTCGGCTGGGGTAACAGAATGTGACTCCCTGCAGCTCGACTCTGGCCCCGACACCGGCAGTGGTGGCATCAGCCGTTGTTGGCAGGGACTGGCTACCGGAGCGAATCACCGGCCGCGTATCGAGCAGTTCCAGCAGCCGCTCCGTGGCACCGGCGGCTCGCTGAACATCCCCGAGCACCTCTGCCAGCGCACCGGTCGATCCCGCCACCAGTGCAGCATAGAGCATGAACTGAGTCAGCAGGCCGGGGGTCATGCGGCCCTCGAGGACGGCCTGGGCACCCAACCACAGGACGAAGACGATACAGCCGAATACCAGCGCGATAGCCAGCGCGGTCAGGTAGGCACGATTGCGATTGCGCCGGATGGCACTGTGAAAGGCGGAATTGGTAGCGCGGGCGTAGCGTTCGGCTTCCATGTCTTCCCGGACATAACTCTGCACGGTGGACATGGCATTGAGCGTCTCGTTGGCCAGTGCCCCGGTATCTGCCAGCTTGTCCTGACTGTCGCGGGACAGCTTCCTCACCCGGCGGCCGAACACCAGGATGGGAACCACCACCACGACCAGCAGGCCGACGATGATGCTTGCCAGGTGCGCACTGGACCAGAACATCATCAGCAATGCACCGGTGAACAGCAGGCTGTTACGCAGACCCATGGAGATGCTGGATCCGATCAGAGACTGTATCAGTGTCGTATCACTGGACAGGCGTGACTGGATCTCGCCGATACGCAGGGTCTCGAAGAACACCGGGTCCTGTCGCAATACCTGTGTGTAGACGGCCTGTCGCAGATCTGCGGTAATCCTGTCACCAAGCCAGGAAACGCAGTAGAAACGAACCGCCGTGGCCATGGCCAGTACCACGGCTACACCGAAGAGCGTCAGAAACACGCTGTTGACATGCGCCGCATCGATGCCGGACCCACTCGCGTCGGGTGTGCTGAAGCCGCGATCGATCAGGAGTCGAAAGGCCATGGGAATGGCCAGGGTGGCCGCAGCCGCAATCAACAGGGCTGCAGCTGCCAGCACCATACGGCCACGATAGGGTGACAGGAAGGGTGCGAGTCGGTACAGCGTTTTCCACGCGGGCTGCTCCGCCGGCATGGTCGTGGCGCTGTCGTTGCCGGCGGGCAGGTCGGGGACTGTTGCTGCAGATTCGGTCATGTTGCCCTGGCTGGATGAACGCAGATGGTTGATGCGGAATCTCTGCTGCGCAGGTTAAGTCAAGGATCGACGCGTTCCGGGACCCGGGTGGTACAGCAGAGTATGTGGGCGATGCGCAACACGGCAAGCTTCGGTGACATCACCGTCTATCTTTCGGACCTTATGGCCCTATAATGACATGCTGAAGCGAGTGAGCATCAACATGCAGTACCCAACAGTCTTTGACGTGATCGTAGTCGGTGGCGGACACGCGGGCACCGAAGCCGCGCTGGCGGCCGCGCGCTCCGGTGCAAATACCCTGTTGCTGACTCATAATATAGACACGCTGGGTCAGATGAGCTGCAATCCGGCCATTGGTGGCATTGGAAAGGGGCATCTGGTCAAGGAAATCGACGCACTGGGCGGGGCCATGGCGGTGGCTGCAGACCAGGCGGGTATTCATTTCAGAACCCTGAATTCCCGCAAGGGTCCAGCTGTTCGAGCCACGCGAGCGCAGGCTGATCGCCAACTGTACCGGGTCGCCATACGGCAAATCCTGGAAAACCAGCCCGGACTGACGCTGTTTCAGCAGGCAGTCGATGACCTGATACTCACGCCGCAATCGCTTGCGGGTTCCGCCTCAGCCAAAATCTCCGGCGTCATTACGCAGCTGGGCGTGCATTTTCACGCGCGCTGTGTCGTCATGACAGTGGGCACTTTCCTTGCCGGTAAGATTCATGTGGGCGAAGCCAGTCACGGCGCCGGACGAGCGGGTGATCCACCGGCCATGACCCTGGCCCACCGACTGCGCGAAATGGCGTTCGCAACGGGTCGACTCAAGACCGGCACACCGCCACGGATCGACGGCCGCACCATCGATTACAGCACCTTGCAGGCACAACCGGGTGACTCCCCGCGCCCCGTGTTTTCCTATCTGGGCAAACCTGGCGACCATCCCACGCAGGTGCACTGCCACATCACCGAAACCAATGCGCGCACTCACGAGATCATTCAGGGTGCGCTGCATCGCTCGCCCCTGTATTCCGGCACCATCGACGGGGTAGGGCCACGCTATTGTCCATCCATCGAAGACAAGGTGGTGCGCTTTGCCGACCGGGACTCGCACCAGATATTCATCGAACCGGAAGGCCTGAATACGCATGAGGTCTATCCGAACGGTATCTCGACCAGCCTGCCTTTCGATGTCCAGATCGACTATGTGCAGTCTATTCGCGGCTTCGAGAAAGCGCACATCACGCGACCCGGTTATGCCATTGAATACGATTTCTTCGATCCACGCGAGTTGCGTGCCTCGCTGGAAACCAAAGCGGTTGACGGCCTGTTTTTCGCCGGGCAGATCAACGGTACGACCGGCTACGAAGAAGCCGCCGCGCAGGGGTTGCTGGCAGGACTCAATGCGGCTCGCCAGGGCCGGGAGTTGGATCCCTGGACACCGCGCCGTGATGAAGCCTATATCGGCGTACTCGTCGATGATCTGATCACCCGTGGAACCCGCGAGCCGTATCGAATGTTTACCAGCCGCGCAGAGTATCGCCTGATGCTGCGGGAGGACAACGCCGATATCCGCCTGACCGGTATCGGTCGCAGCCTCAATCTGGTGGACGATGTGCGCTGGCAATCTTTCAGTGAAAAATACGCGGCCATCGAGACGCTCAAGCAAAACCTGCAGTCACGGTGGATTCGACCCGGCACCGCGGAGGCTGGCCAGCTGGCTGAGCACAGCGGACTGCGGCTGACCAGGGAGCGGCGACTTGCAGAGATGTTGAAGATGCCGGAATTTGCACTTCAGGATCTGCTGAACGTCGCTGCACCGGAGCTGGCGGATTTACCCGCGCAAGTGGTCGAACAGGTAGAGATACAGGCGAAATACGCCGGCTATCTGGATCGGCAGCAGGCAGATATCGACAAGCTCAGAACCCAGCAGGACATCGTTCTGCCCGATGCACTGGATTACACAACCGTCGTCGGGCTGTCAAATGAGGTGCGGCAGAAATTTACCGAGCAGCGACCCGGTACCATTGGGCAGGCTTCGCGCATTTCCGGCATCACGCCGGCCGCTATTTCTCTGTTGCTGGTTCATTTGAAGAAAGAGTCCGTGAAAAAGAGTGCCTGACAGGCGGACGGAATCATCTGCCCGTGGCTGAAATTTGCGCGTTGCGACGGCATCTTGAACAGGGTCTGCAACAAGTGTCGGCATTCGTCCTGCCACCGGTAAACGAAGCTGCCTGTGATCGGCTTATCGCGCTGGTGACACTGCTCGTCAAGTGGAACAAGGTGTACAACCTGACCGCGGTGCGTGAACCGCAGCAGATGATTGACCGGCACCTGCTGGACAGCCTGGTCATGTGTCGCTGGCTGCCTGGGCGTTCGGTAGCCGGTGAGGCCGTGTTCGATGTAATGGATGTCGGCACCGGTGCCGGTTTTCCGGTGCTGCCCCTGGCGCTGGCCAGGCCCGACCTGCAATTCCTGTCGGTGGAATCCAATGGCAAGAAGACGCGATTCCAGCGGCAGGCGATGCTCGAACTGGGTATCGGTAACGTCACGGTAATGCACACGCGCATTGCTGATGTGAAGGACAGGGCGCAACTGGTCATCTCCAGAGCATTTGCTGCACCGGGAGAATTCCTGCAGATTGCAGAGACCCTGTGCGAAACCGGAGGCGCGGTCGCCATCATGCTGGGCCGGGCGGATCGTTTGCCGGTCTCCGTGGCACCAGCCTACCAGTTGATGGAGGTGCTGGAAATCGATGTACCCGGTACGGAGTCGCCACGGCATGTGGCGCTGTGTCGGCGGCTTTGCGGATAATGGATTACACTTCCCCAATGAGCCGCATCATTGCCATAGCCAACCAGAAGGGTGGGGTCGGTAAGACCACGACCACCGTCAATCTGTCGGCTGCGCTTGCCAGCATGCACAAGCGAGTACTGCTGATCGATCTCGATCCCCAGGGCAATGCCACCATGGGATGCGGTATTGACAAGCACCAGGTGGAAGCCGGGATCTTCGAGGTTCTGGTTGATGCCATGGGGGTGCATGACGCCAGCCGGAAATCACCGGAAAACGGCTGTGACGTCCTGCCGGCCAATTCCGACCTGACGGCAGCGGAGGTCGAACTGATGAATATGGAGCAGCGCGAGCAGCGTCTGCACCAGGCATTGGAGCAGGTCAGGGAGGACTACGATTTCATTCTCATCGATTGCCCGCCATCGCTCAATATCCTGACCCTGAATGCGTTCGTCGCCGCCGACAGTGTCCTGGTGCCGGTGCAGTGTGAATACTACGCGCTGGAGGGACTGTCCGCACTTCTGGAAACTATCGACGGCGTGCGTGAGAGTGTCAACCCGCAACTGGCCATAGAAGGGCTGCTGCGTACCATGTATGACGGCAGGAACCGACTGGGCGTGGAAGTCTCCACCCAGCTGGTGCAGCATTTCGGGGAGCAGGTGTTCCGTACGGTCGTGCCGCGCAATGTACGTCTGGCAGAGGCCCCCAGTCACGGCATTTCCATCATGCAGTATGATCGTACGTCACGAGGTGCGCTGGCGTATCTGGCACTGGCGGGGGAAATTCTGCGCCAGCTCAGTCGCGCTGCCAGACCGGAAGACCCGGCCTCCGCGTCGGACAAGGCGTCGCCGCAGCAGGAAACTGCACAGGAAACAGCACAGGAACCGATTCAGGAACCGGGTCAGGAACCGGTGTTGGAAACTGAGGGGGCTGCTGATCGGCAGCCAGTGCCCGGCTCAGGCACTGCAGATACGGCATTCAGTGACGCTGAGCATCTGGACGTCGGGGCACCGGATGAGGCTGCCCCCACGGTTGACACGCACAAGGGTCGAACCCCGTCGATCTCCGAGCAAGCCTCTGTGAGGCCTGATACCGAATCCGCCGATGGCTAAACCACGTATGGGCCGCAATCTGGATGCCTTGCTGGGCGGCTCCACCCGGGAACGAGCTGACAGGCCTGCCACTGCTGCGAAGTCCAGTACAGCTCGCCCGACAGCGCATTCCCGGCCAGTGAGCACAGAAAGCGACCGTGAGGCAGCGGACGACGCACCTGACTCAATAGTATCCCCGACACCCCTAGCCGAGCGAGCTGCGGAAGGCGATACCGGGCCTGTGGTCAATGCTGAGCCGCATGAACAGGTGTCTGCTGGCGCCGCATCAGCTCTCTCGGCAGACACGATCGAGGAAGATCACAGCGGCCGTACAGACAGGCTGAGAATGATCGGAGTCGATCAGATCAGGCGCGGCAGCTATCAGCCCCGGCGTCTGTTCGACGCGGATCTGCTGCAGGAGTTGTCTGACTCGATCAAGGCAGAAGGCATGATTCAGCCGATCATCGTTCGCCCGTTTGCCGATGCGTTCGAACTGGTAGCCGGAGAGCGTCGCTGGCGTGCGGCACAGCTGGCTGGCCTGGCCGAAATCCCGGCCATCGTCCGCGAGATGCAGGATCAATCGGTGGCGGCTGTTTCGGTGATCGAGAACATCCAGCGTAAAGATCTCAACCCGCTCGAAGAAGCCGCCGCGTTCGAACGTCTATGCGATGAATTCGGTATGACGCACAAAGCGGTTGCGGAGGCTGTCGGTCGTTCCAGAGCCTCCGTCACCAACCTGATGCGTCTTCTCGAACTGCACGACGGGGTCAAGGTCATGGTAGACAGGGGAGAGCTGGAAATGGGGCACGCACGAGCCATCCTGGGTGCACCGCAGGATCAACAGGTCACGCTGGCCAGGGATGTCATCAAGCGTGGGCTGACCGTCCGGGCCGTGGAAAAACTGGTACGCGATCTGATCAGTGGTAAAGGCCAGTCCGCTGCATCCGGGCCGGTCGCTGATCCCGACATCGACAGGCTGAGTCAGAAGCTCGGTGAAACGCTTGGCGCCAGCGTACGCATTCAACATAAACCCAGTGGACGCGGCAAGCTGGAAATCAGCTATGGCTCCGTGACGGAACTGCAGGGCATACTTGCACATATCAAATAAATCGTCACTGATCACAGTCGAAATGACTATCGGCCATGTCGCGACTTGCAAGGATAAGCCCCTGTGATCTATATTTGGCCGGGTTTCGGTTTCCTGAACTATAAACGCTGTTATACTGCCGCCGCCCTGTCGTATGACTACCGGTTCAGGCAATTGCTTGCGCTGGCAACGACGAACTCCGGGCAGCACCATGCGACAGGCTGAACAGCGGTTGCGGGTGATCAGATTGCTGCTGGTGTGGCAGTTGATCGGAGCGTTGCTGGCAGGTCTGGTGGGGTTTTTCTGGGGAAGGGACGCCGCGGTGGGTGCCTTGCTGGGTGGAGTCATCGTCTGGCTCCCCAACTGTTATTTCGCTTTCCGTGCTTTCAGGTATCGGGGAGCAAGGGCTGCAAGGCAGATCGTGCGGTCCTTTTATGCCGGTGCAGCGGGCAAGATGCTGCTTACGGCCGGTATGTTTACGTTGGTGTTTGTCAATGTGAGGCCCTTGCACGCACCGGCGGTGTTTCTGGGTTTTGCGTTTGTCCAGACGCTCAACTGGATCATACCGCTGATCGTTGGCAGGCAGGATGGTAGCGGGCAAATACCCGGGCAGTAGGCTGTCGGCGCGGGTGCCGCTGAGGGCGAAGTTGTAGTTGAGGTTTTCAGTAGCCGTTACAGGCTCCAGTTCAGACTTAAGCGTTGAGATTATGGCCAGTACTAACGCACCGACGACGACCGAATACATCCAGCATCACCTGCAGAACCTCGTGGTGGGTTTTCATCCGGAGCATGGCTTCGGTATCGCTCATGGCGCCCAGGAGGCAGCCGAGATGGGTTTCTGGGCATTGCACCTGGATTCCCTGTTCTGGTCCATCGCGCTGGGGTCGTTGTTCATCTGGATATTCAAGAGCGCTGCTGAAAAAGCAACCTCGGGTGTCCCCGGCGGTGTCCAGAATTTCGTCGAAATGATCGTTGAATTCGTCGACAGTAATGTTCGGGAAACATTCCACGGCAAAAGTGAAGTCGTCGCCCCGCTGGCGCTGACCATTTTCATCTGGGTCTTCCTGATGAACCTGATGGATCTGATCCCGGTCGATTTCATCCCGCGTGCCGCCGAAGCGATCGGCATCCCCTACATGAAGGTAGTGCCCACAACCGATGTGAACATCACGCTCGGCCTGTCATTGTCCGTCTTCGCACTGATGATCTACTACAGCTTCAAGATGAAAGGGGCGAGTGGCTTTTTCAAGGAACTGGCATTCCAGCCATTCAACAGTCCCAACTTCATCGTGCAGTTGCTGTTCGTTCCGGTCAACTTGCTGCTGGAAGGCGTGTCGCTGCTGGCCAAGCCCATTTCACTGGCACTGCGACTATTCGGTAACTTGTACGCCGGTGAGCTCATCTTCATCCTGATCGCACTGTTGCCGTTTTACGCGCAGTGGCTGCTGTCGGTGCCATGGGCCATTTTCCATATTCTCGTCATTACCCTGCAGGCGTTCATTTTCATGATGTTGACCATTGTGTACATGAGCATGGCTCACGAGAGTCACTAGTTAAGTTCCATTCGTACGTAGTTCCTACCTTCAAGTACTCACCAATAATCGTTATCTTATCCGGAGTTTGTCATGGAAACTGTAGTTGGCCTCACCGCTATCGCTGTATCACTGCTGATTGGTCTGGGTGCGCTGGGCACCGCCATTGGATTCGGCCTGCTGGGCGGTCGCTTTCTCGAAGGTGCTGCTCGTCAGCCTGAAATGACACCCATGCTGCAGGTCAAGATGTTCATCGTAGCGGGTCTGCTGGACGCGGTTCCGATGATCGGTGTGGGTATCGGTCTGTTCTTTACTTTCGCTAACCCCTTCATTGGTCAGGTCGCCGGCTGATTTCATCCGGATAAACGACTTGTATCCCATCAAGGGTCCAACGAGAGGAGAGCAAACGTGAACCTGAATCTCACACTATTAGGTCAGGCCATCTCGTTCGCGATCTTCGTCATCTTTTGCATGAAGTACGTGTGGCCGCCCATCATGGGTGCGTTGCGCGAACGGCAAGCCAAGATAGCGGAGAGTCTCGCAGCCGCCGAACAGGGCGAGCAGCGACGCGAAGAGGCAGAGGCAGAAATTGCAACCATGCTGCAGGACGCCAAGGCGCAGGCAGCGGAAATCGTGGCAGCGGCACAGAAGCGGGCCAATGAACTGGTCGAAGAGTCGAAATCCACCGCACGGTCCGAAGGCGAACGCCTGAAGGCCGCGGCACATTCGGAGATCGAACAGGAAGTCATCAGCGCACGAGAAGCATTGCGCAAGCAGGTCGGTTCCATCGCCATCGACGGCGCTCGCAAGATACTGGGTACCGAGATCAACGCCGATTCGCACGCCCGGGTCATCGACGATCTGGTAGGCCAGATCTGACATGGCCGACTACACAACAGCGGCACGACCCTATGCCAAGGCGGTATTCGAACTGGCTCAGGAAACCAGCCAGTTTGATTCATGGTCCGGTCGCTTACAGTTCTGGGCAGCGCTGGTCAGCCATCCCGACATGTCGGAGCGTCTTGCAGCTCCGGGTCTGACTCATCAGGACAGAGCCACCATGATCGAAAAAGTGGTCGGTGATGAAATGGATGAACATTCCCGCAATTTCATCAGATTGCTGTCGGAAAACAATCGACTGCCCCTGCTGCCCGATATCGCTGCCATCTACGAGGAGTTACGCGCCGAGGCGGAAGGCGAGATCGAAGCCACGGTAACGTCGGCATTCGAGCTCACCGACAGCCAGCGTGACAGTATCATCGGTGCCTTGTCCAGGCGTCTGGAGCGCAACGTCCGAATAGTCAATGTAGTCGACAAGGATCTGATCGGAGGCGCCATCATCCGCGCCGGTGATCTGGTTATCGACGGCTCGCTCAGGGGGCGGGTCGAGAACATGGAGCGCGCCGTCGTCAACTGATGATGCGCCCGGCGGAAAATGCCGCAAGAATTTGTCGTGCGCGAGGGGCTAGAGGCCCTGCGCAGCGGGACTTTAAAGTTTCCAGAGGATTGATGTCATGCAACTGAACCCATCCGAAATCAGCGAGCTGATCAAGCAACGGATTGGCAATTTCGAAGCGTCTGCCGATGCCCGTACTGAAGGCACCATAGTCAGCCTGAACGACGGTATCGTAAAAATTCACGGTCTCGCCGATGCCATGTCGGGTGAGATGATTTCATTCTCCAATGATCTGTACGGACTGGCATTGAACCTCGAGCGAGACTCGGTTGGTGCCGTTGTCCTGGGTAACTACGAAGATCTGTCCGAAGGAGACAAGGTACAATGTACCGGCAGAATTCTCGAGGTGCCGGTGGGTCCGGAATTGCTTGGTCGTGTCGTCAACTCGCTGGGACAGCCGATTGATGGCAAAGGCCCGATCGAGACCCGAATGACAGCGCCCATCGAAAAAGTGGCGCCGGGCGTTATCGAGCGTCAGTCGGTCGATCAGCCTGTCCAGACCGGGTTGAAAGCGATCGATGCGATGGTACCGGTTGGGCGTGGCCAGCGAGAGCTGATCATTGGTGACCGGCAGACGGGAAAGACCGCCGTTGCCGTCGATGCGATCATCAACCAGAAAGGCACCGGCATCAAATGCGTGTACGTGGCAATCGGCCAGAAGCAGTCGACCATCGCCAACGTGGTGGCCAAACTGGAGGAACATGGCGCTCTGGAGCACACCATCATCGTGGCAGCCGGTGCGTCTGACTCTGCCGCCATGCAGTACGTGGCACCGTACGCCGGTTGCTCCATGGGTGAATACTTTCGTGACCGCGGCGAAGATGCCCTGATCGTCTATGATGACCTGACCAAACAGGCCTGGGCCTACCGCCAGGTATCCCTGCTGCTGCGGCGTCCGCCAGGCCGTGAAGCTTATCCCGGCGATGTGTTCTATCTGCATTCACGTCTGCTGGAACGAGCTTCGCGAGTCAATGCCACGTACGTGGAAAATTTCACCAACGGTGAAGTGAAGGGTCAGACCGGATCGTTGACCGCATTACCGATCATCGAGACTCAGGCCGGTGACGTATCAGCCTTCGTGCCGACCAATGTCATCTCTATCACCGATGGTCAGATCTTCCTCGAAACCGATCTGTTCAATGCGGGTATTCGTCCGGCGATCAATGCCGGTCTTTCAGTCTCGCGTGTCGGTGGCGCCGCGCAAACCAAGATCATCAAGAAACTGGGTGGCGGTGTGCGGCTGGCGCTGGCCCAGTATCGCGAACTGGCTGCATTTGCACAGTTTGCTTCCGATCTGGACGAAACCACGCGCAAGCAACTCGAACGTGGGCAGCGTGTAACCGAACTGATGAAGCAGAAGCAATACTCGCCACTGTCCATCTCGGAAATGGGCGTATCCCTGTTTGCCGCCAACGAAGGCTATCTCGACGATGTCGACGTCAACAGGATCGTCAGTTTCGAGGAAAGCATGCATGCACATTTTCGTTCCAACCACCAGGACCTGCTGGACCAGGTCGAACAGACCGGTGACTGGAACGAGAACATTGAAGCCGCCTTCAGGAAGGGTCTTGATACCTTCAAGGCCAATGGCAGCTGGTAGGTGATACGACGTTGTCCATTGTTTGCAACGATCGTGGCGATAACCGGATGAAGAGACGCTGATATGGCTTCGGGTAAAGAAATCAGGACGAAGATCAAGAGTATCCAGAATACTCAGAAGATCACCAAGGCCATGGAAATGGTGGCCGCGTCCAAGATGCGCAAGGCTCAGGAGCGCATGCGGGCCAATCGACCCTATGCACAGAAAATGCGTAGCGTGATTGGTCACGTGGCATCTGCCAACGTGGAATATCATCACCCCTACCTGATGGATCGATCCGAGGTTTCCCGGGTGGGTTATATCGTGGTGTCAACCGACCGGGGCCTGTGTGGTGGCCTGAACACCAACGCGTTCAAGCAGGCTGTGATATCCATGCGTGCCTGGTCGGAAATGGGTGTGGAAATCGATGTCGTCACCATTGGTAAAAAAGCCGCACAGTTTTTCGCTCGCATGGGCAGCAATATCGTGGGCAAGGTGCAGAACCTGGGTGACAAACCCGAACTGGCAGAGCTGATCGGCTCCGTGCGGGTCATGCTCGATGCGTACGACGAAGGCCGCATAGACCGGCTGTTCATCGTGGAAAACGAATTTGTCAACACCATGACTCAGTCGCCTTCGGTGACGCAACTTCTGCCGGCAAAACCTGACATCGACGAGAAACTTCAGCATCACTGGGACTACATCTATGAACCCGACGCGAAGGATGTCATCGACCATCTGATGACTCGTTACATCGAATCTCTGGTCTACCAGGCAGTTGTGGAAAACGTGGCCTGCGAGATGTCGGCGCGCATGATAGCCATGAAGAGTGCATCGGATAACGCCGGTGAATTGATCGATGAGCTGCAGCTTGTCTACAACAAGGCGCGTCAGGCTTCCATCACACAAGAGATCTCCGAGATCGTCGGCGGCGCAGCAGCTGTCTAGGCGTACCGGCAACCAGACAAACATAAGGGCAGGACAACCATCATGAGTACAGGAACTATTGTCGAAATCATCGGTGCGGTCATCGATGTGGAATTTCCACGCAATGCCGTACCAAAGACCTACGATGCCTTGACCGTGGAAAACAGCGAAACGGTGCTGGAAGTGCAGGGTCAGTTGGGAGACGGGATCGTCCGGACCATCGCCATGGGAACCTCGGAAGGCCTGAAACGGGGCGTGCAGGCCACCAATACCGGTGCGCCGATTTCCGTACCGGTGGGTGAAGCCACCCTGGGTCGAATCATGAATGTCCTGGGTGACCCAATCGATGAACAGGGGCCCATCGCCACCGAGGTGCGCATGCCGATTCACCGTGAGCCACCATCCTATGCCGAGCAATCCGGTTCCACCGAGTTACTGGAAACCGGCATCAAGGTCATCGACCTGCTTTGCCCGTTTGCCAAGGGTGGCAAGGTCGGACTGTTTGGCGGTGCCGGTGTAGGCAAGACCGTCAACATGATGGAGCTGATCCGGAACATCGCGATCGAGCACTCGGGATTTTCGGTATTTGCCGGAGTAGGTGAGCGTACACGTGAGGGTAACGACTTCTATCACGAGATGAAGGATTCGAATGTACTGGACAAGGTGTCGCTGGTTTACGGCCAGATGAATGAGCCTCCGGGAAACCGACTGCGGGTGGCCTTGACAGGACTGACCATGGCGGAGTTTTTCCGTGATGAAGGTCGTGATGTTCTGATGTTCATCGATAACATCTACCGCTACACGCTGGCCGGAACCGAAGTGTCGGCCCTGTTGGGTCGCATGCCTTCCGCGGTAGGCTATCAGCCGACGCTGGCTCAGGAAATGGGCGCTCTGCAGGAGCGCATTACCTCGACCAAGACAGGTTCGATCACCTCCATACAGGCGGTCTATGTACCGGCGGATGACTTGACTGACCCCTCGCCAGCCACAACCTTTGCGCATCTGGATGCCACCGTGGTGCTGTCCAGGAATATTGCGGAGCTGGGTATCTACCCGGCTGTGGATCCTCTGGATTCGACGTCCCGGCAGCTGGATCCCCTGGTCATCGGCCAGGATCACTACGACACCGCCCGTTCGGTACAGAATACGCTGCAGCGGTACAAGGAACTGCGGGACATCATCGCGATTCTGGGTATGGACGAGCTGTCTGAGGAGGACAAACTGGTCGTGGCGCGTGCCCGTAAGGTCCAACGCTACCTGTCGCAGCCATTTTTTGTTGCAGAAGTATTTACCGGTTCTCCGGGTAAATATGTGTCTCTGAAAGACACGATCGCTGCGTTCAAGGGTATCGTGGCCGGTGAGTACGATCACCTGCCGGAGCAGGCTTTCTACATGCAGGGCACGATCGATGAAGTTGTCGACAATGCCAAGAAAGCGGCGGCAGCCTAGTCATGGCTGCTTCTCTGAAGGTAGAGATCGTCAGCGCGGAGAATGAAATATGGAGTGGTGACGCCACTCTGGTTTCAGCCAGTGCGCAGATGGGCGAAGTGGGCATTGCCCCCGGACACACACCCTTCATATCGAGAATCAAACCGGGTGAAGTTCGCATCAAGCCTGCCGACGAAGGCGAGGAGGTGGACATCTATGTTTCCGGCGGCATCATCGAGGTGCAGCCCCACATCGTCACCATCATGGCCGATACTGCAGTGCGTGCAGAGGAACTGGATGAGGCCTCTGCCCAGAAGGCAAAAGAAGAAGCCGAGGCCGCGCTGGCGGGCAGCAAGCCGGGTGAAATCGACTACAAGGCAGTACAGGCACAATTGGCCGAAGCCTCAGCTCAGCTGCAGTTGATCAAGAAACTGCGTCGCTAGGCGGCTGGCCGCCTGTTTCTCCCGCGCTGGTGGTAAGCCGGTACTCTGCGGCCCGGAGTGCCCGGAAACCAGCACTGGTTTCCGGCGCTGGACTTTGCCGACTGAGTCGGGCAGGGCGGCTGCCAGGCAAACTGGCAGGATGACCGTCAGGTGCACCGTCCGGGTGCTATTGAATAGTCCCTGATCATCCTGCCTTGGCGAGGTCGTTCAGAATCGGGCAGTCGGGTCGATCGTCTCCACTGCAGGTTTCAATCAAATGGCTCAGGTTTTCACGCATGCTGGTCAGATCCGCAATCTTTGCGTCGATCACTGCCAGATGTTCACGGGCGATCTGCTTGACATCACCGCTGGCTCGTTCCTGATCTTCCCAGAGTTCCAGCAAGACGCGACAATTCTCTATCGTAAAGCCCAGGGCGCGGGCGCGACAGAGAAATAACAGTTTGTGTACATCACGGTCACTGAAGTCCCGGTAACCGTTGGTATCACGCCGCGGCCTGATCAGATCGATATCCTCGTAATAGCGTATGGTCTTTGCGGGCAGTCCGGAGCGCTTCGCTGCTGTGCCGATGTTCATGGACTCGTCTCCTGTGGGTGTGTGTCATTCAGCGTGATGCTGGCAGCCTGTTGGCTGCCAGGCAGCGGATCGACGGAATTCTCAACCGCTGCACGGTTCTCCAGCAGGGCCGGTTGTGCCCAGCGCAGGCGCAGCGCGTTCGACAGTACAAACACGCTGGACAATGCCATGGCCCCTGCGGCCAGCATCGGCGAGAGCATGAGACCGTTGATCGGGTAGAACAGCCCCGCGGCCACCGGTATCAGCAGTATGTTGTAGCCAAAGGCCCAGAACAGGTTCTGGCGGATGTTTCTCATGGTTTGACGGCTCAGGTAAAACGCATTGACGACGCCCCTGAGATCGCCGGACATCAGGACCACGTCAGCGCTTTCTATGGCGATGTCGGTACCGGTACCGATGGCGATACCGACATCGGCAGCAGCCAGAGCAGGCGCATCGTTGATGCCATCGCCGACAAAGGCGATCTTCCTCTGCCCCGACACCAGTGTCCTCAGGGCGGTGACTTTTCCGTCAGGAAGAACCTCCGCCACGACATGATCGATGCCAAGTTCATCAGCAATCACATCAGCTGTTGCCCGGTTGTCACCGGTGATCATGGCTACCTTGAGTCCCAGTGCGTGCAGCGCCGAAACAGCCGCCGGTGTACCCGGCTTGATCGGGTCTGCAATTCCCAGCACCGCGGCCACCGTTCCATCGATAGCGACAAAAATCGGCGTACGGCCTGCGGACGCGTATCGTCGACCCACCGATGCGAGTTCGCCGAGGTCTATATGTTCACCGATCAGCAGTCGATCCGCACCCACCAGAACGCTCTGCCCATCCACCTGCGCCTGCACGCCCAGTCCGGTGATGGAGCTGAATGCATCAACAGCCGGTAGCGCCAGTCCGCGTTCTGCCGCTGCACGCACGATCGCCCTGGCAACGGGATGCTCGGATTGATCTTCGACAGCGGCTATCATGCCCAGCAGCCTCTCCTCATTCACACCGGCTGCCACGGCAATATCAATCAGCGCCGGACGCCCCTGGGTGAGTGTGCCTGTCTTGTCGATCGCGACTACCCTGGTCTCTTGAAGACCCTGTAATGCGCTGCCCTGGCGAAACAGCACACCCAGCTCGGCCGCCCGCCCGGTTCCCACCATGATGGACGTCGGTGTGGCCAGTCCCATGGCACAGGGGCAGGCGATGATGAGCACCGAGACACCGGCAACCAGTGCATGTGTCAGGGCTGGGACCGGTCCGAGCAGCAGCCAGGTGATGACGGTGAGGGTGGCCAGCAGCAGTACGACGGGTACGAACCATGCGGTGATCCGATTGACCAGATCCTGGATCGGTAGTCTGGCACTTTGTGCCTGCGCTACCAGGCGAACGATCTGTGCCAGCATGGTATCGTCTCCAACCTGGCTGGCACGGAAACTCAGGGCTCCCTGTCCGTTGATCGTACCGCCGACCACCGAGGCACCCGCCTCTTTCCTGATCGGCGTGGGTTCACCGGTTACCATGCTTTCATCGACATAGGAAGCACCGTGGACGACCATTCCGTCGGTAGCGATTTTCTCGCCAGGCCTGACGTGAACGATGTCACCAATCATTATCTGCTCGATGGGGAGTTCCGTGTGCACGCCGTTGCGCTCAACGCGTGCGGTCTTTGGTTGCAGGTCAAGCAAGCCTTTTATGGCGTCGCCCGTGCGGCCCTTTGCCCGCGCTTCCAGGTAACGACCCAGCAGAATCAGTGTCACGATGACGGCCGCAGCTTCAAAGTACACGGCCAGGTTGTCGGCAGGCAGCAGTTGCGGTAAAAACGTGGCGACAACGGAGTAACCCCAGGCAGCCAGGCTGCCCAGCGCTACCAGGCTGTTCATGTCGGGTGTGCCCTTGAACAAGGCTGGAATACCCCTGGAGTAAAACGCCTGCCCGGGCCACGACATGACGATACTGGCCAGTACGAACTGGATAATCCAGCTCGTCTGCAGGCCAATGGTTGCTGCCAGCCAGTGATGAAACGCGGGGACCAGATGGCCTCCCATCTCCATGATGAACACAGGCAGAGTCAGCACGGCGGCCAGGGTCACCTGACCTCGCAGTCGCGACATTTCCTCCGCCTTGCGGCTGCCATGATCACGCTCTTCGAGCACGTTCGCAGTGGCCGGGTAGCCGAGCGCGCCGCTTGCGCGGGCAAGCTCTGTGGCGCTGACGGCCCCTGTGAGTACCGTCACCGTTGCAGTGTCGGTCGCCAGGTTGACAGCAACATCCAGGACACCGGGAACCGCTCTCAGGGCCATCTCGACGCGTCTCACACACGAGGCGCAGCTCATGTCCCGCACCGACAGGGTCATCGTGTGTTTCCGGGCCGGGTAGCCGGCGATCTCCAGCGCATCGACAATGGCCTGCTCATCGGCTGTGCCGGATACCGTCGCGCTCTCTCCGGCCAGGTTGACGACTGCCTCCTCGACGCCGTCAACAGCACTGAGTGCCTTCTCGACACGTGCCACACACGAGGCGCAGCTCATGGCGTCGATTTCGATCGAAAGTGGCTTACTACCTGCCATGACATCTGCCTCCGGCTACCATGTCCAGATAGCATAGATGTTCCAGTGACTGGAAGGTCAAGACTCGATGGTGTTGCAGTGACTATGCTCATTTGAGCTTCCAGCAGGTGGAAGCCCTATAGTCCAGTGTCGTTCGTTGATAACCGTGTATCAGGTTGATCAGGATTGGGAATCATGAATCGTCGCAAGTTTCTGCTATCCACCTTGTCAGGCGGCGTTGGCACACTTCTGCAGCAGGGTCGTGCCGTCGGTGCAACGCAATCACAGGGTGCGCTCGACACCGCCGCCGGTACCGGCGCGGCGCAACATTTCACGCTGAGATGTGCACCCGCCAGGGCATCGATCGTAGGCCCTGATCTTCCGGCAACCGATGTCTGGGCATTCAACGCTCAGGTGCCCGGCATGCCGATTCGGATTCGACACGGGCAATCTCTGGAGGCAATCGTCACCAATTCGCTGGACGTACCTACCTCTGTCCACTGGCATGGGATTCGTCTACCCAACGCCATGGACGGAGTGGCCGGTCTGACGCAGAGTGCGATCGAGCCAGGTGAGTCGTATACCTATACGTTCACGCCCCCCGATGCAGGCACCTACTGGTACCACTCACACCTCAATGCGTTCGAGCAGGTAGGTCGTGGCCTGTACGGGCCACTTGTCATCGAGGAACGAAGTCCTCCCAGGGTCGATCGTGACCTGGTCTGGATGATCGATGACTGGCGATTGATGAACGATGCCTCCATCAGAGAGGATTTCGGCAACGGGCATGACAGGTCCCACGCAGGACGCATCGGCAATGTGCCTACCGTCAACGGAAGATTTCGCGATATCCTCAGGGTTCGATCCGGTGAACGCCTGCGCTTGCGGCTGATCAACGCCGCCAACGCCAGAAACTTTGCACTGGATTTTGGTGAACTCGCTCCCTCGGTCATCGCGATCGATGGCCAGGCGGTCACACCCTACGTCGCAGCAGGCCCGATCATCATCGGCGCTGCAGGCCGGGTCGATCTGGTACTGGATGTGCTGGCCTCACCTGGCAGCAGTATCTCCGTGACGGACAGCTTCTATCGACAGTCATTCGAGCTGACGCGCCTGGTCGTCACCGACGAGACGCCACTTCGTGGTGAGGCGCTTGATGAACCGATCGCGCTGGGCCAGCCCCTGATCGCCGAGCCGGACCTGGCGGACTTCGAGGAAAAGTCCATTGTCATCGCCGGCGGGGCCATGGGCGGGCTCAGGCAGGCACGGCTGGATGGTCAATGGATGGCGCTGGGAGAAATCGCCCGACAGGGCTATGTGTGGGCGATCAACGACACGGTCGGACACTCGCTGACACTACCGCCTCTGATCGATGTCGCCGCCGGTACCTCGGTGAAGATCCGCCTCGACAACCAGACGGCATTTCCGCATCCGATGCATCTGCATGGTCACCACATGAAATTGCTGAGTGTGGATGACGACGCACTTGATGAACCCCGCTGGGTCGATAGTCCGCTGTTGATGCCCGGTCAGCGCATGGAACTTGCCTTCGTTGCGGACAATCCCGGCGACTGGCTTTTTCACTGCCATGCGCTGGAGCATCATGCCGCCGGGCTGGGCGCGCTGGTTCGTGTCAGCGGATGACACCGGCAGTCAGACTCAGACAGGTGGATGTGATCGAAAACAGTCTTCGTCAGGAGCGCCTGGAGGATCAAACGGCGCTGGCACGCTGGCAAGGCTCACACGACGATCTGCAGGAGTAATGTGATCATGAATCTGAACCCGACCGGCCAGGTGCTTGCCCTTTCCAGGCGCTTTGCTCCGATTATGCTGGTGTCGATAGTGATACCGCTCTCGGGCATGGCCTCAACCGGCACCGATGGAGTGGAGACGAGGCTGCTGGCAGATGATCTGTCGGTAGTCGCCGCTGGAGAGGTTGTCTACCGGTCTCACTGTGCAGCGTGCCACGGTGTGCAGCTGGAAGGTCAGCCGGACTGGCGGCAACGCGACAGTGAGGGCTTGCTACCCGCCCCGCCGCACGATGCCAGCGGGCACACCTGGCATCATGCCGATGACCTGCTGTTCGAGATAACCAAGTACGGGCCGGCGGTAGTGATCGGTGATGAGACCTATCGCTCCAGAATGCCGGCATATGCCACCGTATTGGATGACCAGCAGATCATAGCGGTGCTCTCGTACATCAAGAATTCCTGGCCGGAGGAGCAACGCAGCTGGCAGGATGAGGTCAATGGCACAACCAGGAATGTATTCGAACCGACTGGTCGGAAACCATCGCTGCTGGACAAGTTGCTCAAATAGCTTCGCCCAGTGGGCAACACGATTAAACCTTTAATGGTTTGTGTTGAAGTGGTGTGACGGGTCACGAATATCGACATGAATCAATCCCTGTGTTCCGAGTTGATCTGTTGATTGCTTTATCTGGTGAATCGGGCGGCCGCCATCAAACTCAGTAGCGACGGGGCTACTGCCAGCCAGATGTGGTCGATTCGATGAGGAATTTTGCAGCAAACCAGAGACTGGGAGCAGTGTGTGTTCTGGCTGGGACGGTATCATTCAGTCCCGGTGCGGCTGCCAATGAAGCGCCGACAGCACCCGGAAACTTCACTGCAATAGCTGTCTCGTCAACTGAAATCAGATTAAGCTGGGACCCGTCAGTGGATGATAAACGAGTTCGATTCTATGAACTCGTGCGCGATGAGGCGGTGATCTCCAGAACCGGCAAACTGACTTACACGGACAATAATCTGAGTGCGGGAGTCACCTATCTGTACACGGTGGTTGCCAGCGACGGCCAACTGGTGTCGCCCGTTGCCTCCTACAGTATTTCCACACCGTTGGCCGATCCGGATGAGACGGATAATTCACCGGGCAAGTCGGGTAAGAACGGGAAAGGCGGCAAGAATGATCCTGCACCCGAAGAGCCGCCCACTGAGGATCCGCCAGCCGAAGAACCTCCCGTTGAAGAACCACCTGCCGAGGAGCCACCGACCGAAGATCCACCCGTAGAAGAACCACCTGCGGAGGAGCCACCGACCGAGGAGCCACCCGCTGGCGGGGCACCCCAGGGCTGGCAAGTCACATTCAATGACGATTTTTCCGGCAGTGGCGATCTGGATATCAGCAGTGCAGGGCGCAACTGGCGATTTGAAACCATGAGCGATGGACTGCACAGGGCAGGCAACAC
>JABDKN010000152.1 GCA_013002205.1 Granulosicoccus sp.
CCTGGCCCGTATCGGTATAGCTGTTGCTCTGCCACATCATCAGCTCTCCCACGGGGCCTCTGGCAGATCGTCCTCATCCAGTTCCAGAGGCTCGACTTCCGGAACGACGACTGCATTCTGGCCCGGAGTATCGTCGAAATCCTCCAGGGCCGCCCAGTCATCCGCCGAAGGTACCTGCTCCACGCCTGGGGATCCCCGGCTATGGTGCGAGTCAGTGTCTGTCGAGTCCTGCGAACCCTGCGCAGTGTCTGCGTGTCCGGCATCACTGCTCCGGGACGCTGGTTTTTCAGCCTGCGACTCGCCGGTGGTCGGCGTTGAGAAGGTCGCATCCTGGATGCCAGGCAGGTCAGTTGCGCTCAGGCAGGCCAGCAATGCTGCCGCATCGATCGATGCGGAGGAGGCCTTGTTCCAGTCCTTGGTGAAGATGGCGAGTCCGGCGCTATCGATCGGCAGGCCCGCGTTCACTATCGTTGCACCTGCTTCGTCTCGAGTGATCCAGAGACTGTATTCGCCCAGGGTCTGGCGAAGCGTGGTATCCAGCAGAGCCGACAGTGTCTGGGCGTTCATCAGCGCATCCGGATTCAACGTGCTGATGGTGACCAGGTCACCGGTCTGCTTACCGGAGAGCGTCACCGGATCTTCCGTGCCGAGCTGTGGCAATGACGCATGGTCGGAGAGGTTTGCCAGCTCCTCCTGCAGATCCTCGAATTGATAGTCACTGTTCATCACGCGATCCAGCAGGGCTTCTGCGGCGACGAACCAGTTAGCGTGAGTCTGCACACTTACGCAGGGCAGGGCATTGTCGGCCAGTGACATGGCAAGACAGAACGGGAAAAGCCGACCTACCTTGTCATGACTGGGCCTCATGAGCCCGATCCACGGAGTGTTTCCGGCAATACCGCCTGAGAGTACGAAGCGGTAGGTGGGCGCCTGCGCGTAGCAGGTCGACCACTCCGGCTCCTGCTCCCTGCCCTGGAGCATGAGCTGTTGCAGCCAGTCATCCCAGACCTTGATGAAGGCCTGTGGCAGATTGAACCTGACGAAGTCGCCTCGATGTGGGGTTTTTCCGTAGTAGCCAAGCTGGTTCACAGGCTCTCCGGTGCGCGAAAATTACGCACGGCAACTGAATTGAGCGGGTTGAAACTGCTGGTGGCCAATGCCAGGGTGACTGGTCTGCCGCCAAAGTTGTAGGTGACCGTCAGCCCACCGCGGCGAGGTGTACGTGCACCTCGTTCGAACAGGCGCAGCACCGACCAGGGTCCGCTGAGACTGATGCTCGAGGTAGAGCCGGGAACCACTGGCTCGACACGCAGGGTCACCTGGGTATTGTTGGTATCCGAAGGCCAGCTGAACGAGGTGGCGCCGTTCACTGGACCGTGAAAATACTCGGTGCGACTGCCCCCGATATCCAGGAACAGATGATTGATATCCGTGGACATGGAAAGCTGCTGGGGTATCAGGTCGAAGCGAAACGAGGGCAAATTGCCACCCTGGGAAAAGAAGGTGTTCTTGATGTCATCGGCCAGCGCAAGCTGTTTCAGCGAGTTGTCCGACAGGCACACCGATGAACCTTTGCCCACCCAGGTCCATTGACCCGGTGTCCTGGATACCTGTCCGGTCAGGTAGGTGTTGACGAATGTATCGATGACACCACCTGGCCCGAAGAAGGCACCGAAATCGGTCAGCGCAATATCAGCAGTGCCTGAGCGATTGACCGGGTATCGGCTGCGAATGGCTCGCTGGTAATACGCCAGCACATCGGTCTTCCAGGCCGTATCCAGTTGCTGGCAGAATCCTCCGCCTACCACATCGCTGATTTCGTTGGTCAGGCCTGACACCAGTGAGGCCAGTGGCTCTGCCAGCCTGTCCGCTTTCAGAGTCAGCTTCTGCATGTTGATGGCCAGTTCGGCGTTCAATTGCGTATCCACGGTGCCGGCCGGACTCTGTGCCATGGGCAGTAGCTGGATGTTCAGTTCAGCCAGTTGATTGAGTACCGAGTCGAGCGTCGACGTATTGGTCTCGAAGCCCGAGACCAGCGCATGCAGCGTCGAGAAATGCTGGGTCACCGGGTCGATGATTTGCGGTACGGCGACACTTTGTGGCTGTGTGCCCAGCAGACTGCCCAGTGCACTTTCACGGGTGTTGCCCTCGGCCGATGATGGATCTTCTTCCGCAGCCGGTGCACGGGTGAGCGTCGTCTGGTTGCTGGCGTATACCAGAAACTTCTTCAGCGGTGAATCGGTATCGGCAATCAGGGCGACGAACTCGGATGCCTGTGACAGGCCATCCACAGTACGCATGGCAAGATTGCTGAACAGGGTGCTCCACTGATCGATGTAATCCTGGTAATACAAGCCGGTGACGGCCGACTTCAATTCCTCGGGAGAGGTGGACTGGGCGGTAACCGATGCGGCCTCACCCAGCACCCAGGTATCATCAGACAGGGTGCGGCTGAAATCCAGGCTGGCAGGAAGAAATACCGAGTCATAGCCCTGCACGGTAAAGAAGTTCTGCACACTCTGGTCCAGTGAGACTCCATCTTCACGCGTGAAGACTCGGGACAGTTCAGGGCTTACAACCGAGCTGAGCCGGACATGAGAATTGATATCGCGCAGTGCGCTGTTGCGAATGCGATTGTAGGCCCGTTGTGCCAGGGATGTATTGGCGGCAATCAACTGGTACTGTTCGATGATCGAGTTATCCAGTGGTCGAGGCAGTGGACGGGGACTCTCACGAAACAGTCGACTGACATGCGCCTTCAGTTCTGCCCTGACGCTCTCGGGTATGTCGGTAGAGAAATTGGTATCGAAATCGAAGTTGAACCAGCCGACGATACTGTCTGAGTCGAAGCGGTCCCGCACACCGATCATCTGGTAGGTTTTAAGTGCCTCGAACAGGAACTCGCTATTGCTGTTATGGGCATGCATCTGGTGTTCCAGTCTCACCATCAGTCGCGGCAGCAGCAGTTCCTGCAGCAGTTCATCATACTTGGTCGAAGCAAGATCGCTGATCTTGGTGCCCTGATAGAGTCCTGCTCCCTTGATCACGAATCCATGACCCAGCGCACTGTCTTCACCCAGCCCTGTCAGTGAACGGGCCTTGTTGAGAACGGTGTTGGTTGCAAACAGGTCCAGACTGTTGGGATCCACCGCGTTCACGGATTGCTGCAGGTCCGCTGCCGCCACATCGACCTCATTGATCAGGCGCTTGTTCTGCAGGTAGCTGGCAGTCCAGAAAGCGATCAGCCCTGCCGTGCCGACGACGAGCGCCGTTGCGGCACCCCACTGCAGTCTCTTCAGGCGTTTCTCAGTCTTCAGATTGGTACCGGCAAGTCCGGATTCGCCAAAGATGACTTCACTCAGCAGGCGATGGATGAAAAAACTGCGCCCCTCTCCAGCCGGTTGTGACGACATGGCCTCGTCGATCCCGAAACTTTGCGACACATTTTGAATGACCTGGTCCAGGACCGAGCCGGTCTGCGTTGCGCTGGTGAAATAGACCCCCCGAAAAAGTACCGGCTGCAACAGGCGGGACGAGGCCGTAAGGGTGCTGATGAAGCCGTCTATGCGCTGCCTGGCATGATTGAACTGCAGCGGAAATCCATAGATGTTTTCGCGGTTTTTCTGACTCAGCTCGGCCTGCAGTCTACCCACCGTCTGCTGATTGAGCCGGTCGCTGAGTTCGGCCAGTCCCTGCTTCAGTGTACTGGCCGGTTCGGTGTCACCCAGCTCCAGTGTTCTGCCCCAGACCTGCTCGCGTTCCTGCTTGTTCAGGTCGGAAAAATACTCTGCGAAACCAGCCAGCAGATCGCACTTGGTAAACATCAGGTAGACCGGCGGGGCAATTCCAAGCTGGTTGTAGAGTTCCTCGATCCGCTGGCGCAGCGTCTTTGCCACCTGCTCCAGCTGGGCATCGTCACTGGTGAGGATGTCCTCGATACTCAACGCCAGCAATACGCCGTTGATCGGGCGGCGACTGCGTTTCTGGCGCAGCATGTCAAGAAACCCCGTCCAGGCAGATTTGTCCACTTCCGCCTCGCTGTCCTGAGTGGTATACCGTCCCGCCGTGTCCAGTAGTACCGCCTGATCCGTGAACCACCAGTCACAGTTGCGTGTGCCACCCAGTCCCTTGACCGAATACCTGCCATGCGTCTCCTCGAGCGGAAAATCGAGCCCGGAATTACTCAGCAGTGTTGTCTTGCCGGCACCCGGCGGGCCGATGATCACGTACCACGGCAGTTCGTAAATGAAGCGGCTGCCACCGGTGCGGGAAAAGTTGCGACTTTTGAGCGTCTGTACCGCCTCTTCCATCTTGGATTGCAGTATCTGCAACTCCTCTGCACTGGCGGAATCGTTGGCCGACACCTCTTCACTGGCCAGTGAATCGAGCATCTGGGCATTGCGCCTGCGCGACTTGATGAAACGCACCAGTACCAGCAGGAACCACAACGCGGACATGCTGCCGATGGCCAGCAGACGGTTGTATCGACTCTCCAGTGGTGAGATGG
This sequence comes from Granulosicoccus sp., assembly GCA_013002205.1. Taxonomy (GTDB): domain Bacteria; phylum Pseudomonadota; class Gammaproteobacteria; order Granulosicoccales; family Granulosicoccaceae; genus Granulosicoccus. Next base: position 4,508 of record JABDKN010000152.1, read on the forward strand.
AGTTGTAACCGAGCAAGGGACCGACGAACCAGATGACCAGTGACAGAAAGACGATGCCCAGAAAGGCCAGGAACAGCCGGTTGGTGAATACTTTGCCAAGACGTTTCATGACTGCTTCAACCGCTCCTGTCAGCCATCTGGGAGTTCCTGTTAGGTGGTGGACGTCGCATCATGAGAATCCTGCACGCATCAGTAGAAGATTGACACTTCAACGCGTCGGTTTCTGGCACGTCCACTGGCACTGCCGTTGTCGGCGATCGGTTCCAGACTGCCGCGTCCTTCTGCGCTGAGGCGTGTCGGATCACGCAGTGAGGTGGCCATGCGCTGCGCTACCGACTGCGCGCGCGCCTGAGACAGCTCCAGGTTGGATGCAAAGCGCCCGGATCTTATCGGTATGTTGTCGGAGTGACCAGTCACCAGAATCGATCCGCTGAATTGATCCATGGCCTGGGCGATGGATTGCACCAGCTGTTCCAGTTCCGGATTGAGTTCAGTTCTACCGGAGGCAAACAGGTTGTCACTGACGATCCTGACCTTGCCTTCGTTGAACGAGTCATCCACTTCCAGCAGCCCCAGGTCGATCTGCGGCTGCAGCAGTTTCTCAAGCGTCACGACCTGCTCACTGGTGCTGCTGCTGGCTGGCGGTGCGGCCGGTGGGGCGACGCTGTTGATCAACAGCGGTTCTGCCTCGATCTGGAAGAATGCGGCGATCGCCTCATCGGAGCGGCTGCCCAGGCTGTAACGGTAGCCGATGTAGATCAGCGAACTGGCAGCCAGTGCAGCGGCTGCCAGCACCCAGAGCACGGTCAGTTTGGGCAACTTGCTCTCCTGCACTCCTGAACCCTGCCAGTGCAGCGACAGGCCGGTTTCCGCTGTCGGGCGTGCACTGCTGATGATCTCGTAGAGCCACAGTCGAACCTTGGCCAGGGTAGCCTGGCCGTTCTGTGCGATTCGATAGGTGCCTTCGTAACCCAGGGAGAGGCAGACATACATCAGTTCCAGCAGGTCGATGTTCTCCTTCGGGTTCTTGCCCAGACCCTTGAGCAGCGCAAAAAATCGTTCGCCACCGATCACTTCATTGTGGAAGGTGGCCAGCAGGTTGTGTTGTGACCAGTTGGCCTGATGACCCCAGGGTGTGTTCATTGCTGCCTCGTCGAGCACCGTGCACATGACGTAGCTGGCCTGGGTCACTTTTTTCTGGTCATTCAGAATCCGGTGTGCCGCTTGCTTGAAATCGTTGAGTTCCTGAATCAGCCGATTGCGCAGTTGATCCGGATTCGGGTGCGTGGTGGAATGGCGTATGGTCAGCAGCAGTGGCAGTAATCGCGAGGCCGCCTTTTCCAGGGGATTGATTCCACCCAGCGGGGGCAGTGCCTGCTGCCTGTGCCGGTTGCCCCCGGCTGCCGAGGCAGGTGCCTGAGCTCGACTGCCAGCACCGGGTCTGAGTACCGTGCGGTCATCGTCATCAAAGGCAAACGGGTCATCGGTCATTTGCGGATCGCCCATATCTGCATCTGCAGATCACTGTAACTGCCTGCAATGTGCATGGCGAGATCACCGGACACGGCAATTTCCTGCCACAGGGGATCGTCCTCACGCATCTCGAAGTACACATTGTTCTCGTACATCGGAATGCTGTTGGGTACGGTGATGACGGGTTTCAGGGCAATGCCCTGGCTTTGTGCTTCCACCAGATCGCGCAGCTTGGCCTTCGAGGAGATGGTGGTCTGGCGTGGCAGCCGACGGCTCAGTTCCTCGGGTGTAACACGCGCCTTGGCTGCCAGTATGAAACGCGAGGTCTGGAACAGGCTGGTGTTTTTGATGGAGGCGGTGTAAATACCGGCTTTCACATGCTGAACGGGAATGGATTCGGTGGTGGAGTCCGGGATCCAGTTGAGACTCTCGCGAAGTGTATCGATCAGTGGCGCAAAGCTCTTGTACTGGTCGCGGTGCAGGTATTCGGTGAATTCTGGCGCCAGTTTTCCGCTGCGAGTGATGGTGCACAGTTCGCCGGCAAGCTGCACCAGTTCCCGGTAAATCACTTCCGGATGGGTGGTCACTGCCTCGCTGAAGTGCTTGAGCAGTGGCTTGCTGCGATTGAGTATCTGTAACAGCAGCAGCTGGCTCAGTTGTGATGAGTCACTGGCAGTGGCGGTACCGATACGGCCGGCCAGATCGGTCGCTCTCTGGTTGACCAGGCCATTCAATTCCCGCGTCAGGGAGATCAGTGGCGAGGAGGCCTGCAGGGCCATGGCACAGGGATAGTAGCGATCGTCCAGCACCACCCGGTCATCGTCACGCTTCTCGATGATCCTGGCCAGCGGAATGGTATGAAATGCCGTGTGGTCATCACCGGCCAGCGTCAGGCGACTCCACAGGCCGGCGGTGAACACGGTTTCCTCGCTGTTCGAATCCGGGCTGTGCCGGTCGCTCACCTGTTGATCCCGTATCACGTAACGCGAAAACGATCCGGCAGAGCGCGTTTCCACGGCATCTTTGTCCTGCTGGTCGGCAAACGGCAGGGCCAGCGATACGATGACATCCCGGCAATCGCTGTCGATGACCAGCGGCAGTGGCAATTCACCATCCCCGGGAAGACTGAACGGCGTGCCGTCTGGAAAGATGCCACTGACCCGGGACAGTGCAATTCTGCCCTCGTTCAGCGCTGCCGCATCCAGTTCGTACTCCACGAGGCCGTGTGCGAAGGCGCCCATGCACTGCACGACCTGCGCCACCGTATTCAGCAGAAAACGGTCATGTTGCTGGAAATGCTGTGGGCCGAGGAACATGCCTTCGGTCCACAAGGTTCTGTCATTCTTCTGCACGGCAATCTCGCTTGGCGGGTGAAGGAGTCACTGGATCAGGTCAGAGGCTCGGACTGATGGTGACTGCCGCTGCGCCGATACTCGCCGAGGCTTCCACGACGTCCCGTGGCGTGATCACGGCGGTGGCCTTCCATACTGACTGGTACGGATCGCGATAAGCTGCCGCTATGACCAAGAGGGTTTGTGACTTGTTTGCCGGCAGGGTGATTTCCCGCGTTTCCCCGGGGCGCAAGGTCACCATGGCCAATGGCCGGGGGTCGACGAAGTTGCCGGAATAGTCAAACATCTCCTCGAAGCTCTTGCTGTCGATTTCTGCCTGGCGATCGGTTAGAAACAGCCTCACCTGGATGGGTGATGGGCGGGACTGGGTGTCCGGATTCAGATCGGCACTGGCCGAAAGTCTAAGGTTGACATCGTAGGGTTGCTGCGCCAGCGGCGGAGCCGGTATTTCCGGTGGTTCCGGTTTTGACAGGATGCCCACCTTCTGCAACAGGCCGCAGCCGGACAGCAGGGCTGCGCCTGTCAGCATGACGAGCAACACGACCATCCTGCTGCTGGCCTGGTTGTCAGTGATGTTCCTTTCGCCGTGTCCCTGCATGTCACTCTCCACTGACCGTCGGCTTCCGCCAACTAGAAGTCGGGTTTTCTACCCATCTGCCTGATGCGTTTTTCATAGGCTTTTCTGAATTCGCTGCCAAACAGTTCGCCAAAATCGCTCACTGCCTCTTCGCGAATAGCTTCGTACTGTTCGCAAAACAATTCCCACAATTTCGCCTCACGCGTAATGGGAATATTTGCCGAGATTCCTCCAGATTTCTCCAGTTTTCGTGCAAGTTTCTCCGGATCGAACTGCAATAACATGGATCTGACTGCCGACTTCATACCCTCCAGCATGGCCAGTTGGTGCAGTTTCAGATCATCCACGGCTTCCTGGACCGCCACGTCGGATTGCAGGTATCCATCGGTTTCATTCGACAGCAGCTTGGTCAGGGCATCTGCTGCGCTGAAAGAAAACTTCAGAGGATTGTTGCCACTTCTGGACAGCGTCGTGACATCGCTCCGGATTGCATTCTTCAGTTCGGTACGGGACTGCAACAACACCATCATTGCATCGACCATCTGACTCAGCAACCTACCCGTTTGGGCGAGTACCTCTTCTTCGCTGAGGTGAGTGAAGTCTGATTCACGCAATGTGGCGGCGCGCAGCAACGGCTCCAGTGATACGGACGGGCTGCCCGCAGTGCGGCGGCGTGGTGGTTCGTGTCGCGGCCGCTCGTGCGCGGCCGGCGGGACCCTGCCCGGGTGCCCTTCGACGCGTGGTGCCGATGGCGGTGTCGGTATGTCGCTGTCCGCGCTGCCTCCCCGCCGTCGGGGGCGGGTTCCAGGAATCCCGGGATCTTGACCGTCATCGGCTGTTGGCGGTGGGAATGAGACCGTCTCACTGCTGGTACCTGGCAACCAGTCGAGATCATCGTTATCGACTGGTTGTGCTGCAGCGGCCGGGCGTGATCGTCGACCACCGGCGGGCGGGTCGCCTGCCTGCTGGTCGCGGCTATCGGGCCAGTCCGCCCACTCGTCATCGACTGAATCCGTAGCCGCACCCCCTGGCGATGCCGAGGTATCGTTCATCTCCCAGTCGTCGCCAAATGGATCGTCCGATGCGGCCGAGGGCGGCGTCCAGTCAGGTTCGTCACCGCGGAAGGGATCGTAACCCGCCGGTGCTGAGGATGAAGCGGCGTTCACCGATCCGGAGGAAAGTTCGGCGAAGGGGTCATCGTGGGCCGGCCTCGTTGCCTCGCTGTCTGCAGATTCGATGCTGACCGTCAGCAGGTAATCACCGATGGCCAGCGTATCGTGATGGGTCAGGTTGACACTGCGCCCGCGTCCTACCGGCTCTGCCGCACCGTTGACGTATACACCATTGGCGCTGGTGTCCTGGATGACCAGCCGGCCGTTTTCCTCGGCAATGACAGCGTGATTCGACGAGATATAACGGCTGGCGTCATCGAGGCTGTAATCACACGCCGTAGAGCGTCCCAGCAGGATCGGAAATGTGTCGAAATGGCGTTCTTGCGGATCTGTCGGTGGCTGATCGCAGTACGAACGAACTTGTAGCGTCAGTCGCATGAATTACTCTGTATCTGCCTGATCGTTCGTTGTCATCATCATCGCCGCGTGGCTTCCTGCGCAAGTTGCCGGTCGTGTCAGTGTCACGGCCATGACCGTTACCGGATCCGTCGCGCATCGTATGGATATACTAGACTACGGTATGGCGCCATGAGTTGCTCTGGCCTGTGTCGGATACATGCGAAAGAAATCCTTTGCGGCGGCCTGCATGATTTTTTGCACTGTCAGCGCATCTTCCTGCTGTTGACATCGCTCAGCGCGCCATTTATCACCACTCCTATGCCTAAGTATAGGGCGAAAACAGGCGTTTTTCGCCTCCACCGGCGTAACCGTGCATGGCTTCCGTTCTGTCCGGTCTGTATTCTTCTAGATCCGGGCAGCCGCCATGCGGTGCAGGGACTGAGGAGAATCACACTGAATGGCAGATTTTGAGAGCACGCCCGAGTTCCAGGCGCTGGTCGTCGCCGCTGCCGGCAAGCCAGAGCGCAGTATGGGCAGTTCTGTCATTCCCGCAGAACCCCCCCAATGGGGTGAAGTACGCACTCTGGCAAACAAGCTCGTCAGTGCCAATGCCAATCAGCTGGCCCTGCATATCTTTCTGATACAGGCGGAAACCAACGTCAAGGGCTTCACCGGTTTCCGCGATGCGCTGCAGAACACGCTGACCCTGTTGACCGATCAATGGGACGATATGTACCCGGAGCCGGATCTCGACGATCCGGAGGACATGTACTACGCCCGTGTCAACCTGTTCAATGATCTGTCAATGCAGCCACAGTTTCTCGACGCCATTCACAGGCTGCCACTGGTCAGCGTCAGAGGCATTGGCGAGTTCTCTGCACGGGATATCGATATAAGCGCGGGTACTGTCTCCGGTTCGGAGGAGGACAAGGCACGCTGCCAGGAAGGTTTGATCAGGGGCGCGTTTGCCGAGTCTGACAAGGATGCGCTGCAGAGTACACTGGATGCGCTGGACGCCCTGCCGGGACTGTGCAAACTGGTGGAAACGAGCTTCGCCGAGAAGACCGGACAGGCGGATGTCCTGTCGCTCGAGCCGCTCATCAAGCGCATCGAGTCATGTCGGACACGGTGTCACGAATACGCGGACGAGCATCTGCAATCGGCAGCTGCGAATGCGGCGGACAACGACACTGAATCGACAACCGCTGAAGCCACTGCCGGTAGCCCGGCAACCACAACGGACAGCCCTGCCGCGACCAGTACCCTGGGCAGTCGTGCAATGGTGCTGGCCTCATTCGACGCCATTCTGCTGTACTACCAGCAACATGAACCATCCAGTCCGGTACGGGTGTTGACGTACTGCGCAAGGGATTTTGTCGATAAGCCGTTTTTCGAAGTACTGCAGGCACTGGCACCTGCCTATCGGGACGATCTGCCGATGCTGCTCGCCCAATTGCAGAAGCAGCCCCTGGCCTCACTGCTCAGCGACCGCTATGCCCGATTTCTGGGCGGTGAGGCGCAGCCCACCCTGCAGGCGCCCACAGTCGCATTGCCTGAGGCTGCAGAGGTGGCGCCTGACGGGTCTGCTGCAGACGCTGCACTCGCTGCATCGCCAGACGCACCCGCCGGGCCAGGTGAGCTCAGCGCAGCGCCGGTCATCCAGTCGCGCCAGGAAGTGCTCGACACACTGCACGACATCGAGGCTTTTTTTAACAATGCAGAGCCTGCCAGTCCCATTCCGTTGATCATCGCGGACATCAGAAAACTGGTCGGCAAACGCTTCGTAGAGCTGGTCACCGAATTCAGTCGCCTGCTTCCAGCAGGTCCGTCGGAAGCAGGAGAGTAGGCAATGCTGTCCAGTTGCCAGTCCGGCGATTGCACAAGCAACGCACACAGTAGTCCATTTGTACTAGTTCGGTTGGGTACTGGTCATCGAGTGGCCTGCCGAATACTCTTTTTGAATAACAGATCCTACAAGGGAGAGAGACATGGCCAGTGGTCAGAAGTTCATAGCACGTAATCGTGCACCTCGTGTGCAGATCGAGTATGACGTCGAGCTGTACGGCGCCGAGAAAAAGGTCCAGCTACCGTTTGTCATGGGAGTCATGTCCGATCTGTCGGGCAATGCCGGTGATGCCAAGCCTTCCATGGATGATCGAAAATTCGCGGAAATCGACGTCGATAATTTCGATGCCTACCTGAAATCCACCAAGCCCAAGATATCGCTCAGCGTGCCCAACACCCTGACCGGCGAAGGTGAAATGAGTGTCGAGTTGTCATTTGACAGCATGGACGATTTCAGCCCGGCTGCGGTTGCCGGCAAGGTGGATGCCCTGAGCAAATTACTGAATGCCCGTAACGAACTGTCGAACCTGAAGACGTATATGGACGGTAAGGCCGGAGCAGAAGACTTGATCCAGAACCTGCTGGCGGATCCCGAACTCATGGCAAGTCTTGCGGCAGCTCCCAAGCCTGAAGACGATGCAGAAGAATCCAAGGAGTAATTGAGCATGGCAGAGAAAGAAGCAGAAGTTGCCGGTGCGGAAGGCGCCGTCGAAGAAAGTGATGATTTTTCCTCGCTGCTGGAGAAGAACTTCAAGCCACGTAGCCCGGAAGCCAGCTCGGCCGTCAGTGCGGCGGTCACCACCCTGGCCCAACAGGCGCTGGCTGACACCGCACTGATATCCGATGATGCGCGCGGCACCATCGAGTCCATCATTGCGCAGATCGATCAGAAACTGACCGAGCAGGTCAACCTGATCATGCATCATCAGGAATTCACGAAACTGGAAGGTGCATGGCGAGGCCTGCATCATCTGGTCAACAATACCGAAACCGACGAGATGCTCAAGATCCGCGTCATGAACGTTGAAAAGAAGGAGCTGGCCAAGACGTTCAAGAAGTTCAAGGGTGTCTCCTGGGATCAGAGTCCACTGTTCAAGAAAATCTACGGTGCCGAATACGACCAGCTCGGTGGTGAACCCTATGGCTGCCTGGTCGGTGACTATCACTTTGACCACAGCACGCCGGATGTCGAAATCCTCAATGGCATGAAGCAGGTCGCAGCGGCAGCGCATGCTCCGTTTCTGACGGGCGTCGACCCGAACATCCTGCAGATGGAATCCTGGGATGAACTGTCCAACCCGCGGGACCTGACCAAGATCATGGGGACTCCGGAATACGCTGCGTGGAACTCGCTGCGTGATTCCGATGACTCGAAATATCTGGGGCTTTGCATGCCACGATTCCTGTCCCGTGTGCCCTATGGCGCGAACACCGATCCTGTGGAAGAGTTCGATTTCGAAGAAGATAACTCGACGGGCTCCGGCAGCTACGTGTGGTCCAACTCTGCCTATGCCATGGCGGTGAACATCAATCGCTCTTTCAAGCAGTATGGCTGGTGCTCGCGTATCCGCGGTGTCGAGTCCGGTGGTGCAGTGGAAGGTCTGCCGGTGCATACCTTCCCCTCAGATGACGGCGGTGTGGACATGCAGTGTCCCACGGAAGTCTCGATTGGAGATCGTCGGGAGGCGGAGCTGGCGAAGAACGGATTCATGCCATTGCTGCACCGAAAGAATACCGATACAGCCGCGTTCATCGGTGCCCAGTCAGCGCAGCGACCAGCCGAGTACGAAGACCCGGACGCAACGGCCAATGCCAATCTGGCAGCACGGCTGCCCTACCTGTTTGCCACGTGCCGCTTTGCTCATTACCTCAAGTGCATGGTGCGTGACAAGGTCGGATCGTTCAAGGAAAGAGCGGACATGCAACTCTTTCTGCAGAACTGGATTACCCAGTATGTGGATGGTGATCCGGCCAACTCGGGAGAACTGACCAAGGCCAAGAAGCCATTGGCAGCGGCCGAGGTGGTGGTGGAGGAAGTGGAAGGTAATCCCGGCTATTACACCTCCAAGTTCTTTCTGCGACCCCATTATCAGCTGGAAGGTCTATCGGTATCACTCAGGCTTGTGTCGAAACTGCCATCAGCCAAGGGGTGATTATTCACCACTTATCGAGTACCTAGTTAATACAGGAGGGAGTCACCCGGGCGTAATCTAGTCACAACAGCAAAGGCAACGACGCTGTTTCGAAAAGACAAACTGAACCTAAACGGATACACGGAGAATTAAAATGGCTGTTGACATGTTTATCAAGTTGGACGGTGTCGAAGGTGAAGCGCAGGACGACAAACACAAAAAGGAAATCGATGTGCTGGCATGGAGCTGGGGTTCATCTCAAAGTGGAACCACGCACATGGGTGCAGGCGGTGGCGGTGGCAAGGCGAATATCCAGGATCTGTCACTGACCAAATACATTGATAGTTCTACGCACACCCTGCTGCAACGTACATTCGATGGCAAGCACATCAAGGAAGGTACTCTGGTCGTACGCAAGGCAGGCGGCACCCCGCTGGAGTACCTGAAGATCAAGATGACCGACATCATGGTGACCTCGGTCAGCACCGGTGGCTCAGGAGGCGAGGATCGCCTGACTGAAAATGTCACCCTGAACTTCAGTAAGGTGGAGGTCGACTACGTCCCACAGAAAGAAGATGGGACAGGTGAGGCCGAGAAGAAAGCAGGCTGGGACATCGCAGAAAACAAGACGATGGTGTAAGACTGCTGTTTCGGATAATACAGGCCAGGAGACTCCGTTCACGACGCCAGGATCGTGCCGGAGTTTCTGGTTTTTCATGACGCCGGCGGGCTTTGCTGGTGTGGAACAAGCGACAGAGATACCCGTCATCTCAGCGCAACTCAGTGGCACAAAGTCACTCTCGTCAGCAGAGGAAAGATCTTGAACGCCGAAGAATGCATCAAAGCAGGGGATCTTGAAGCGGCGCTCAGTGCATTGCAGAATGCTGTGCGAGATAATCCTGCCAAACCGGAATACCGTACGTTTCTGTTTCAACTTCTGTGCGTCATGGGAAACTGGAACCGGGCATTGACCCAATTGAATGTCGTGGGCGACATGGACAACGGGGCCTTGCTCATGGCGCAAACCTATCGTGAGTTGTTGTTGTGCGAAGCGTTCCGCGAGGAAGTATTCCAGGGCAAGCGTGCACCGCTGCTCTTTGGCGAGCCGAATTCGTGGTTGGGAACCCTGATTCAGGCGTTGGGTGAAGCACACAAGGGCAATGGTGCAGCGGCCAGCGAAATTGTCATGGGAGCCATGGAAAAGGCAACTGCCCGCGAAGGGATGATCGATGATCAGGCGTTCGAATGGTTGAGCGATGCCGATATGCGGCTTGGCCCGGTATTCGAGATCATTCTGAACGGAAAATATTACTGGGTCCCGATGGACAGTGTCGAGGAGATCTCGTTTTCCGAACCCGAAGACCTGCGTGACCTGGTCTGGCTGCCTGTGCAGATTCGCTGGGTCAACGAAGGTAGTTCGATCGGCTTCATGCCTGCCCGCTATCCGGGTAATGCAACCCTGGCAGATCCACAGAATGCACTGGCCAGAAAAACTGACTGGATTGATACCGGGGGCGATTTCTACACCGGTGCCGGCCAGCGCATGTTCACCACGGACAGTGGCGAATACTCATTGCTACAGACACGCAGGATCGTCTTTCAGACTGGCAGCGAGCCTGTTGAGTCAGGTAGCGATGCAGCCTGAGCGGATTCAATGGCCGAACTGACTCACAAGGAGAGACTGCTGCCCTCCCTGCTTGATCGACTGACGGACGATAGACCAAAAGTGCGTGAAGAGTCCCGGCATCACAGAGCCGGTAACATCAGCAGTTTGCGTGAGTCCGTGCTTCGTGATCTCGAGTGGTTGATGAACACGGTCAATCTGGAATCGGTCGTGTCGCTGGACGCTTACCCTGAAATCCGGGATACCGTCCTCAACTACGGAATGCCAGGCTTGTCGGGCAGCACCCTGAACACGGCAGACAGGGAGTCCATCAAAGAGCTGATTAAGGATGCCATCGAAACATTCGAGCCCAGAATCCTGAAGAATACCCTGCGCGTCAGCCTGATCGAAGACAAGGACATGGTGAACCCACACGCCATAGCCTTCCAGATCGAAGGCACGATGTGGGGCCGCCCCATGCCCGAGGCGTTGTTCCTGAGAACCGAACTGGATCTGGAGCTGGGTGACGTCAAGGTTACCGAGGCGTGAACCCGCAACTCTTCGAACTGTACCGGCGAGAGCTGCAACACATCCGGGAGATGGGCGGCGATTTTGCGGCCGAGTTCCCCAAGGTAGCCGGACGGCTTGGACTGGAGACGCTGGAGTGCTCCGACCCGTACGTGGAACGGTTGCTGGAAGGCTTTGCCTTCCTGGCAGCGAGAGTGCAGCTGAAAATCGAGTCCAGCCACAGTCAGCTCGCACGACAACTGCTGGAGATGGTCTACCCCACCTATCTCTCGCCCATACCGTCCATGGTCATCAATGAGGTTTTCCCCTCGCTCACTGAAGGCTCCCTGGCCCAGGGTTTTACGCTTGAACGCGGTACCCGTCTGCGCAGCCAGATCTCGCCTGATGAGAAGACGGAATGTGATTTCAGGACCTCTCATGATCTGACGCTCTGGCCAATAGAGATTGCCGGCATCGATTACCTGGGAACGTCGGCCGCCCTCGATACCGCCGGCGTGCGCAGCAGCAAGACCGTCCGTTCAGGCCTGTCGGTTCAACTGAAGACCATCGGGGGCTACGAATTTGCAGAACTGCCGATGGACAGCCTGTCTATCTACCTCAATGGTGCGGACAGTCTCGGTACATTGCTCTACGAGCAACTGTTCCGTCACACCGAGTCCATTGCACTGGTCTGTCAGGGTAGTGAGGTGCGCAGTCCACGGGAAGCTGTCAGTCTCAGGCGACAGGGGTATGCCGATGATGAAGCGTTGCTGCCGGTGACGCATCGCGGGTTTCAGGGTTATCGATTGATTCAGGAATACTTTGCGTTTCCGGAACGCTTTCTGTTTGCCAGGCTTACAGGCCTTGCGTCCCGTATGAAGCGTTGTCACCATGACACCATCGAGATCGTTTTCCTGTTTGACAATCGCAACGAGCGACTGTTCGAGACGGTCAGTCCGGAGCACTTCAGGCTCAATTGTGTACCTGCCATCAATCTGTTTCCGAAGGCTGCGGATCGTATCCTGCTGGACCGCAGCCGGCATCGGTTTCATGTCATTCCAGATCGCACACGACCCATGGATTTCGAAGTGTACTCGGTCGGTGATGTCACGGGGTTCGCCGGTAGTCAGGCAACACAGGAGAGCTTTCACCCGTATTTCAGCAGCAGTGAGCAGCAGCGCTCGGCCAATCGGTTCTATGGCCTGGAACGAGAGCAGCGCCTGTTGTCATCCAGGCAGAAGCGTCGCGGGGCACGGGCCAGCTACGTCGGCAGTGAGGTATTCATCTCTCTGGTGGATGAACGGGATGCCCCCTACCGCTCTGATCTGAAACAGCTGGCAGTGGAAACCTACTGTACCAACCGGGATCTGCCGCTGCAGATGCCCGTGGGAAAAAAGGATACCGATTTCAACCTGGATGTCGGCGCGCCGGTAGACAGTATCCGGTGTATTCATGGTCCGACCGTACCCAGGCCATCCCGTGCGCACTTCAAGGATGCCTGGCGCCTGGTCAGTAATCTGAACCTGAATTATCTGTCGCTGGACAGCGTTGCGTCTGATGATGGCACGGCGGCTGCGGCCATGCTGCGTCAGATGCTGGAAATGTACTGCGATACCAGTCGCAGCTCGGACAGTCGCCAGCTGGAAGGCATCCTGTCTGTCAGAACGGCACCTGCAGTCCGGCAGATGAAATTTCGCAGCCATATAGAAGTTGCCCGCGGCATGCAGGTGTCGGTGCGTATCGACGAGGCTGCCTTTGAAGGCAGTGGTGCCTATGTACTGGGTTCGGTTCTGGAGCAATTCTTCGCACGACACGCCACGGTCAACTCATTTACCGAAACCGTATTGGAAAGTGTGCAACGCAACGAGATACAACGATGGCCGGTGAGCATCGGACAGCGATCGACACTGTAGATCAGTCCCTGGAGGAACTGACAGAGCGGATACGTTCATTCGATTTCGTGGCGGCGGTGCGTCGGCTTGAAAATGCGCACACCGACAAACCCAGGGTGGGTGAAGCGGTACGGGTGCGAGACGACGTGGTTCGTCTGTCCCAGAATGTCAGTCTTGGTTTTCGTGGTCATGCGCTGCATTCCCTGATCATGGGCAGGCGGGCGCATCAGCATCGACTGTACGTGAATTTTCTCGGATTGCTCGGCTCACACGGACCAATGCCCCTGCATTACACCGAATACGCCTATCAGCGTTCCCGGCATCACGCAGACCCCACTTTCCAGGAATTTCTGGATCTGTTCAATCACCGGATGCTCTCACTGTTCTACCGTGCCAGTACCCAGTTCGATCCTGCGGTGAACTTTGATCGGCCGGGTAACAATTCCTACGCAGAGTTTCTGGGCGCCTTGTGTGGCCTGCTGCCCGCGGCCAGCGCCAATCGGGACTCGATACCGGATGCCGCAAAGCGGCATTATCCGGGCTGGTTCGGTAGCAGTGCCAAGTCGCCCGATGGCATGGTCGCGTTGATACGAGACTATTTCGACCTGCCGGTCAGCATTCGCGAATGGGTGGGTGGGTGGCTGCCTCTGGTAGACGATTCGGTGGTGCGCCTTGGACACCATCGGGAATCGGCGCAACTGGGCCGTGCGCTGTACATTGGCAAGCGAGTCTGGAGCGTTCGGCACAAGTTCAGTGTGCAGCTCGGCCCTCTGGACTGGGAAACCTTCAGCTCGTTCAAGCCCGGCGGAACCCGCGCCCGGGCATTGCATGACCTGGTAAGAAACTATGTCGGCGACGAATGGGACTGGGATCTTGAACTCAGCCTGAAGCCGGATGCTGTACGCCCGATGACGCTTGATCGCAAGCGCAGCCTGGGTTTTGACAGCTGGACCACCAGTGCCCGCGGCGTATCGCGCGCCAGTCAGTCGGTCCTGCTTAATCACAAGCTGATCAGTCAGCTGACTCCGGATACTGCCCGACAATGACAGCATTCCGGACCAACCGTATAACACAGGGAACCTGACCATGACGGAAATCAGCAGAGCCAATCTATTCGGCAAGCTCAATGAGCTCGGTTACAAGTCCATCGAAAGCGCCACGAAGCTGTGCAAGCTGCGGGGGAATCCCTACGTGGAACTGGTGCACTGGATTGACCAGATCAGCAATCTCCAGGACTCCGACTTTCACCACATCCTGCGTCATTTCGACATCGATCTTTCCGTGGTATCACGCGATATCACCAACAATCTGGAAATGCTGCGCGGTGGTGCCAGTGCCATCTCGGACTTCAGTGACGATATTTCCCAGAGCGTCGAACGCAGCTGGGTCTACTCGACACTGCTGTTCGGCGATGGCGTCGTACGTACCGGTCACCTGGTGGTCGGTCTGCTCAAGACCCCCTCCTTGCGCAGTCGACTGCTGGGCATTTCCAAAGCGTTCGGACAGATCAAACTGGAGCAGTTGATCGAGGAATTCGACAGCATCGTCGGCGGCTCGCCCGAGGATTCCATGACGGCCAAGGATGGTTATCGAATCGGCGGTGGTGCCGCGCCTGGCGAGGCCAGTGGTGCCATGGCACCGGCAGCCATGGGCAAGCAGGAAGCACTGGCCAAGTACACCACCAACATGACTGAAGCGGCCCTGAAGAGCAACATGGATCCGATCGTCGGGCGCGACGAGGAGATCCGTCAGATGGTGGATATCCTGATGCGCCGGCGACAGAACAACCCGATACTCACCGGTGAGGCCGGGGTCGGTAAGACGGCGGTGGTCGAAGGATTTGCCCAGCGCATTGCGCGTGGGGACGTACCCCCGGTGCTGGCCGACGTACAATTGCTGTCCCTGGATATCGGCCTGTTGCAGGCCGGGGCCAGCATGAAAGGGGAGTTCGAGAATCGCCTGCGGCAGGTGATAGAAGAGGTCCAGGCCTCGGAAAAACCGATCATCATGTTCATCGATGAAGCCCATACTCTGATCGGTGCAGGTGGTGCAGCTGGCACCGGAGACGCTGCCAATCTGCTCAAACCGGCACTGGCACGTGGTGAATTGCGCACGGTGGCCGCCACGACCTGGGCCGAATACAAGAAGCACATCGAAAAGGATCCGGCCCTGACCCGTCGATTCCAGGTCGTGAAGGTGGACGAACCCAGTGAGGAAAAGGCGGTACTCATGATGCGAGGTATCGCCTCCACCATGGAAAAACATCACAAGGTGCAGATTCTGGACGAAGCGCTGGAAGCGGCCGTCAAGTTGTCGCATCGCTACATCCCGGCCAGGCAACTGCCGGATAAATCAGTCAGCCTGCTGGACACGGCAGCAGCACGTGTGGCCATCAGTCAGCATGCGGTGCCTGCGACTCTGGATGATTCGCGAAAGCGTCTGCAGGCCCTGGAAACGGAACAGAAGATCATCAGCAGTGAAAGCAGTGTGGGTATCGACACCCGGGACCGGCAGGCAAGGGTGCTTGAGCTATTGACCCAGGAAAGAGCACGCGAAGCAGAACTGGTGCGGCGCTGGGAGAGCGAGAAAGAGGTGGTCGATAAGATTCTGGCGCTCCGGGCACAGCTTCGTGCCGAGGGCAGTCCGGTCGAGGGCACGGGCAGTGAGCTGGAAGCGGCGGTGAGCGATGCGTCGCAGGGTGCTGCCCAGGACACTGCCCAGGACGCTGGCCAGGACGCTGCCCAGGACACTGCCCAGGACACTGGCGAGACCGCTGCTGCCGATGCGCCCGAACCGGTAGACCGGGAAGCCCTGTTGGCCGAACTGGCCGAACTGCAGTTGAACCTGGCAAGCCTCCAGGGTGAGGATCCGCTGATTCTGCCCACGGTGGATGAACAGGCCGTGGCCTCTGTGGTACAGGACTGGACCGGTGTACCGGTTGGTCGCATGGTCAAGAACGAAATAGAGACCGTACTCAACCTGTCCTCTCATCTGTCCAGACGCATCATCGGTCAGGACCATGCGCTGGAGATGATTGCCCGGCGCATCCAGACCTCGCGTGCCAGTCTGGACAATCCCAGCAAGCCGATCGGGGTGTTCATGCTGGCAGGCTCATCGGGGGTTGGTAAAACCGAGACGGCACTGGCCCTGGCTGAAGTGCTGTACGGCGGTGAGCATAATGTCATCACGATCAACATGAGCGAGTTCCAGGAGGCGCACACGGTCTCGACTCTCAAAGGTGCGCCACCGGGATACGTCGGTTACGGTGAAGGTGGCGTGCTGACCGAAGCAGTGCGGCGTCGACCCTACAGCGTGGTGCTGCTCGATGAGGTGGAGAAGGCACACCCCGATGTCCACGAGATTTTCTTCCAGGTGTTCGACAAGGGATGGATGGAAGACGGCGAGGGACGCGTGATCGATTTCAAGAACACCCTGATTCTGCTGACTACCAATGCCGGCACCGATCTGATCATGAATATGTGCAAGGATCCGGAATTAATGCCATCCCCGGAGGGTATTTCCAAGGCTTTGCGTGAGCCATTGCTTAGTATATTTCCTCCAGCCCTTTTGGGAAGGCTGGTCACGATTCCGTACTACCCACTGAATGACCAGATGATCGGTGCCATCGCACGTTTGCAGTTGAATCGAATAGAAAAGCGCATCAGTCAGAACCACGGAATCGAGTTCACCTACAACGACGAGGTCGTTGGGCTCATTGCCCAGCGGTGTAACGAACTGGACAGCGGTGGTCGCATGATCGATTCGATTCTGACCAACTCCATGTTGCCGGAGATCAGTCGACATCTGCTGGAAAGACAGTTCGAGGAGAGTGCGCCGTTGACGCGCATTGAGGTCACGGTCAGTGACAGCGAATTTGATTATGCGATGAGCTGAGCGAGTCTCGTTCGGTTTTCGCGCAAGGGAGAATGGAGATGAGCGGAATCGACCAGGCATCACGAGCCATACGACTGACAACGTCTCTGCCGGACAATACGCTGGCGCTCAGCCGGCTGTCGGGCAAGGAAGAGCTCAGCGAGTTGTTCAGCTACTCACTGGAGTGCGTCAGCGAGACACCGGATCTGGACCTGTATGAGGTTCTGGGTCAGCCGGTCGGTATCGAACTGGATATCGAGGGTGGTGGATTGCGCTACCTGCACGGACTGGTGAGTGAGGCTGCGCATGTAGGCAGCCGGGGTGAGTATGCCCTCTACCGACTGACCATGACCGCGTGGCCATGGATGCTGACGCGCACCACCGACTGTCGCATCTTTGCAGAGAAGAACGTACCGGACATCATCGAATCGGTGCTCAGTGACAATGACTTCGATGATATCGATAACCGCCTCATGGGTACCTATGATAACTGGAACTTCTGCGTCCAGTACCAGGAGAGCGACTTCGCCTTCATCAGTCGCCTGATGGAGCATGAAGGCATCTACTACTTCTTCGAGCATGAACAGGATCGGCACGTCATGGTGCTGTGCGATGACCCGGCTGCTCACAAGACGGTCGCGGGCTATGAAGAAGTGCCGCATTATCCGGAGGATCTGTCGCAGAACCGGCTGACGGATCATCTGGTCAACTGGCAATTCCAGAAAAAGGTTCGATCCGGCAAGTACGTGACCAAGGACTTCGCCTTCGATCAGCCGAAGCGGGATCTGCTGGTGCACAATACCGGCGCCGCGGCCGGTCAGTACCCGGCAAAGGAAATCTATGACTTTCCCGGCGGTTATTCCTACCAGGACTCGGGCGAAATGACACGCTCCTATGGTGACCGACTGGCCAGAACCCGCATGGAGGCATTGGCTGCACCGCACGAAGTCGCCACGACTGAAGGCAATGTGCGCGGTCTCAATGCGGGCAATATCTTTTCACTGACAAACTGCGAGCGGGAAGACCAGAACCGGGAATACCTGGTGATCTGGACCTCACTGTGGATACAGATGGACAGTTTTTACAGTGGTAGCGGTGGTGGGGCCGTTGAACTGCAGTCA
>JABDKN010000206.1 GCA_013002205.1 Granulosicoccus sp.
GTCTGGCCGTGATTCAGGCGGTGAGTCTGGCCGTGATTCAGGCGGTGAGTCTGGCCGTGATTCAGGCGGTGAGTCTGGCCGTGATTCAGGTGGGGCTCCGGCCGGTGATCAGGCTGGCAGCCCGAGCGGAGAACCGGCCACCGACGGGTCGATGGATACGGCCAACTCGGTCATCAACCTCAAGGCGATCAATGTCATTCGGGGTCTGCAGCGGCCAGGCAAGGATGATCTGCTGAGCAAGGTAGTGGGTGTCTACTTTGACAAGACGCCGGAGATGATCGATGCCATGGCCACGGCAATGAGCGCCGGGGACCATGCAGCCATTTCCGCCTGCGCCCATAGCCTGAAGTCCAGCAGTGCCTACCTCGGAGCTGACAGTCTTTCCGCTCGCTGCCGCCGGATCGAGGCAGCCATCAAGGAAGGTGATCACGACGAACTGGAGGTGCTGGTCGCGGGCATACAGGCCGAGTACGACCGGGTTTCAGAGGAGCTTGTCGATATGGTCAAAGCAGCCTGACATCACGCTGCCCGACGGGCGTCGTTGCGCGCTGGGAGTCTGCGCGGCAGAAAAAGTCCTGGCTGCGAGCAATTCCCTTGCGGCCGCTTTTCCCGTTCATTTTCGTCATTTAGGCCCACTAAATTCCTCAAATGAACGGAAAAATCGACTCGAAATGGAAATGCTCTCGCTCAGGTTATTCTGCCGCGCAGACTCCTCAGAGATCGACCATCAGCGGAGAGGTGTCGATCATCTTGTCCATTTCCACACCTTCGTAGAAATCGAATATCGCATCCACCACGAATTGCGGATCGTCAGTGAGCAGAAACAGATCCATGTCGCCTGGGCTGATGGTTCCAGCCTCGATCAGTGATGATTCGAACCATTCAAGTAAACCCTGCCAGAACGTGGTGCCAAACAGAATGATGGGGATGCGTTTCGACTTTCCCGTCTGCACGAGAGTGAGGATTTCGGCCATCTCGTCGAGCGTTCCAAAGCCCCCTGGCATGACCACGTAGGCAGACGCGTACTTGACGAACATGACTTTACGGGCGAAGAAATACTTGAAATTGAGGCTGATGTCCTGATAGGGATTGCCCGACTGCTCGTGCGGTAACTTGATGTTGAGACCCACGCTGGCAGACTTGCCACTGAATGCACCCTTGTTGGCAGCTTCCATGACCCCTGGACCTCCGCCACTGACGACCGCGAAACCGGAATCGGACAACAGCCGGCTGATCTCTTCACTGTGCTGGTAATACGGGTTGTCCGGCTTGAAGCGGGCTGAACCGAATATGCTGACAGATGGGCTCAGGTCGGCAAGTTGCTGGAAACCTTCTACGAACTCGGACATGATCTGGAAAATCTTCCAGGAATCCCGGGTCAGCGCCTTGTCACGCGAATCTGCGCGCATCTGGTTGTGGGTGGGTAGCTGTCGCATGCATAGGTCCCTGGCCGGCTATCGGCGTGTTTTCGAAATGACCGGCAGTGCGAATAGGTACACTAGTCGCCTTGCCATTGAAGGTTTACACGTATGTCCAGCACCGCCAGAACCGAAAATGCCACCGCCAAGCCCGTCGTTCTCGTCGACGGCTCTGCGTACCTGTATCGGGCATTTCATGCGATGCCGCCACTTACCAATGCAAAAGGCCAGCCGACCGGGGCGATCTACGGTGTAGTCAACATGTTGCGCAAACTGGTTGCGGATTACCAGCCGAGGATCATGGTGGTGGTTTTCGATGCCAGCGGCAAGACGTTTCGTGATGAAATCTACACAGAGTATAAGGCCAACCGCGAAAGCATGCCGGATGACATGCGATCGCAGGTCAAGTTGCTCCATGAAATCGTCCGGAAAATGGGGTTTCCCCTGCTGATCATCGACGGTGTCGAAGCCGATGACGTCATCGGTACTCTGTCGGTACAGGCCAGTGAGGCA
Source organism: Granulosicoccus sp. (assembly GCA_013002205.1). Classification (GTDB taxonomy): domain Bacteria; phylum Pseudomonadota; class Gammaproteobacteria; order Granulosicoccales; family Granulosicoccaceae; genus Granulosicoccus. Next base: position 1,932 of record JABDKN010000206.1, read on the forward strand.
GGATTGACAACCATCATCTCGACTGGCGACAAGGACATGGCGCAACTGGTCAATGATCAGGTAACACTCGTCAACACGATGACGAACACGGTCATGGATGTATCCGGGGTGGTCGAGAAGTTCGGCGTACAGCCGGAAAGGATCGTCGATTACCTGGCATTGGTGGGAGATACCTCGGACAACATACCCGGTGTTCCCAGTTGCGGACCGAAGACAGCCGCCAAATGGCTGGCTGCCTATGGTTCCCTGCAGGGGGTCATGGACAATGCCGATTCAGTCAAAGGCAAGATCGGTGAAAAACTGCGTGACTCCCTGGCGCATCTGCCCATGTCCTACGATCTTGCCACGATACGGCGCGATGTATCGCTGCCACAGACGATAGAGCAACTGAGTATAGGCGAGCCGGATATCGATGCCCTGGCAGCGGTGTACCAGGACCTGGAATTCAAGACGTGGAGTCGTGAACTGGCCGAGGGCAAGTCGCCTCTACAGACGCGTCAGGCAGCTGGCAAGGATGCAAAGTCTGCGGGCAATGCCGGTACTGGTGATGCAGGCTCAGGAGATGCAGGCTCTGTGGATACAGGCAGCGGCGATACGCAGGCAGACCCCCGGATGCCAGGTGATGCAGCCGACAAGGTCGAACGCCGGTATGCCACCATTGTCACGCTGGATGAGCTGGACGACTGGATCCACAGGCTGACTGAGGCTGAGTTGTTTGCCTTTGACACGGAGACTACCAGTCTGGACTACATGGCGGCTGAAATCGTCGGTGTCTCATTTGCACTTGCGGAAGGTGAGGCCGCTTACGTTCCACTGGCACATGATTACGAAGCGGCCCCTGAACAACTGGATCGTGACGTGGCTCTGGAACGATTGCGGCCGTTGCTCGAAGGCGGGCAACGGAACCTGGTCGGTCAGCATATCAAGTACGACATCAATGTCCTGCGTAATCATGGGATTGAACTGGTTAACGTGGCGCATGACACCATGCTTGAATCCTATGTACTCGACAGTACGGCCACGCGCCATGACATGGATTCCCTGGCACGCAAGTACCTGGGCCTGTCGACAGTCAAGTTCGAGGACATCGCCGGCAAGGGCAGGAAGCAACTGAGCTTCAACCAGATAGAGATAGAACCTGCAAGTCATTACGCTGCTGAAGATGCCGATATTACCCTGCGACTACACCATGTGTTGTGGCCCAGGCTCGAGGCCGAACCCACGCTCAAGTCCCTGTACCTGGACATCGAGATTCCAGTACTGCAGGTGTTGTCGCATATCGAGTACACCGGTGTCCGTATCGATGCGGACATGCTGGCAAAACAGGGTGAAACCATTGCCCGCACGATCGAACAGGTCAGGCAGGCAGCATTCGAGGATGCCGGTCGTGAGTTCAATCTGGGTTCGCCCAAGCAGATCGGTGAGATATTTTTCGATGAGAAGCAGTTTCCGATCATCCGCAAGACACCGAAGGGCCAGCCATCGACAGCCGAGGATGTGCTGGAGCAACTGGCCGTCGACTATCCACTGCCACGACTGATCCTGCAGCATCGCAGTCTGACCAAACTGATCTCCACTTACATTGACAAGCTGCCCCTGCAGGTCAATCCGAAGACTCATCGAGTCCATACCTCCTATAACCAGGCGGTCGCCTCCACGGGACGATTGTCCAGTACCGACCCGAACCTGCAGAACATACCCATTCGCACGGAGGAGGGTCGGCGTATTCGTGAAGCCTTCATTGCAGAGGATGGTTACCGACTGCTGGCGGCGGATTATTCACAGATAGAGCTGCGCATCATGGCGCATCTGTCTGGTGATGCGGGGCTGGTCAAGGCGTTTGCCAGCGGCCTGGATGTGCACAAGGCAACGGCTGCCGAGGTCTTCGGGGTGCCATTGGAAGCAGTCGATGCAGACCAGCGCCGCTCCGCCAAGGCGATCAATTTCGGTCTGATCTACGGGATGTCTGCATTTGGCCTGGCCAGACAACTGGATATTCCGCGCGGGGAGGCGCAGGAATACATCACCCTGTACTTTGAACGCTACCCGGGCGTGAAACGCTACATGGACGAGACGCGTGCCCTGGCCAAAGAGCAGGGTTATGTCGAGACGGTGTTCGGCCGGCGACTCTACCTGCCTGACATCAATGCCCGTAATGTCCAGTTACGCAATTACGCCGAGCGCACCGCGATCAATGCTCCCATGCAGGGCACCGCCGCTGACATCATCAAACGGGCCATGATCAATGTCGACGGCTGGCTGCGTGACGAGTCGGTGGATGCGCGGATCATCATGCAGGTACACGATGAGCTGGTACTGGAGGTCAAGGCGGGTGAACTGGACATCGTTGGCGAAGAGGTCAGGGTACGTATGGTGGAGTCGGCAACGCTCAACGTCCCGCTGGAGGTCGACGTGGGTGTGGGCAACAGCTGGGAAGAGGCCCATTGAGTAAGGCGGGTACCGCTGCCTGCATCGCCCGGTCGAGCGCTACCGTGCCGGCACGGCATCCTTCGAGCCGAGGTAGACCAGCAGCGCGGCACCGAGCAACACCGCGTAGCTGCCAAACAGTATCTGGTAGGTGTCCGGTGAACTGGTATCTGCCTGGGCAGCAACCAGGCGGCCGCTCAGAAATTGCAGCAGGCCTGCGCCGAAGATTGAACAGAAATTGATCAGTGTGACACCGCGCCCGATCAGGTCTGCGGGCAGGAAAGCGCGGCCGTGTGCCATCACCACGCCATAGCTGGTGCCGCACAGGCCAATGACGATGAACAGGACCGTGGCCGTAGCCAGTCCTGGAAGCGGATTCACCACGAATACCAGTAGAGCCAGCAGCACCAGCAGATTGCCGAAAAACACGACCCATTTGCGTGTGTTCAGCAGCTTGTCCAGCGGGCCGTATATCAGACTGCCGATAATCATGGCGAACGCCATCCACAGGGTGATCCTGCCGATCAACAGGCTGTCCGCGCTGAAAAGATCGGCCAGGTAGGGGCCTGCCCAGAGACCGCGGAGACCGGCAACCGGCGCGTAACACAGCAGGGTCATGATCATGATTGGCCACAATGCCTTCGATTTCAGCAGGGTGATGTAGCCGGAGAGTCCGGCACCATTCGGGGCGCCGGCCGCCGGATCGCGCACGAGAAACCCGACGCAAAGGGCCACGAGCAGCGACGCGCAGGCCAGCGCATTCATGACCGGTCGCCAGCCGAACACATCCACCGCATGGGCCAGCGGACTGGCGCCGACGACGTTCCCCAGGTTACCGAAGGCCACCAGCCAGGAGGTCATCACCGCAAACTGGCGAACATCGAAACGCCTGGCAAAGATAAACAGCGATGCCATCAGGACCGGTGCGCAGCCAGCACCAATGAGTGTCATTGCCACCACGATGGCGTACGGTGATTGCGCATTGGCGAACACCAACGCACCACCACCGCCGGCGAGACCGAATATCCAGGCTGCAGTGCGGCGTGGGCCGAATCTGTCGAGACTGATGCCCACCACAAACTGCATCAGGGCGAAGCTGATGAACCACAGTCCGGAGGCCAGTGACAGGTCGGCTTTGTCGGCGCCGAGTTCAGAGTAAAGCTGTGGCGTAAGCACCGCCAGAAATGAGCGGTAGAACTGGGACAGGATATAGGCAATGGCCAGTGCAATGAGTCCTGGCATTGACAGGTGCAATCCGATTGAGTCAAGGGGGCGCGTAGTGTACGGTATAGTCGTGCTGACAATCCATTTTCGGGGCATCCCGGGAACTTGCGTACCTGGTTCCAGTCGATAACCTGCTTTAGGCACTCAAGTCACCCTACGCTCTGCATTGTCGGCGTGGTGGCGGTTGGCCACTGGTTGTAAACGCCCGATGAGAAACAGAAGTTGAACTACACACCTGCCATTGACCGGCTTGAACGCCCACTGCGTGACCTGCGGGTGTCGGTGACCGATCGCTGCAATTTCCGCTGCGTTTACTGCATGCCCAAGGATGTCTTCAACAAGGACTACCGATTCCTGCCTCGCGCGCAGTTGCTGAGCTTCGAGGAAATCGAGCGCGTGGTGCATGCCGCTGCAGAGTTGGGAGTCACCAAGGTGAGACTGACCGGCGGCGAACCGCTGGTACGACGCGACCTGGAAGTGCTGATCTCACAGATTCGTGCTATTCCGGGCATCAGCGATATCAGCATGACCACCAATGCATCCCTGCTGACACGTGACAGAGCCCGCAGTCTGCGCGATGCCGGTCTGCAACGCCTCAATGTCAGCCTGGATGCGATGGACGATGAGACTTTCATGCGTGTCAACGATGTCGATGTGTCCGTGCGGACCGTACTCGACGGCATCGAGAACGCCGCCATGGTCAACTTTGACTCCATCAAGATCAACATGGTGGTCAAGAAGGACCTCAATGATCATTCGATTCTGCCCATGGCCCGTTTTTTCCACGGTACCGGGCACATCCTGCGCTTTATCGAATTCATGGACGTCGGCAACAGCAATGCCTGGGATCTGTCGCAGGTCATCACCAGCGGGCAGATTGCCGCCATGATCAACGCGGAGCTGCCGCTGCGCCCGGTCGAGGCGAACTACCGGGGTGAGGTTGCAAAGCGCTGGGAATATCTCGATGGTGGTGGCGAGATCGGCATCATTTCGTCGGTTTCCGAACCATTCTGTGGTGACTGCAGTCGTGCACGCCTGAGTGCTACAGGCAGCCTCTACACCTGCCTGTTCGCTACCGTCGGACACGACTTGCGTCCGGCACTGCGCGAGGGTGATGCCGACGCGGTGCGCGGCAAACTGCAGGCGCTGTGGAATGCGCGTGCGGACCGCTACTCCGAAACCCGCACACAGACTGCCGTCGTGCACATCCGCCCCAAAGTCGAAATGTCCTTCATCGGCGGCTAACCATCGAACCATCGGGTCGGACCACCCTAAACTGCTGATATATATCATAAAATCGATAAATCACGGACTCAATACTGCGTTAAAACGCCCATTTACACGGCGAAAATCAGGAATTAGCACCGTCCCGGGGCTACAGTCAGATTTGACTCTGGATTCTCGCCAATAATCACCCTATGACCATACTTGTATTTGACTCCGGGATCGGCGGATTGTCCGTACTGCGCGAAGCGCGGATGGTCATGCATGCACACCGATTCGTCTACGTGGGTGACGATGCTGGATTCCCCTATGGTGACTGGGATGGGGCTGCGCTGACCGAGCGTATGGTCGGATTGTTCGAAACACTGATCGAACAATTTCAGCCACGCCTGGCGATCGTTGCCTGCAACACCGCCTCCACGTTGATCATGCCCGCCCTGCGCTCCCGATTCGATTTGCCCTTCGTCGGTATCGTGCCTGCCATCAAGCCGGCCGCGGAGCGTACCGCAAGCGGTCTGATTACGGTGCTGGCCACACCGGGTACGGTCTCGCGACTCTATACCCGGGAACTGGTGCGAAAATTTGCCAGCCACCGGCGTGTCAACATGGTCGGAGCGACCCGGCTTGCAAGACTGGCCGAGGATCACATGCAGGGAAAACCGATCGATACCGGGGTACTCGAGGCCGAGATTGCGCCCTGTTTCGTCGAGGCAGATGGCAGACGCACCGATATCATCGCACTCGGCTGTACACACTACCCGTTTCTGGTCAACGAAATGCGCAAGTATGCACCCTGGCCTGTTGACTGGCTTGACCCGGCTGAAGCAGTCGCCCGTCAGGCCAGTGCCGTCCTGAGTCAAATCGACAAGGACATAGCCAGGCGTGTCGACGGATCTGCGCAGCCACAGGCTGACCTGGCCATCATGACCTCACAGTCACCCTCCGCAGCCATCGTTCGGCTTCTGGGCGGCCTGGGTCTGCAGTTACGGTCTCAGGCTTTCCCTTCACTGATGTCTGCGGCCAATTCGAATTGCTGTACTGAATCCGGCCGCGCCTGCTCGACGCTAAGAAAGTGATCACGCACGAACCACAGTAGCAGCAGCGAGGGAATGACCATCAGCGCGGTGATGATGAAGAACAGACCCCAGTCGCCGTCCAGGGAATCCACCATCCATCCGGAAGAGGCAGCCAGCACAGTCCGCCCGGCCGTACCCAGAGAGGCCAGCAGTGCATACTGCGAGGCCGTATAGGTTCGATCGACCAGCAGCGATATGAATGTGACGAAAATGACGGTGGCGATAGATGCCGTGACGTCATCAACCAGAACCGCCGCCGCGAACAGCCAGGCGGAAGGCTCATTACTCCACGCCATGATGGTGAACATCAGGTTGGTGGCCGCCATGGCGATACCGGCCAGCAGCAATGCCTTGACGATGCCCTGCCTGACGGCAAACCAGCCACCGATCAGGGTAAAGATTACCGTCACCACCCATCCAAGCCCTTTCGAGTAGATGGCAATGTCGGACTTCGAGAACCCGACTTCCTTGTAGAAGATGATGGACATCTTGCCGACGAACGCTTCGCCGATCTTGAACAGAAAAATGAATCCGAGAATGGCCAGTGCCATCTTCACGCCGTTCTGGCGAAAAAAGCTGATGAATGGTGCGACCACGGTACTGCTCAACCAGGCGAAGAGTCCCTGATCACTGCCACCGATTGCCCTGCCAATGCTTGCCTGATCCCTGGCCTGGGCAGCCTGACGTTCGCGCCATGAGGCTTCGGGAATCAACAGCAGCAATGCATTCATGACGACAATCAGAATGGCCAGTATCTGAAAGGTGATCTGCCAGTAGTTTTCAAAACCGCTCTTTTGCAGTGCGTCGGCAATGAGTAAGGCAATGAAACCTCCCAGCTTGTATCCTGTCCACCAGCCGACCACGGCAACAGCGGCACCTGCCGCCATCGCACCGGTTTCGGATCGACCGATCTGCTCGATACGCAGCGCATCGATGGTGATGTCCTGAGAAGCCGAACTGATGGCAATTCCCAGCCCCAGCGCAATGACCAGCGTCAGATTGTCCGCGGGATTGACGCTTCCCCAGGCAAGCATGGCCAGGAGGATGATCGCCTGCAGGCAGATTATCCAGGCTTTGCGCTGACCAATGCGCTCCGTAAGCCAGGGAATTCGAATGCGGTCGATCAGTGGTGCCCACAGAAAATTGATGCTGTAGACACCGAAAATCAGCGAGGCAAAGCCGATAGTGCTGCGGCTCAATCCTTCTTCCTTGAGCCACAGTGACAGCGCGCTGCCGATCAACACCCAGGGAAAACCACTCATTGCACCCAGTAACAGAATCCTGAGCATGCGTCGGTCTGCATAGACGCCCAGAGACGCCCGTTGCGCCATGGCACTGTCGTTCATCAAGTTTTGATCGGTTGAATCGCCTGACTGACTATAGCGCCTGCCACCCGCCTCGGCTACTCTCATGCTCGGTAAAACAGGTTGGTCAGGCGCATGACACAGGTAGTGCAAGGCTATGCAGAAGGCTATTACGGCAAGTTGTTCGAATGGTCAGACAGGCACACAGTGCTGGCCACCCTGGCAGCGCAGGCACAGAATACCTACTACTATGCGCCCAAGGAGGACAGTCTCCATCGACTGCGCTGGCGCGAGCCCTATGGACAATCGTGGCGCGCAGACTTCAGTCGATTCTGCGACTCATCCCGAGCACAGGGTGTGCAGGTCGTGGCGGGTGTGGCGCCAGGCCTGGATTTCGATTTTGCACACCTGAACGGGGGTGCCGATCTGCAGGCACTGGTGCGTAAATGCCGGCAGTTGATCGATGATGGTGCCGGGTGCGTCTCACTGCTGCTGGATGATATCGACGAGAATTTCCGGACGCGCTCTGGTGGCATCGCGTCAGAAGGTCACGCTCACGCCAGGCTGGCCAACGTGCTGGGGGACGAGCTGGGCCGCAGTCTCTGGGTTACACCGCGTATCTATGCCAACGAGCTGGCAGTCTCCGCCCCGGACTACCTGCCGGATTTCCTGTCCACACTGCATGAAGAACATTCCGTGCTGTACTGTGGATCGGATATCGTGGCCAGGCGAGCTGATCCTCGAGCCATACAGGACGTGGCTCCTGCCGGTAAGCATTCACTGGTGCTGTGGGACAATCTGTATGCCAATGACTACTGTCCGCAGCGTCTGTTCACAGGTCCATGGTGTGGCCGTGAGACTGCCGGGAACGTATTGCTGAACCCGACGGGCCTGCTGCACACCGACTGCCTGTTGCTCGACATGATGGCAAGCTTTCGTACCACGGTTCATGATCCGGCATCTCTCTGGCGAAAGGTCATGTCGCGACACGGGGTGCCGGAGGCGTTCAACCTGATTGGCTGCTATTTCGGGCATCCCGTGTTCAATGGCGAAGCCAGTGAAATTCCCGAGCCTCCAACACCTGAAGTCTTCGATGCATTCGACGAGTGCCTGTGGCGCTGGAAGACGCCGTTGTCGCGCGAGTGGTACTCATTCCTGTTCAGTGTGAAACTTGATCTGTTGATTGAGCGAGGTTCCATGTCTGCGTTGCGCATACGCAAGACACAGAGCATTCCGCAGGCCCGGCGGCTGCTTGCGGGGTCAACCTCTTGATTCATTGCGTCATGACGAATTCGAGAACAACCTTTTTACAGAACTCGCAGGTCCTGCCCTGGCAATGACTTCACGCAGTGGTTCGATACGGCAGTCCAGTGAGTGCGCGGTGGCATGCAGCAGCGACTCCGGTGACACCAGGATGCCGGCATGCCCGGGCCAATACATCAGATCGAGCACCTGGCAGTCACTGATGTGGACAGAGAGATCGAGCGCGCGTTCCTGGTCCCCGCTGTCGCGCGGGATGGAATGGCCCTGGGTGCGCGCCAGCATCTGGATCAGGCCTGAGCAGTCAAGCCCTTCAGGTGATCGCCCGCCCCATCGGTAGGGTGCACCCAGAAAGTGTGTGCGCGCTAACTCCAACGGGCCGGCCGGGTAATTCACTGACAGCGACAGGCAATGCGATGTCCACACATAGTGATTGCAGGCGGTCAGACTGAATGAGTCATTCACCTGCTCTACCAGTGCCAGTTCTGCGGCAAAGGGAATTCGGTGTACGACGCGACTCTTGATGTCCGGCTTGTCGAACAACAGGGTGCTTCGCTGGCCTACCCAGTGAGTATTGGTCGTACCGGCAGTCGGGCCGATTCGATGCAGATGATCGGAATCGATGTATCCCTCGTAACCGTCGTGCAATTGCCTCACCCTGGCCCAGCCGTTCCCGCTCGTCAGCACCTGCACCATCTCGCCGTACAGCGCCTCATTGGTGCACATGCTGTTGCTTGACGGTTGTGACTGCACCGGTGTCAAGCCGATACACACGCGATGCAAGCCTTCCCCATTGCCCATCGTGTCATCTATCCTGTCATCGTCAGTGAACCCCTGGTATCGGCCAAGGGCATTCAGTCGAGTACCTCGGACAGGAAAAAACGAATGGCTGCCCGGGAGCGACGATCGGCGTCGGCATTGTAGAGCGTACCAAAGCCCGGATCGTCGGCCTGCGGGTTGGTGAAGGCATGCATCGTATTGCCGTACGCATGCAGCTGCCAGTCAGCCCCGGCACTGGTCATTTCGCGATTGAAGTCAAGCACCTGTTCCGGCGGCACCATGGGGTCATCCCAGCCATGCAGGGCCAGAATCTTCGCAGTCATCGAGCCGGTAAGCTCCGGCGCATTGAGCAGGCCGTGAATGCTGATGGCACCCTGTATATCAGCACCTCCACGTGCCAGGTCCAGTGCGCAGAGTCCGCCGAAACAATAGCCCATGATGGCCGTCCTGGATTCATCGACAACGGCGCAGGCTTTCAGGGTGTCAAGTGATTGCTGCAGCCGGTTCAGCAGATGGGGCCTGTCGCTGATGAAGGGCTGCATCAGGGCACTGTTCTCCTCCTTGCTACTGCCACTGACACCTTTGCCGTACAGATCCAGCGCGAACCCGGCGTAACCCATCGCGGCCAGATCTTCCGCCCGGGCGTTCTCGAAACTACTGCGACCCGCCCAGGCATGACTGATCAACACGCCGGGTCGTGGACCGGTGATCTGGTCATCCCACGCCAGCAGAGCTTCCAGGGTGATGCCATCGTGCTGATATTCAATGGATTCGGTGCGTATTGCCATGATTGCGATTGCCTCCGTGTAAAGATGTTGTGCGATGTCTGAATAACGCGTGGCCGGCCGTTGGGAAGTCGTTGGACCGGCACGCATGAATCCCTGACAGTATTTGTCATCGAGCTGACGGATGCAATGACGATGACTGATTGCTCCCGGGCCAGTGGATGATTCGTTAGTGGTGTCATTCGGGAGCCCGCTCCGCTTACGCGCTCGACTTCAGTGCGAGCGTCCGGTGGCGATCTGCAGATGGTGAGCCGGGTGGTGCGAGTCCAGGGACATGAAGCCATAAAAGCCGAGTGCCAGCAGGCGAATGACAGTGTCAGCCGAATCGACGTTGACGACAATCGTGGCACCCGAGTCCGTAATATCCGTCTCTATCTGCCAGTTGCGACTCTGCTCCAGGAAGCGTGAATGGGCCGGCACCATCCGATGAATTGCCGGTATTGCGGCATCTGCACCACGCACGCTGTACCTCACAGCCCTGTCGCCGTGAATGTCGGTCACGGAACTTGTCTCGAGTACCAGATGATGCATATCCAGCAAATGCAAACGCAGGGCTTCGATGTTCACCGTTGCCCAATTCGTGTTCGGGTCTGCCTCCAGCAATGCCACTGTTTCTGCAATGGCCGCAAAGGCAGATTGCCCGCCTTCCTGCGGCCCTACGACCGGCGTGATGGGTTCTGGAGGAGACATCCCGGGTGAGTGACCACTGTGCCTGTCCTGTGCCCAAAGCGCGACAGAGAGTAACGATGCAAGTAAGCAGACTGAGAGCGCAGCTCGATATTTCATGTGGATTTTCGCTGTTGGGACGGGCAATAATTATCCACACTGTGACGCCAGGTGGATATGATCCGAATCATGTCAGATGCGAGACTGCCCGAACCGTTTGACAGCATTGCGATTGCTGACACCAGCCGGCGCACTCTTGCCAAAGGGGAATCCCTGTTTGTGCAAGGTGAGATGACCGCTGGTCTGTTCTACCTGATGTCCGGTGCGATGAATCTTGTCAGGACGACCAGGACCGGGCACGCACTCATCATTCACCGCGTGCATGACGGAGAGTTCTTTGCAGAAGCCTCCCTGTTTTCAGATACCTACCATTGTACGGCCACCGCGATCAGGAACTGCAGGCTGGTTGCTATTCATCGAGCCGAGATAGAGCGTCGCCTGGCCACTGATATCGAGTTCACCCGGAAATTGACCAGGCGTTTTACAGAACAGATCCAGGATCGCAGACGCCGGGTGGAGTTGTCAGGTATCCGATCTGCCGAGGAGCGCATACTTGCTGCAATGGAAGATGGACTGCTGCTGGACGATATCTCGATATTCGCCGAATCGATTGGCCTGGCCAGGGAAACAACGTACAGAACACTCGGGAAACTGGTCGCGGAAGGAAAACTGGTGAAGAGTGCAAGAGGGTGTTACCAGCTGTACTGATGTGTCAAGTATTGATTACTTGAACATCGCCAGGCAACCGGTGCATGTAGCTGAAACAAACTGGCACAGGATAATCAACCTGGCGAGTATGAACGGAAAATACCGTAGAGCAATCGCAAACCTGAAACTGGCAAGTCCAGATCGTCAGAAGCGGTGCCGTCACAGGACGGCATCGTTCCTCTGCCTGCCGTCTATGCAGCTGCTTTTTCGCGTAACCTGGAAAAATGCTTGTCCCAGCCCCCATCAAGTGCCATCAGGAGTCCGAGCGCGGCATCCCCTGCGGCATCGCCAATACCCTCGTGGCTCAAGGTGACCCGAGTGCCACCGGCAGCCACTTCCAGCGTCCAGTTGACCGTCGTCACCGCATTGCCCAATGGCTTGATCGTGAAGGTATAGCTGAGGAATGTGGGTTGTTGAGCCTTGAGTACCTTACCCCAGCACACTTTTGATTCACTATCTGCAGCATCTCCCAGTAAAGCGTAAGGCTGTCCTTCTACTAGATCGGCAGCCGCCGGATGAAACCATTCACCCAGTTTGTCCTTGTCCGTAAGGTAAGCCCAGACCGTTTCTCTTGGCACATTCAGGAATATGGATTTGTTGATCGTCGTTGTGCTCATCTATTTTTTCTTCCTTTTCTGTTTTTTCTGATTGTCATTCTCGATCGCGTTTTTCAACGAATCGAGGGCGTCGTCCCAATATTTATCAAAGTAGTTGAACCAGTCCGCGGTCGATTTCAAACCTGCACGGTTCAGTCTGGTGACACGTTCCTTTCCCCTGGGAGTCACGGTGATCAGCTTACCCTCCTCAAGAACCGTCAAATGCTTTCTGACGGCCGTTCGGGTCAAATCAAACTTTTCAACGACCTCCGTGATAGTCAATTCTCCCTGACATAATTGCCGCAAGATTGCTCTTCGGGTGGGATCGCCCAGGGCGCGAAAGGCGGGTTGAAGATTCCGGCTCATTGCTCTACAGGGATGAAATCGAATTGCCCGTCCTGATACAGGAAGGTCACGCAGTCGACTTCAGAGATGCATTTACTGACATGCCCGACACCTGCGGGTACCTTATAGAACGCGCCCGCGGCGAGAGGAACTGCAAGGGATGGATCAGCACCGACTGCCAGATGTGTGATGGTACCGGTGATGACCACCCCAAACATATTGGCCGATTTCACATGAGCAGGGCTATGCAAGCCGGCGGGTAATTTCACCATTGCCATATAGGCCTCGCTGAAACGCTCACCGATGAGTGGTGCGAAGCCAACGCCTTCCTCGGTCGTCTCCCAGGCCATCTTATCGGCGGGTACGTTACTGATACGATTCTCGTCTGCTTGTGACAGCGTGACGTTGACTGCGGCGATCATCGCTACGACAAGCGTAATTCTGTTGATCTTCATCTGTGAGTCCATATAACACTAAAAGGTGTCATATCATACAACACCTAGAGGTGTTATGTAAAGATTGATTTTGCCATTACTCCCGGTCAGGTTTTCCGATGTGATTGCTGGCGGCAACAACCCTTATTTCCATCACAGGTACATTGCCAGCCGTTTCTGTTCCTGTTCCTGTTCTCAGCTACCAGGAACAGGAACAGGAACAGGAATAGGAATAGGAACAGGAACAGGAATAGGAATAGGAATAGGAATAGGAATAGGAATAGGAATAGGAATAGGAATAGGAATAGGAATAGGAATAGGAATAGGAATAGACAACCATCATGACGATCCATCAGGATATCCGTGTCACTATATGGGTGTGAGTGTGAGCTCCAGGGTGAATCGACAGGAGAAAACTTCCATGTGCGGAAGAGTCA
>JABDKN010000222.1 GCA_013002205.1 Granulosicoccus sp.
CACCTTCGCCGTGCCGACGTACGCTTATCACGTCAGCGGTGAATACGCGATGCTCAAGGCAGCCGCTGCACAGGGCTGGATAGACGAAAAAGCCATCGTTCTGGAAACCATGATGGCCTTTCGCCGAGCTGGTTGTGATGCCGTGCTTACCTATTGCGCAGAGGATGTCGCCACCTGGCTGAAGTCCGCTTGAATGCGGCAGGGCCAGCCGGTGAGGCAGCGGGGATTCTGGACGGACCCGGAATTCTGGCTGGCTCTGGCTGCAGCACCTGTCTGCTGGTATCTCATGCTGCACCTGGGTGTCAGTCGACGCGCCGGCCCACTCTCCCCGGAGCTGCTGCTGATTGCCGTGATGGTCAGTCCGGTTCTCGAGGAAATCGTGTTTCGCGGTGGACTGCAGAGTTGGCTACTGAGAAAATCGCCGATGAATACCGGCTTCGCCGGCGTTTCGCTGGCCAACCTGCTGACGTCGACAGTCTTCGCAGCCTTGCACCTGTTGCGTCAGCCGCCATTGTGGGCAGCGCTGGTCATGGTGCCGTCTCTGGTGTTCGGCCGCGCCCTGGAACGTCATCGGACACTGGTCTCACCGATGATCCTGCACGTCAGCTACAACTCGGGGTTCATTTGGCTGTTCGGCTGAGGCACCTGCACGTGACTCTGCGCGGCAGAAAAAAATCTTCTGCCGCGCAGACACCTAGTGGCGGAAATGCCTCACTCCGGTAAAGACCATGGCCATGTCATGCTCGTCTGCTGCAGCAATCACTTCCTCGTCATTGCGTGACCCGCCGGGTTGAATGACTGCGGAGATGCCCGCCTGAGCCGCGTTGTCTATACCGTCCCGGAATGGAAAGAAGGCATCGGAAGCCATTACCGCACCCGCAACCTGCAGCCCTTCATCCGCAGCCTTGATACCGGCAATCCTCGCCGAGTACACGCGACTCATCTGCCCGGCTCCCACACCCACAGTCGCGGCATCCCGTCCGTAGACGATGGCATTGGACTTGACGAATTTGGCGACACGCCAGGTGAACAGCAGATCGGCCAGTTCGCCCTCAGTGGGCGCACGCCTGCTGACCACTTTCAGCTTATCCGGCTGTACGTCGAGTACATCGTCATCCTGCACCAGCAACCCGCCGGACACATGCCGATACTGCCAGCTGCCCACTTTGGAACCTGCAGGTACCAGGCTGCCGCAATCGAGCACACGAACATTGGGCTTGCCCTTCAACATTGCCTGTGCAGACTCATTGACCCCTGGAGCCACGATGACTTCGACAAACTGGCGGGCAATGATCTCCCGTGTCACTTCTTCATCCAGGGGTCTGTTGAAGGCGATGATGCCGCCAAAGGCGGATGTCGGATCGGTACGGTAAGCCTTGTCATAGGCTTCCAGCTGACTGCCGCCGATGGCCACACCACACGGGTTGGCATGTTTGACGATGACACAGGCATTGTCGGCAAACTGCTGAACACACGCCAGTGCCGCATCGGCATCCATCACGTTGTTGTAGGACAGAGCCTTGCCCTGCAGCAGGCTTGCGGCCGCCACCGTACCGGGACCTGCATCTGCGGATCGGTAGAATGCTGCGCGCTGGTGCGGATTCTCACCATAACGCAAGGTCTCATTCAACTGGAACTGCGCATTGAGCGTTCGCGGGAAGTCATGGGGTTGTTCATGCGATGCTCCGCCCGTTCGACGACCGAGAAAATCGGCAATCATGCCATCGTATCGGGCAGTGTGTTCGAACGCCTTCACCGCCAGGTCAAAGCGCAGGGCCCGTTGCTCGGGCTCCGGGGCATGCAGTGACCGGATGATGTCGGGGTAGTCGGCGGGGTCTGTGACGATGGCTACCGATGCATGATTCTTGGCGGCGGAGCGAACCATGGCGGGTCCGCCTATATCGATGTTCTCGATGGCGTCCGCGAAACTGACGTCTTCACGCGCTACCGTTGCCGCGAAAGGGTACAGATTGACGATGACGAAATCGATTGGCGCGATCCCACGCTCCAGCATGACCTGATCGTCTACACCACGCCGGGCCAGTATGCCTCCGTGTATGAGCGGATGCAGTGTCTTGACACGTCCGGCCATCATTTCCGCAGCCCCGGTGTGCTCCGAGACATCGGTCACCGGCAAGCCGGCTTTTCTCAGCGTCTCGGCTGTCCCTCCCGTGGACAACAGTCTGATACCGTGATCCAGCAAGGCACTGGCCAGTTCTTCGAGTCCCTGCTTGTCAGAGACGCTCAGCAGGGCGCATGAACCAGATAATTGATCTGTCACAGTTGATGTATCCCGTTGTTAATGAAATTGCTACCGCGCAGTGCGGTTCCAGCGTGCACAGAACGTGGTTGACTATTCCATGTCTGCAAGCTTGCTGCGCAGGTTGCCGCGACTGATACCCAGCCACTCCGCCGCTCGACTCTGATTACCGCCGCACTCGCGCATCACCGTACTGAGCAGGGCCTGCTCGGCCTGACGAATCACCATCCGGTACAAGCCCGACGGTTTTTCACCATCGAGCAGTTCGAAATACCTGCCCAGTTCATCCTGCACACACGCTGCGATCGCCGTGGTGCCGGCCCTGACGGGTACGCCTGCTTCGGCTTTGGCTTTGGTGCCGGCTTTGGTACCGGCTTTGGTGCCAGCTTTGGTTCCAGCTTTGGTTCCAGCTTTGGTTCCAGCTTTGGTGTCGGCTTTGGTGCCGGCTTTGGTGCCGGCTTTGGTGTTGAGCTTTGCCCTGGACTTGGCCGTAGCTGCGGCTGAGACTGTGGCGTTCGAGGCATGGTTGCCGGTTCTGGACGCGCTCTTGCCTGCACTGCGGGCATCCCGGGCAGTGCCGCCTGCACTGGCGCTACCGCCACGCGGAAGCGATGAGTTACGCCTGGCACTGGCCACCGGTCGATGGGCGGTAGCATGCCTGCCTGGCTTGTTACTGGAGCTGGTTGTCATATCAGGCTGCTGCTGCGAACTGTGATGGCCGGGAGAAGAAATTCTCCACAAGCCTGAGTTGATCCACGGGATCTTCCAGTTTGTTGACCGCCTCCCGGAAAGCGGCAGCGTATTTCAATCCCTTGCAGTACCAGGCAATGTGTTTTCGAGCAATACGAACCCCCCGGTATTTTCCGTACAACTCATGACATCCCGTCAGCTGGGTCATCAGTGTGGTACCGATCTGTTCCAGAGTGGGCCGCACCGGAGGTGGCTGATGGCGCAAGATGGCATCGATTTCGGTAAAAATCCAGGGATTTCCCTGTGCCGCCCTGCCAATCATCACACCGGCAGCACCGGTTCTGTCGAGTACCTGCCGCGCCTGCACACCGGTACGGATATCACCATTGGCGATCACCGGAATCGACACGGCATCCACTATCGCAGCGATGGTGTCGTACTCGGCATGACCAGTAAAACGGTCGCTGCGTGTCCTGCCGTGCACGGCAAGGCAGGCGATGCCTTCGTCCTGGGCCAGACGCGCGATCTGCACACCATTTCGTGTCGCAGGCGTCGGTCCCGTGCGGATCTTCAAGGTAACCGGCACCTCTACCCGGGCGACGACTCGTCGCAGAATTTCGCGCACCAGTTCCGGATTCGCCAGCAAGGCTGAACCCGCCTGCCGGTTGCATACCTTCTTGGCCGGACAACCCATGTTGATGTCGATAATCTGTGCCCCGTGGGCCACGTTCAGCGCGGCTGCTTCGGCCATGGCCTGCGGGTCGGCTCCGGCGATCTGTACGGCGTGCGGCAGATCGTTGTCGGCTCGAACGATACGATGCCGGGTCTTGGCAGTTGCGTACAGCAGCGTGTCGCTGGAAATCATTTCAGAGGCCGCGTACCCGACTCCATGCCGGGCACAGGCATCCCGGAAGGGCCGATCGGTCACACCGGCCATGGGCGCAAGAAACACAGGGGTTTTTACAACATGTGTTCCTATCTCGATCATGGCTGGAGCAAACGCGGCGGGGCCGTATATCCTAATACAGATCCAGGCTTAAAAATACCGTATGAGGAAACAGCGGTCGATCCGTCGACCGTGTCGGGAGTACATCCGATCGTCAGTGAAAATCCAGTTCAAAGGACATGGCTGTGCTTCCCGGGTCCTCGACGTTCAGACTGATGTCCAGTCGCTTGCCGGCATCAAGTACATCACCTTCCTGCCAGCTTTCAAGGTATTCGGCAGGTTTGAAGTTGTTCTTCACGACAAGCCGGCCATTTCTGTCCGTGAGGCGGATTTCCAGAATCGGATAGGGCTGGCTGAAGGTGGACTCGTTGACGAAACCGATGGTGATGATCAATACATCATCAAGAGTGGGGTGCGAAAATACGGAACGCCTGAGAATTTTCAGTGACGCAAGATCCACTTGCTCGGCCAGCGTGCAATCCAGCAGTGAACATGCAGATTCCAGCAAAGGGCGCAGATACGGGTTGTGCTGCAGTGCACTGCGCTCGCGATACCCGTACAGGCCTGCTGCCAGTAGCAACAGCACCAGGAACAGCAACGATCGGAACCACCAGGATCCGGCCGGGACGTCGGCCACACTGATCGGCGGTTCGATACGTCCGGGATTGAGCGTGCCATCCGGGGTTGAATTTGGCAGACCAGAGGCGTGATGTGTCTCTGTCCGGCCATTGAAGCTCCGTGCACGGGTCGGGCCGATACCGGGCGCCTGACCAGGAGATCGCGTCTCACGTTCACGGTAGTTGAAGATCAACGGTTCACGCGGAGCATCATCGGCGATGTAGTCGACATCACTATCCAGCGCGATATTCTGCAAGTCGTAGGTATCGTTGGCGTTGGCTGCACCAGTCAGTGCCGAACGCGCGTCCACCGTTACATCCTGTGCAAACAGAGAGTCATTGAAGGTCTCGTCATCCTGCTCGTCGGTCAACTCATCGAAATCGAACGGCGGTGTCTCGCGGGTCTGGTCGAAGTAGGCAACATCGGGCAGGCCGGCATCCGCGGAGAACAGCTCGAAGTCCGAATAGGTGACGTCCAGCGGGGAGGTATCATTAGCCAGTCCTGCCAGTGCGGCGGCACTGGCATCGGTCAGGCTGGAGGCATCATGGTGGCTATCCGAGTCGTCGAGCCCGGGGCCACCGGTCCCGCGCAGGATGCGCCCGGTTCCCGCGGCGGAATCGTATCCGTGACCGGCTCCGTGTCGCGAACCACGATCGGGATCCATGACATTACCGTGTTGATCGAGCAGAAAGTCCTCTTCTACACTGTCGTTGTCGCGCAGATTGGCTAATGCGTCGAAAATGCTCAGACACTCTCCACAACGGACGCGTGTATCGCTGGAGGAGAGCAGTTCCAGCGAAACCTCGAATATGGTCTGGCAGTTCGAGCAGCATGTCTGCGGGTTGAGGTAGTCGTCCCCCGCGCCTGGCCTGGCGACATCGCGTCGACCAGACGAGGATGACCTGCTCACACTGGCGGATGCGCCGGCCGCACCTTTCCTGTCCGGGTGATTACTACGTACGGTAGATGAGGCGAATCGGGATTGTTGGCTGGGTTTGCCCATGTACTCGTCAGCGGCGGATCGCGCTCAGTAATGCCCAGCCATCGCGCACCTGGCCGGGTTCGAAATCAAAGTGTTCATTGTAACGCAGGCGCAATGGCTCCATCTGTTCGCTCAGTATGCCTGAAATCAACAGTCGACCACCCGGCATGACAGCATTGCTTAAGGTATCGGCGAGCATCATCAAGGGCTTGAAAAGTATATTGGCCATCAGCAGTTCCACGGCCAACCGCTCCACGGTCTCCGGCATCCCCACCTCGAGCCTGTCAATGACACCGTTTCGCGTGGCATTCTCCCGGGTGGCAGTCAACGCCTGGGGATCGATGTCCACCGCCCATGCGTGCTCTGCGCCGAGCATCAGAGCGGCGATAGCCAGAACCCCGGAACCGCATCCGTAGTCGATGACACGCCTGCCTTCCAGGGGACGCAACGAATGTGCCGTCTGTGCCCCCAGCCAGGCAAGGCACTGGGCAGTGGTCGGGTGGGTCCCTGTGCCAAACGCCATGCCCGGATCCAGCCGTAAATTGATCGCCCGCTCATCCGGCACTGGCGCGTTGCTCGGACAGATCCAGAAGCGTTCACCGAACTGCATCGGTTCGTAGGTGTCCATCCAGGTCCGCTCCCAGGCACGATCGGCCAGAGAAGAGATCGAGTAATCCGGCACCGCCATGTTCAGGCCCTGCGCTGCCATTTCGAGGCGGCCATGCAGCGACTCCAGCGAGATATCGCGGGCAAACAGCCCGACCAGGGTAAGCTCGTCCCACAACCGTACCTCACCTGGCACCGGCTCCAGAACCGCATGGGAGAGATCCTCGTCGTCGTGACTGTCCTGCAGGGTAACCGACAGTGCGCCGGCTTCGAAAAGCCATTCCTCGAGTGCATCCACCCTGTCACGCGTCGTGCCGAGTGTCACTTCAAGCCAGTCTTGTGCGCTCATGATGTTCGGTGGACTCGTGCAGCACTGATCGATCGCTGCACCGCGACAGCGCACGGCTGGGGTGAGCGTGCCCGGGCATGGCGTATCAGCTTAATCCCAGCTTCTTTTCAAGGTAGTGAATATTGGTGCCGCCTTCCTGGAAAGCCGGGTCATTGAAGATGTCGATGTGCAGCGGTATGTTCGTCTTGATTCCATCGATAAAGACTTCGCTGAGTGCTCCACGCATGCGCGCCAGAGCCGAGTCTCGCGTATTGGCCGACACGATCAGCTTGGCAATCATCGAGTCATAGTGCGGGGGCACCGTATAGCCATTGTAGATGTGCGTCTCGACTCGTACACCCAGGCCACCAGCCGGATGGTACTGCCGTATGGTGCCGGGCGAGGGCATGAAATTGACCGGATCCTCGGCATTGATACGACACTCGAAGGCGTGTCCCTTGATTTTTATATCCTCCTGCTTCCAGCGTAACTCCCGACCTTCGGCAGCGTAGATCTGCTCCTTGATGATGTCGATGCCAGTGATCATTTCTGTCACCGGATGCTCCACCTGCACGCGTGTGTTCATCTCGATGAAGTAGAAGTTTCCATCTTCGTACAAAAACTCGAAGGTTCCTGCACCACGGTAGCCCAGTCGCTTGCAGGCATCGACACAACGTGCTCCCATATCATTCCGGGTGGCCTCGTCGATTCCCGGCGCCGGCGCCTCCTCCACGACTTTCTGGTGTCGGCGCTGCATGGAGCAATCGCGCTCCCCTAAGTGTATGGCATTACCGTGTTCGTCGCAGATGACCTGAAACTCGATGTGCCGAGGCTTCTCCAGGTACTTTTCCATGTAGACCATCGGATTTCCGAACGCGGTACCCGCTTCGTTCTGGGTCATCGCAATGGATTCTTCCAGCTTGGCATCCGACCGTACGACGCGCATTCCCCGACCTCCACCACCACCTGCTGCCTTGATGATGATCGGATAACCGATCTCATTGGCCAGTTTGAGATTGGTCTGTTGGTCACTACCCAATGGGCCGTCACTTCCAGGCACACAGGGCACACCGGCGGCTTTCATCTCGTTGATGGCACTGACCTTGTCACCCATCAGGCGTATCACATCGGCAGTCGGACCGATGAATTTGAATCCACTGGATTCCACCCGCTCGGCAAAGTCGGCATTTTCGGCCAGGAAGCCGTAACCCGGGTGAATTGCCTCTGCGCGGGTAATTTCGGCCGCACTGATGATGGCAGGGACATTGAGGTAACTCTTCGTCGATGGTGGCGGACCGATACAGACTGCCTCATCAGCCAGCCTTACATGCTTGAGGTCGCGGTCCGCCGTCGAATACACGGCCACCGTCTGGATGCCCATGTCGCGACAGCATCGCATGATACGCAAGGCGATCTCGCCACGATTGGCAATCAGGATTTTCTTGATGGGAGTAACCATTATTCAGCGTGCTCAGTCGATCACGATCAACGGCTCGCCGTATTCGACCGGCTGTCCATCCTCGATCAGAATGGCGCGTACCGTGCCACTGATCTCTGCCTCGATCTGGTTCATTATCTTCATCGCTTCGATGATGCAGACCGTGTCGCCCTTGTTGACACTCTGCCCGACCTCCACGAAGGCCTTGGCCGTCGGTGAGGAGGAGCGGTAGAAAGTGCCGACCATGGGCGACTCCATGATGGTACCGGGGGGCAACAGATCCTCGGCAGGCGCTGCATCCACCGCGGCTGTCACCGGTGCGACACTGGGTGGAGCGGCAGGTGCTGGCGGCACGGCATGGGCTGCGGCTGCGTAGCCGGGACTGGATGAACGGGCAATGCGAACCGATTCCTCACCTTCGACGATCTCGATTTCGGAAACATCCGAATCTTCCAGCAACTCGATCAACTTCTTGATCTTGCGAATGTCCATGCGAAATTCCTGGTCAGTGGTCCGGTTCAGTGGTGATCGCCAGCGGCAAGGCGAGCAGCGGCGGCTGTGAGCGCCAGGCTGTATCCGACAGGGCCGAAGCCTGCAAGTGTGCCAACCGCAATATCGGAGAAATAACTGTGATGCCGAAAAGACTCGCGCTGATAGATATTGGATACATGTACTTCGATGAGCGGTAGGGAAACACCCAGAAAGGCGTCCCTGAGCGCAACACTTGTATGGCTGTATCCGCCCGGGTTGACGATGGCAATGCGGCATCCTTCGGTGGCGGCCAGCTGCACACGATCGATCAGCGCACCTTCGCTGTTGCTCTGGAAGAAACCGATGCTGACACCGTACGCTGCCGCCTCCTGTGTCAGCCGCGCTTCGATATCCGACAGCCGCACGGCTCCGTAACGTTCCGGTTCACGTGTGCCCAGAAGGTTGAGGTTTGGGCCGTTGAGCACCAATACCTGTGACATACTTCGACGCTCCGCAGGGGGTGGGTTCGAGCACTGCTGGCCAGATGACCAAAGATGAATGTAACTGTAAAAGATAGCATCAAATAGAGCTGATTTGCAGACAATTGGCGACATTTAACGACGAAAAGGAGTTACTCATCGACCAGAACACTGATGCTACGCTGGCTTTTCGGTCACTGGACCCGATGCAGATTCTCGACGCGATCGACAGCACCGGCTGGTGTACGGATGGCCGCGTGAGTGCGCTCAACAGCTACGAGAACCGCGTTTATTCGGTTGGCATGGAAAACGGCGAGACGCTGATTGCGAAGTTCTATCGCCCGGGGCGCTGGAGTGATGAAACCATTCTGGAGGAGCATGCGTTCTGCGATGCACTGGTAGATCATGACCTGCCGGTCATTGCCCCACTGAAAGACAGTCGCGGCCAGAGCCTGCACCGGCACGGCCCGTTTCGCTTCTGTCTGTTCAATCGTGCAGGTGGCAGGTCTCCGGAACTGGACAATCCCGAACAACTGGCTGTCATCGGACGTACCATCGGACGGCTGCACCTGGTCGCCGACACTTTCCAGTTCGATCACCGACCCTTCATCGATGCCTTCAGACTCGGTGACGACAGCGCGGACTACCTGCTGGAATCAGATGCACTGCCGCTGGAGCAGGCGCGGGTGTACGAATCTGTCATCGATGACCTGCTGCCCGAGGTACACGACCGCCTGGACGCGGTGGATTACCGGGAGATATGCCTGCACGGTGATTTTCATCCGGGCAACATCCTGTGGGGAAGCGATGGCACACCCCATCTGCTTGATTTCGACGACACGGCCACCGGCCCGGCCACTCAGGACCTGTGGATGTTCATTTCCGGGGAGCGGGAATACGCGCAGGCAAGACTGGGTGACCTGCTGGATGGCTATCACGAGTTCCGTGATTTCGACGAGCGGGAGCTGGCCCTGATCGAACCCCTGCGCACGCTGCGCATCATTCACTACGCAGCGTGGATTGCCAGGCGCTGGGAAGATCCCGCCTTCGTGCAGGCTTTTCCCTTCTTTGCCGAGGCACGTTTCTGGGACGAACATATCCAGTCTCTGCGGGAGCAACGTGCGGCGCTGGATGAACCCGCCCTCATCTACTGAGCCGGCATTGACAGGATGTCACAGAGCCGGAAGTCAGGTGAAATCGAAGACCAGCTCACCGGCACCGTAGGCCCCGAGCTGCAGCGTAAAGGCCTGCATCTCACTGCCCTCCGCCTGCAGGCGTCTACCGGCATCCGTCTCCACGGTGGTCAATTTCAAATGCTTCGACTTGTTATCCATCAACAGGCTGGAGAAGATATTCATCACTTCGTAGAAGTTCTCCGATGCCACCTGCGTCAGCTCATTATCCTCCACCATCCCCTCGGCACCACCTGGCGGAATCATGGACAATGCGCATCCCAGCGCCGCCGCCGTGGGCAATGCGCAACTGCAGGTTGCGACCGTCACACCCTCGTCGTTGGCGTACAGGGCGACATGACTCAGTCCATCGATAGCCGTTTCTGGCGCCTGGCTGGCCTTGGCATCTACACCCAGGATCATCGTGAGCATCTCGACGAGCTGCGCTGCTTCCGGTTTCCGGTAGTTCATGATTATCCGATGACCGGTCGCAACGCCTTTTCGAAAGTCTCTGCCGTAAACGGCTTGGCGACCAGAAACTGAGCACCTGCGTTTTTTGCCTGTTCGCGCATCTCGGTGGTGGATTCCGTCGTCACGAACCCGAACTTCACCTCGTTGCCGGCTGCCCGCAGGGCTTTCAGCAGATCAATACCATCCATCTGCGGCATGTTCCAGTCACAAAGTACCAGGTGCGGCATGTAGTCATCCATCTTTGCCAGTGCGTCGGTACCATCGTCAGCCTCCTCGAACTCCATGTTGTCGAAGCCTGCCTGCTTCAGAGTGCGCTTGACGATCATCCTCATGGACTTCGAATCATCAACGATCATTACTTTCATGGCTCACTCACCAATTCATGGGGACATGAGAAGTAACGACCGATTATCGAGTCTTTGAAGTGCGCCGGTGGTTGATGTAACCGTAAGCCGGTGCGGCACAGGTCGCACATTGCGATGCTGGCAAAGCGCGCTGCCGCGGCGGTTCAGAGGCGTCTGAACACCAGCGATGCATTGGTTCCGCCGAAACCGAAACTGTTGGACATGACTGTGTCGACAGTGGCGTTATCGATACGTTGTCGCACGATGGGCATGCCCGCCGCCGCCTCGTCCAGTTCTTCGATATTGGCCGATTCCGCAATGAAACCGGCCTGTTGCATCAGCAGTGTGTAAATGGCTTCCTGGACACCGGCTGCTCCCAGTGAATGACCGGACAGCGACTTGGTGGAGCCGATGTGCGGCAGGGAATCGCCAAAAGCCATTTTCACCGCACCCAGTTCGGCGATGTCACCCACCGGCGTACTGGTACCGTGAGCATTGATGTAGTCGATCGGCGTGTCTACGGTTGATCTGGCAATCTGCATGCAACGCATCGCGCCTTCGCCAGATGGTGCAACCATGTCGTGCCCATCGGAGGTTGCACCGTACCCAACCACTTCGGCATAGATGGTCGCGCCACGTGCCTTTGCAATCTCCAGCTCCTCCACCACCACCATGCCACCACCCCCGGCAATGACAAAGCCATCGCGATGAGCGTCATAGGCACGGGATGCAACGCTCGGGTTATCGTTATACCGGGTGGACAGGGCACCCATGGCATCGAACAGACAGCTCAGGGTCCAGTGCTCCTCTTCACCACCACCGGCAAATACCCGATCCTGCTTGCCCAGCTGGATGAGTTCCAGCGCATTGCCAATACAGTGTGCGCTGGTGGAACAGGCTGAGGAAATGGAATAGTTGATGCCCTTGATTCTGAACGGTGTCGCCAGACAGGCCGAGACCGTGCTGCCCATGGTCTGGGTAACCCGATAGGGTCCGACGCGCCGGATACCGCGCTCGCGCAGGATATCGGCCGATTCCACCTGGCTGGCGGAAGAGCCGCCACCGGAACCTGCAATGATGCCGGTGCGGACATTGGAGACCTCACTGTCCTCGAGACCGGCATCGCCGATAGCCGCCTGCATGGCCAGATACGCATACGCCGCGGCGCCGCCCATGAATCGATACTGCTTGCGGTCGATCGCCTCCTTCAGGTCGATGTCCGGAGCGGCCGCCACATGGCTGCGCATGCCCATTTCCTTATAAATCTCACGAGCCGTGATGCCTGACCTTGCCTGGCGCAGGGAATCCGTGACTGTCTCCTTATCATTACCCAGACAGGAAATGATGCCGATGCCGGTTATAACCGCTCTGCGCATGATGCGATCTCTTCAGAAATCTGACGTGGAGGTAAACAGGCCCACCCGCAGGTCGCGAGCAGTGTAGATTTCACGATCATCGACCAGCATGCGTCCATTGGCGATGCCCATGACCAGCTTGCGCTCGATGAGACGGTTGATGGTGAGCTCGTAGCGAACCAGTTTTGCCGTCGGCAATACCTGTCCAAAGAATTTTACTTCGCCGGCACCCAGTGCCCGACCCCTGCCCGGATTGCCTTTCCAGCCGAGGAAGAACCCGACCAGCTGCCACATGGCGTCCAGTCCCAGGCAACCAGGCATGACCGGGTCAGCCTCGAAGTGGCAGCCGAAGAACCACAGGTCCGGGTTGATATCGAGCTCGGCGACGATCTCGCCCTTGTCAGCAGCACCACCGTCGGCCGTGATGCGGGTGATGCGATCGAACATGAGCATATTGGGCAGTGGCAGGCGCGCATTGCCTTCACCGAACAACCGGCCATGGCCACAGTCGATGAGTTCGTCACGCCCGAAAGCGTTCCGGTCAGACAGATCTGGCGGATTCATGGATTGTTATCAGTTTCCGAAAACACGA
Source organism: Granulosicoccus sp. (assembly GCA_013002205.1). GTDB lineage: Bacteria > Pseudomonadota > Gammaproteobacteria > Granulosicoccales > Granulosicoccaceae > Granulosicoccus. Next base: position 12,753 of record JABDKN010000222.1, read on the forward strand.
CGCAGGATTTCAGACGTACGCTTCAGTGGGTTTTCCCGAATAGCCTTTTCTTCCCGGGCGAGGTAATAAAAGATACCGTTGGTACCTTCCTCGACTACATGCCCGGTCAGGTCGGCTTCGACCTTGGGAGCCAGTGGTATGGCATTGTAACGTGACAGAAGCTGATTGAAAGTCGCTACCGCACCAACGTTGGACAAGGCCTGATCGACGATTGGTCGCATCTCATCCTGCAACCGGGCGGCCGTCTTGCCGCGGAAATACTCTGTCGCGGCATCATCCGGTCCCTGCAGGATACCTTTTGCATCATCCACGCTCATGGACTCTATGGCACTGATGAACAGTGCCCGGGCTTTGGGTGTCGCCTCTTCCGCTGCGCGATTGAGACGCAGTTCGAGATCGTCGAACGAGCCTTGCAGCCCCAGTTTGCCGGCATAGTCACGTGCTCTGGCCAGCGCAGAGGGCAACGGAATATGCACCGCAGGATCGTCACTGAAGCCATTGGTGCGTCCAAGCTGCGCCACCACGGTACTGGCACCGGTGGACAGCGCCTCTTTGAGTCCGCGCGTAATCTCATCCGTGCTCAGTGGCCCGCCAGCGCCATCCTCGCCACCCAGCGCAGATTCCGCAACCGCTCGCAGATCATCGAGTCTGCCGCCCTCGGCAGCGCATCCGCCGAGCAGTACAACGGAGGCCAGGAGGACACTCAGTGGCAACCTCACTTGACGGTTTTCCACAGCGTCGGCAGGATCGCCGCCACCATCAGAATCTTGGCCAGGTCCCCCAGCAGAAACGGTGTCATGCCCAGTGCAAGTACAGGTTTGTCCCATCCGATCAGGCTGCCCAGCCACGCCAGACCACACAGGTAGATGATGGCATTGCCGATGACCATGGCGGCAACGGTGGTCATGAATGAGCGATCCCAGTGACGCTCGGCCAACAGTCCGGTGACGAAGGCTGCGATGACGAAACCGACCAGATAGCCACCCGTGGTTCCCATCATGTACGCCAGTCCAATGCCTTTCTCGGGCGTACCGGCAAACACGGGAATTCCCAAGGCACCCTGTGCCAGGTAAGCGATGACAGCGGCAGCACCGAGCCTGGGTCCGAGCACCATACCCAATGCCAGAACCACCATGGTCTGAAAGGTCAAAGGCACCGGATAAAACGGAATGGAGGCCTTTGCGGAGAGTGTCAGCAGTACACTGCCTGCGATGATCGCCAGCGCATTGCGCACCCACACTGCGCGTCCCGCCTGGCGACTGGGTAGCAATTGATCCAGCAGTGTACCGACAGGACTCAACGAAGATTCAGCATGTGCCATGGTGAGGAATTTCTCCAGTTTACTCGGGACGCGAATGCGAACGCGATAGAGTATATCAAAGCACTGCACTTAGCCTGACGAAGCACGCAGTGAATTGCATCGATGTGTACACGTCACCAACGGCGCCCCCGGCTGGTGATATGCTCTCGGCTCATGACGCGCAGGATTCACCATCAGGCCGATGCAGACCAGACCCCGGCGGCGGTACTGGATTTCTGGTTCAGGGACGAGGCCACTGGAAGAATGGATCTGCCACAGGGCCAGCGCTGGTTCAAGGGTGGCAAGGCACTCGATGAGCAGCTCGAGCAACGCTTTGCAGCGCTTCTGGCACGGGGACGGGACGGTCAACTGGATGACTGGCTGCAGGATGCGCAAGGCACCCTGGCGCTGATCGTCCTGCTTGATCAGTTCAACCGTAACATCCACCGCGGTACGGCGGAGGCATTTGCGGCCGACGCCCAGGCCCTGGCTGCGTGCCTGCATGCGCTGGAACAGGCATACCCTGCGCAATTACCCCTGACACAGCAGGTGTTCTGCTTTCTGCCCCTCGAACACGACGAATCCGTGGCATCCCAGGAACGCTCCGTCGCCCTGTTTGAAGCTCTGGCAGCGCAGGCACCTCCCGAGCTCCAGGAATTCGCACAGGGCACAGCAGACTTTGCCCGTGAACACAAATCCATCATCGACCGCTTTGGCCGCTACCCCTACAGGAATGCTGTACTGGGTCGGACCAGCACACCTGCAGAGTTGGAATGGTTGGCCCAGAGCAATACACGCTTCGGCCAGTAACGCCTGCCACGGCAGCACCTCTCACGCTAACGTCGTAATCAGGCAAGTTCGGCGTGCCGCGGGCAACTTCTCAGGTGGTCGTTGACCAATCCGGCGGCCTGCATGAAGGCATAACAGGTCGTAGGGCCGACAAACGAGAATCCATGTGCCTTCAGCTGCTTGCTCATGGCCGTTGACACAGCGGTGCTGGAGGGTACCTCGCTCAGGGAGGTGAAGCCATTGTCCACGGGTGAGTGATCGACATACTCCCAGAGAAGCGTTGAAAAATCCTGGCCGGAATCGCGTAGCGCAAGCCAGGCACGGGCATTGGTCCGCACCGCCTCCACTTTCTGTCGATGCCGGACGATGGCCGCATCGGCCGCAATCGTGTCCAGTTTCCTGTCGGAGAAGCGGGCAATCCTTAGCGGATCGAACCCGGCGAAAAGTCGCCTGTAACCCTCGCGCTTATTGAGGATGGTTATCCAGCTAAGCCCAGCCTGGGCCCCTTCCAGGTTGATCAGCTCGAACAACCGCACCGAATCGGTGCAGGGCACTCCCCATTCGGTATCGTGATAGCGCCTGTACAGTTCGCTGCCGAGGCACCAGCTGCAGCGCAGCTCATCCTGCCGGGACATACGAGGCATGTCCGTTGGTCGCACCAGCTTGGCGTCGACGTGTCATGAATGCTCCGGGGTGGCGATCGCCTCCTTCGACCAGCACTATAGTATGTCGGTGGTCCGACCTGCACAAGGGCGGTGGTCCGACCTGCACAAGCAGGTTCCGCCGGCACTGCTGTCAACGTCGGCTGACCTATTCCCGGGACCCGTTCACCTCGGAAGGCTGAGGCAACTCCAGCAAGGCGGTCTGATTATCCGACTGCACGCCATAGGGCCAGCGTTCCAGCCAGTGCGTGTATTGATCCGAACTGAGCGGCTTGCTGATGTAATAGCCCTGGGCAATGTCGCAGCCCTGGGATTTCAGAAAGTTCAGTTGCTCTTCATCCTCGACGCCTTCGGCAACCACCTTCATGTTGAAATGCTTGCCAAGTCCCAGCACTGCCTCGACGATCGCCACATCGTCATTGTCGCTGGATATGTCCGTAATGAACGCACGATCGATCTTCAGCGTATTGACCGGGAAGCGCTTCAGGTAGGCCAGCGATGAATACCCGGTGCCGAAATCGTCTATGGCCAGTTTCATCCCGTACTCGCTGAGTTCGTGCAATGAGAGAATGACCTCCTCAGGATCATGCATGACGGCACTTTCGGTAATTTCCAGCTCGAGCAGTTCCGGACTCAGACGGGACTGTTCGAGCGCTTTGCTGACCATGGGTAACAGATTGCCATCGGTGAACTGGACGGCAGAAATGTTCACGGCCACGTTCAGCCCGTTGTAGCCCAACTGCTGAAGCTCGCGCGTCTTGTCGCAAGCTGTCTGCAGTATCCAGGCGCCCAGTTCGATGATCATGCCGGTTTCTTCTGCCACCGGGACGAAAGCTTCAGGAGAGACGTAGCCGTTGACCGGATGGCGCCAGCGCACCAGTGCCTCGGCACCCGTACACTGGCGCGTATGAATGTTGATTTTCGGCTGGTAGTAAACCTCGAACTGCCCATCCTGAAGGGCCATCTTCAAATCCTGTTCCAGGCGGATTCGGGCGGTCAGCCGCAAACGCATCTTCTCATTGAACAACTGGTACTGGTTCTTCCCGTTGCTTTTTGATTCCTGCAGTGCCACCGCTGCATTATTGACGATCTCCTCACCCAGCAGTTCCTCGGCCTGCTGTGCATGAACATCGTCCGGAAAACAGGATATACCTACAGACACTGCCGCCTTCAGGGTAAAACCCCGGTACTCGTAAGGAGCGGTTGCCACGCTCATGATTCGCCTGGCCACCTCTTCGGCCGACTCCGTATCCTGTACATCCTTCTGGATGACTACGAATTCGTCACCATCCAGTCGGGCCACCAGATCGATATCGCGCATCATGGTGCGCAGACGATTGCCCACCTCAGCCACCATCTTGTCACCCACCAGGTGACCGTACTGATCGTTGAAGAACTTGAAGTTGTCCAGATCAACCAGAAAGATGGCAAACTTCAGTTGTGAAGCCATCGATTCATGCACCGTTCGTTTCAGTGCATCCTCGAACATCAGACGGTTCGGCAGGTGTGTCAATGGGTCATGGTGCGCGGCAAACTCCAGGTACTGCTGCTTTACCTTGACCTGTCTGGCGGCCTTGCGCTGTGCTTCAATCAGTCCGTTGAATTCTTCTGCCAGCGGACTCAGATCATTTCCCTCGATCACTTCGATAGGCTCGGGCACCTGCCCTTCACTGTTCTCGCGGCTTGCACGCAGAAGGCTGATCAGTCGCTCCATCGGCTCGATATACCAGCGCGCAGCTCCCAGCATGGCCACCGCCGCCGCAATCAGGGTGGTCAACACGGAAAAAACCAGGAAACCGACCGATTTCCAGATGACGGACAGGGTCAAGTCACGCCTGTCCAGAAAACCGATGGCGGAGAGCGTCATGGATTCGGCCGGTATCTCCCAGACCTCCGCATGAATCCACCGCGAATTTTCCGGCGCCACCCCACTGCCATGCTCATAGTCGAGCGTTTCACCCATGTTCAGCAGCAGTCGTCCGGACTCATCCACGAGAACCAGCCCTACCAGTGACTGGTTGAGCAGTGTTTCAGGAATCTCGAGCGCATCAGGGTCGCTGTAGCGAAATGCCGTGCGTACCAGGGATCCCTCGATGCTGGACTGCTGCCTGGATGAGGACTCGTACTCATTGAATACGGAGGGGACGAAGACTGCCAGTTGAACCACGAACAATGCAAGCGCGACCGAACCAGACAGCGTACGAGCCGTCCGCGAGCGATATACCTTGGCTGTGAGCGCGCGAAAATTCAAGAAGTTCGGTCCTGTGCGGTAGTCGGGTTACGAAAAGGGGGCAGACTAGCCTTGCTTACACTCCGTATCGGCATTCACCGGAAGCCCTTAAGCGGAATGTGAGCACAGGACCGAGTTGGTCGTGCACAACGCAAAACCCCCGCAGGTGCGGGGGTTCTGGTCAATCGATTTGAGCAACAGCTCACATCATGCAGGCAAAGCCTTACATCATGCCGCCCATGCCGCCCATGCCACCCATGTCAGGCATGCCACCTCCCGGTGCTTCATCTTTAGGCATTTCGGCAATCATCGCTTCGGTGGTAATCATCAGGCCGGCAACCGAGGCGGCGTTCTGCAGTGCATAACGGGTAACCTTGGTGGGGTCCAGAATACCCAGCTCGACCATATCGCCGTACTCGCCATTGGCGGCATTGTATCCGTAGTTACCTGTTCCTTCACGCACCTTGGCAACTACTACCGATGGCTCGCCACCCGCGTTTGCCACGATCTGGCGAAGTGGCTCTTCCATGGCTCGCTTGGCGATACCGATGCCGATATCCTGCTCATGGTTGTCACCCTTGATCTTGTCGACGGCTTTGATAGCACGAACCAGAGCGACACCACCACCAGGTACGATACCTTCTTCAACCGCTGCACGTGTTGCATGCAGTGCATCGTCGACCCGGTCCTTCTTCTCCTTCATTTCCACTTCAGTGGCTGCACCGACCTTGATGACGGCAACGCCACCAGCCAGCTTGGCAACACGTTCCTGAAGCTTTTCCTTGTCATAGTCGGAGGTAGCCTGCTCGATCTGGGTTCGGATCTGGTCCACACGGGAATTGATCTCTTCAGACGATCCGGCACCATCGACAATCGTGGTGTTGTCCTTGTCGACGGTTACCCGCTTGGCAGTACCCAGGTCATCCAGAGTGACCTTGTCAAGAGACAGGCCGACTTCTTCAGAGATCACCTGCCCACCTGTCAGGATAGCAATATCCTGCAGCATTGCCTTACGTCGGTCACCAAATCCAGGTGCCTTGACCGCACAGGTCTTGATGATGCCTCGCATGCTGTTGACCACCAGAGTGGCCAATGCTTCGCCTTCAATGTCTTCGGCGATGATCAGCAGGGGCTTGCCGGACTTGGCAACCGCTTCCAGAGCGGGAAGCAGATCACGGATGTTGCTGATTTTCTTGTCATAAAGCAGAACATAGGGATCTTCAAGCTCTGAAGCCATCGCATCCTGGTTGTTGATGAAGTAGGGAGACAGGTAACCACGGTCAAACTGCATACCTTCCACCACGTCCAGTTCGTTATCCAGCGACTTGCCTTCCTCGACGGTGATGACACCCTCCTTGCCGACCTTGTTCATCGCCTCGGCGATGATCTGGCCGATGGATTCGTCACTGTTGGCGGAGATCGTTCCGACCTGAGCCACTGACTTCTCGTCGTTACAAGGCTTGGACATGGCAGCCAGCTCGGCAGTGGCAGCCAGTACAGCCTTGTCGATACCGCGCTTGAGATCCATCGGGTTCATACCGGCAGCAACCGACTTCAGGCCTTCGCGAACGATACTCTGGGCCAGGACTGTTGCCGTCGTGGTGCCGTCACCGGCGATATCGGAAGTCTGTGATGCTACTTCCTTCACCATCTGTGCACCCATGTTCTCGAACTTGTCTTCCAGCTCGATTTCCTTGGCGACTGTTACACCATCTTTGGTTACGGTAGGCGCACCGAACGACTTGTCCAGCACGACGTTACGGCCTTTGGGACCCAGCGTGACCTTGACGGCGTTCGCCAGAATATCGACACCCTTGAGCATGCGCTGACGCGCAGAATCGGAAAAACGGACTTCTTTGGCACTCATCGAAATTTAATCCTCGTAGTTGTTTTAAAAATGACCGGATGGGAGCTTTAGCTGCAACCGCCGGTCCTGGGGAATCCAGTGACAGCCTGGCTGTTATTCGAAAACACCCATGATGTCGTCTTCACGCATTACCAGTACTTCTTGACCGTCGATCTTGATTTCAGTACCGGAATATTTGCCGAAAAGAACCTGGTCACCCACTTTCAGATCAAGCGGCCTGATGTCGCCATTTTCAGCAATCTTGCCTTTGCCGACTGACAATACTTCACCGCGAACTGGCTTCTCGGTCGCTGAATCAGGGATCACTATGCCACCGGCACTCGTGCGCTCTTCTTCCATGCGCTTGACGACCACGCGGTCATGCAACGGACGAATGTTCATACCAATACGACTCCGAATAAATTCAACTGTTGAAAGAAAGACCCGATGGGTAACAGGCTCTTTGTTAGCACTCACCCTCGAGGAGTGCTAATTCTAATGTCGGAGCCGACAATATCAAGCCCCGGGGACAACAATTTTTACTGCCGGCACCAGATGCCGGAATATTGACCAGCAGAGCCCCTGGGTAGCTAGTCGTCCAGGCGCTTGAAATCGCTATCGAACACCTCGCCAGAGGGCGGTGATGCCGCAGAGGACGGCGGCTGTGGACGACCGCCGGCGGCAATGTCCGCAGTATCCCTGGTGGGGCTCTTGCGCGCAGCGTCGGTAGACCCGGAACCGACCGTGGTGCCACCGCCAGCAAATGGTGCGTCGGTCGGGCCGCGTTCGGTCGGACCGCGCCCGGTCCCCCTTCCCGACACGCCAAAACCGGTGATACTGCTCATGCTGATTATCGAGCGAGAGGCAATGCGGCGGGCGATCCATTGTCGCGAGGCCGGCAGCAGGCAGGCAAACCCGAAGGCGTCGGTCACGAAACCCGGAGTCAGCAGCAGCACCCCACCCACCATCAACAACACGCCCTCCAGCATCTGCTGGGCAGGCATCTCACCGGCATCCAGTCGCTGCCGGGCAATATTCAGCGTGGCCAGCCCTTGCTGACGCAGCATGGTCGTGCCCAGCACCGCTGTGAGAACCACGATGGCAAGTGTCGGCAACCAGCCGATCGCATCGCCTACGCGCAACAGCAGGGCAATTTCCACTATCGGCATCAGGACGAACAGCAACAGTGCGTAGGGCATCACAAACTCCGGTGGTCGAGGGTTGAACCTATTGACGTGCCAACTCTCTTACAAGTCCTGGCTGTCACGGCAACAGGTGAATCGACTGTCCGTGACACACGCTCCGTGACAAAATGGCATGCGCAGTGAGAACACTACGCGGGCAGAATACACGCTGAGGCTGACACCATGGAAATTCCGGTACAGATGATGCTGCAGGCTGCCAACAGGATCTCCCACGACACGCTGCAGGTGCTTCAGGATTGTGTCAGGGTATTTGCGTACCATGCTCTTCAATAGACCTTTGCCAGCAGGACGCTCCAATCAGGTGGGTGATAGCCCGGAACCATTCGTGACACCGTATACAGATCCATCTGCCGGATGCGGACATCCGTTATCCCGGCCCCGCCACCAGTGCAGTATCGCCGGCGCTCTGGCCACACTGGTGTCGCTGACACTGCTGATGCTGACGGCACCTCTCGCCTGGCCAGCCGAGAACCTGCTCGGAGGTGAAGATCCACTGTCGCCACAGGAGGCATTCACGCCCTCGGTGAGCGCCGTGGACCATGCCAGGATCACCCTGCATTTCGACATTGCCGACGGCTATTATCTGTATCGCGACAAGACCAGCTTCGAGGCGCAGGACATCAATCCTCCCACTGGGGGAGCCCCGGTAGACCCCGCCCGCCTCCTGCTGATGGCGCCGGAGTTCCCGGCAGCCATCATGGTCGATGATGAATTCTTTGGTGAGCAGGCCATCTACCGCAATTCGGCGGACATCGGACTGCCCTATACTGCGGACCCGTTTACCCGGGAGTTTTCCCTGGCAGTCACCTACCAGGGCTGTGCGGATATCGGACTGTGCTATCCACCGACCACGGTGTCCGTGAGCGTCGAACTACCCCGCTCGATTGATGCCGCCACACCTGGGCGTACCCTGAGCTCGCCGGTGGTCGGTACACCGTCCAGCAGGGGGCTGTTCGATGCGGCATCCACTCAGGGTGAGCTGCTGCCACCTGAACTGGCCTATCTGCCGCAGGTAACGCGCGCCGATGACCGGCAGGTCACGGTACGCTGGCTTATCGAGCCCGGTTATTACCTTTACCGGGACAAGTTATCCTTTGCACTCGATGCCGCCGGTGGCGCTGGGGTTGCTTCTGTCGACATCGACAGGGGGGTGGAACAACATGACGAGTTTTTCGGCACCGTAGAGGTATTGCGCGAATCTGCGGAAGCACGACTGAGCCTGGCACCGACCGTACGTCCAGCCGATGCCGCCAACGCCTCCCTGCAGATCAATTACCAGGGCTGTGCCGATATCGGGGTTTGCTTTCCCCCCAGTACGACCACACTGCCGCTGTCTTTTGACAGCACACCGTCCGAGTCCGACTCGCCTGCAACTGGCATTACCGGGGCCATCGGCACACAATCGGCGACGGCAACGGAGCAGCGCGCCCGCACGGCGACAGGATCTGCCGAGCGCACTATTGCCACGGCGCAGGAACAGTCCGAGCAGGATCGCCTGTATGCGATGCTGGGCGGCAGCAGCCTGTGGCTCAATGTAGCGACGTTCTTTGGCCTGGGACTGCTGCTGGCGTTTACCCCCTGTGTGCTGCCGATGATTCCCATTCTCTCCAGCCTCATCGTCGGCCAGGGTGCTTCGATGACCACAGGCCGGGCATTCCGACTCTCGCTGGTCTACGTTCTGGTCATGGCAAGCACCTATGCGGTCGTCGGCGTCGTCGTCGGACTGTCGGGGTACAACGTACAGGCATTTCTGCAGAACCCCTGGGTACTGTCGGTCATTGCCGTACTGTTCGTCCTGTTGTCTCTGTCCATGTTTGGTTTCTATGAACTACAGATACCAACCGGACTGCAAGCCAGGCTGACGCAGTGGTCCAACAGGCAAGGTGGTGGCCAGTATTCCGGCGTAGCTGCCATGGGTTTCATCTCGACATTGATCGTCGGACCCTGTGTCACGGCACCGTTGGCTGGCGCCCTGATCTACATTGCCAGGACAGGGGATGCGCTGATTGGCGGTGCGGCGCTGTTCGCACTGGGACTGGGCATGGGTGCTCCCCTGTTGCTGATTGGTACCTCTGCCGGCAAGTTTCTGCCACGAGCCGGCGCCTGGATGAATACGACCAAATATATCTTCGGCATCCTGCTACTGGGCATGGCTGTCTATTTACTGTCCAGGTTTCTGCCCGGCCCGGTGACCATGGCCCTGTTTGGGCTTCTTGCACTGATGAGCGGTGTTCATCTTGGTGCTACCGACACGCTGGATAAAGACAGCAGCGGTATGCACCGCTTTGGTAAGGGGTCGGGAATTGTCATCGCTCTCTACGGCCTGGCGCTGCTGATCGGCGCCATGGCCGGCAGCAACAGCTACCTGACCCCGTTGCGCGGGATCACCACCGCCTCTTCAGGCCCGGGCGCCAGCGAGGCAGATCATGGCCTGCAATTTGCCGCAGTGAAAGGTATCGACGGTCTGCAGCAGGTCGTCTCCGAGGCCAGCAGCCGGAACAGGCCGGTCATGCTGGATTTCTACGCCGACTGGTGCATCAGCTGCAAGGAAATGGAGGCGTTCACGTTCTCAGACAGTCGTGTACAAAGTCTGCTCAAGAACGCAGTTCTGGTCCAGGCGGATGTGACTGCCAACGACGATGCGGACAAGGCCCTGTTGAAAAAGTTCGACCTGTTCGGACCTCCCGGCATCATCTTCTACGACGTCAGCGGGCAGGAACTGCCGGCCGCGCGGGTAATCGGATTCATGAACGCGGAAAAGTTTGGCTCTCATGTCCAGCGCTTCATAGGCAGCCCAGCCAACTGAGCGCAGCGGCGTCAGCCTGCACGACCACGTCGGCACAAGTACGCGTGCCACAGCAGTCTGGCAGCAGCCCCTCGAAAGGGTCGCCAATGCTCTGCTCGTGCGTCCAGCTGCGCATAGTCGGGTATCGAATCCAGTGAATCGCATTCGGCGAGACTGACCGCCAGTGCCCGATCACCGCTGGCCCAGGCATCCGGTCGCCGCAGCGCCATCATCAGGTAGACACCTGCAGTCCATGGACCGATACCCCTCACGGCCGTCAATTGTTCCATCACCTGCGTATCCGGACAGCGACGCAGCCGTGAAAAATTCAGCTCATCGCCCGTGATGGCCTGGGCAATCGATCGACAGTAGGACAGCTTTCTTTCACTGATGCCAGCCTGTCGCAACGAGGAATCCCGGATGCCCAGGAAATCCACCGGCTGCATGCCTGGACACAATGCCAGAACGCGATTCATCACCGCCTGCGCACTGCCAAGCGATACCTTCTGTTCCAGCACCACGTGCACCAGGGTATGGAAATTCTGGCGCCGTTGCCACATCGGGGGCATGCCGAATTCTTCGAGCGTATTCGCCAGCATCGGGTCCTGTCGCGCCAGGGTCACCACTGCCTGCACAAGTGTTGCTCGTGTCATGGCTTTGCCAGGGTCGTACATGGGCAGGTATTCCCCTACTCTGTGGACATACACAGTATGCAGCAGGGCATCAGAGTGACCTGCTGCAGTTGTTAGAATGCCACCAGACTACAGATACAGGCCGCATGAGAAACATCAAACGCTCATTGAGTGCCGAGCAACGACGACTCAATGCCCATGCCAGGCGCGATGCCAACTGGAAGCACTGGGGTCCCTACCTTGCCGAACGCGCCTGGGGCACGGTGCGTGAAGATTACAGTCACGATGGCAGGGCCTGGGCCTTCTTCCCGCATGACCACGCACGCAGCCGGGCCTATCGCTGGAACGAAGATGGCCTGGGAGGGTTCTGCGACCGCAATCAGTACCTGTGTTTCAGCCTGGCGATGTGGAATGGCCAGGATCCCTTTCTGAAGGAGCGCCTGTTCGGCCTGTCCGGGCCTGAAGGCAATCATGGGGAAGATGTCAAGGAACTCTACTGGTACCTGGACAGCACGCCAACACACAGTTTTGCAAGTATGTGTTACCGCTATCCGCAGAACGCGTTTCCCTATGAACACCTGGTGCATGAGAACGGACGGCGTGGCTATCGGGATCGCGAATTCGAACTCAGTGACACTGGCATCTTTGCGGATCAGAAGTTTTTCGACATCAGTATCTGCTACGCCAAGGTCAGCGAAGACGACATCCTCGTTTCCATCGACGCCCATAATCGCTCGGAGGAACATGCCAGCCTGTCTCTGGTCCCGCAACTGTGGTTCCGCAACACCTGGAGCTGGGGATACCCGGCAGGACCGCAGGGTAACCTGCATGCCAAGCCACAGATGTTCAGCGATGGCAGCAATTCGCTGGTTGCCGATCATCCCATGCTGGGTCGTTACCACTGGTACTGGCAGGGTCATCCAGAGCTGATGATGACCGACAACGAGACCAATGAGCACAGACTGTACGGTATTCCCAACCGCTCCAGGTGGGTCAAGGACGCCTTTCACCGGTATGTCGTCGACGGCGACCAGGAGGCTATCAATCCTGGACAGCGCGGCACCAAAGCCGGGCTTCTCTATCCGCTCCAGCTGGATGCCGGTGAATCGAAGACCATCCAGTTGCGCCTGTGCAGCCAGGCCAGCGCCAGACCCTTCTCCGGTTTCAGGCCGGTACTCAATCGTCGCAGGGCGCAGTCAGACACTTTCTATCGCCACCTGCAGTCCGAAAACCTGAGCGCGGAACAGCTTGAAATACAGCGACAGGCCCTGTCCGGCATGCTCTGGTCGAAACAGTTGTACTACTATGATGTGCGCCAGTGGATGAACGGCGATCCGGACAAGCCTGCGCATCGCGAGAATCCGCGCAACGTGCACTGGCAGCACATGGACAATTTCGATGTCATGTCCATGCCGGACAAATGGGAGTACCCCTGGTATGCAGTGTGGGACACCGCGTTCCACACACTGCCGCTGGCCGTTGTGGATGTTGCCTATGCCAAGCGACAGCTGCTGCTCCTGACCCGCGAGTGGTACATGCACCCCAACGGGCAGTTGCCCGCTTACGAATGGGCCTATGGCGATGTAAACCCTCCTGTGCATGCCTGGGCGACGATGCGTGTCTACTCCATGGAAAAGAAACTTGGCGGCGCGGCGGATCGGGAATTTCTGGAAGGCGTGTTCCAGAAACTGCTGTTGAATTTCACCTGGTGGGTCAACCAGAAAGACCGACAGGGCAACTCCATCTTTGAAGGAGGTTTTCTGGGTCTTGACAACATCAGCCTGTTCGATCGCAGTAAGGAGCCACCGACGGGCGGCCTGCTCAACCAGTCCGACGGAACTGCCTGGATGGGATTTTTCGCAGCCTGCATGTTGCGCATGGCGCTGGAACTTGCGCGCTCCAACCCGGTGTACCAGGCCATCGCCTCCAAGTTCTTCGAGCACTTTCTGCAGATTGCATACGCGATCAATGGCAGTGAGAAACATGCGGGGTTGTGGGACGAAACAGATGGCTTCTTCTATGACCGCCTGGACCTGCCCGATGGTCGGTCAGCCCCACTCAAGGTTCGATCCCTGGTCGGGCTGTTGCCACTGATTGCAACTTCGATCCTCGAAGATGAGGTTTATCACGAGTTCCCGGATTTCGTCCGGCGCATGAACTGGCTGATACAACATCGGCCGGAGCTGGCAGCTACCATGGCCAACATCCAGTTGACGGGCGAAAAGAATCGCCACCTGCTGTCATTTCTCGACGAGACACGATTGCGGCGGGTGCTGGGCTACCTGCTCGATGAAGCGGAATTCCTGTCCCCGCACGGGATCCGCTCGCTGTCACGCTTTCACGCCGAGCACCCTTATCACTATACGACGGACACCGGCCATACTCTGGGTGTGGGTTACGAACCGGGCGAAGGCGAGACTGACCTGTTTGGTGGAAACTCGAACTGGCGCGGACCCATCTGGTTTCCCATCAATTACCTGTTGATCGAATCCCTGCGACATTACCATGAGTTCCATGGCCCCACGTTTACCGTGGAATGCCCCACCGGCTCCGGGCAGATGATGACGCTGGAAGAAGTGGCCCAGGAACTCTCCCGTCGCCTGATCACCCTGTTTACCGTGGATGAGAACGGCCATCGCCCATGGTGCGGTGAAAACCGGGATCTTCAGAGTTCAAGCGATGCGGGCATGCATCAGTTCTTCGAGTACTTCAACGGTGACACCGGCGAGGGACTGGGTGCCAGCCACCAGACAGGGTGGACCGGACTGGTCGCCTTGTTGATGCAACCGGACCTGCAGTGCCTGTGACAGCGTGGAAGGTACCTCGATTTGGTCCCCTACTGAGGCATGAATTCGGAATCCAGCCTGATGGTAAAGCTGCAAGCCGACAGCATGCCCCGGGCCACAGCATCAACGCCCTGCCACGCCAGCGGCATTCAGCGACTCATCCAGAAACCCACCCGACTGACGTGCCCATAGCTGTGCGTACAGCCCTTCGCCTGTGGACAACTCCTCGTGTGTCCCCTCCTGTACCACCATCCCGGCATCCAGGACCAGCAGGCGGTCCATGGCAGCAATCGTTGAGAGCCGGTGAGCAATGGCGATGACGGTCTTGCCATGCATCAGTGCACTGAGGTTTTCCTGAATGGCGGCTTCCACTTCGCTGTCCAGGGCAGAGGTCGCCTCGTCGAGCACCAGAATCGGCGCATCCTTCAGGAACATCCTGGCAATGGCCAGACGCTGGCGCTGGCCACCGGAGAGTTTGACCCCGCGCTCTCCAACCTGGGCATCGTATCCGCGACGCCCGGCAGAGTCTTGAAGCTCGACAATGAAATGATGGGCATTTGCCCTACGTGCTGCGGCCTCGACGTCTGCACGGGTGGCGTTGCGTCGGCCATAGGCGATATTGTCGTAGACGGAACGGTGCAATAGCGAGGTGTCCTGTGTGACGACGCCGATATGACGCCGCAGGCTCTCCTGCCTGACACTGCGTATGTCGGTACCATCGATCAGGATTCGGCCTGACTCCACGTCATACAGGCGCAGGAGCAGATTGGTCAGCGTCGTCTTGCCAGCACCCGAGCGCCCTACCAGACCGATTCTCTCTCCGCCGGCGATGTCCAGATCCAGTGACTCGATGGCTCCCGTGTCCCGCCCGTAGTGAAAACGTACGGCCTGAAACTGGATCCGGCCAGTCGTCACTGCCAGATCGCCGGCGTGCGCATCATCGGTTATTTCCTGACGTGTGGACAGCATGTGCATGCCGTCGTAAATCACACCGACACTTTCGAAAAGATTCGACAACTCCCACATGATCCAGTTTGACATGCCTTGCAGCCGGAGTACCAGGCCGATACCCACTGCCAGCGCACCGACACCGGTCTGGCCGTTCGTCCACAGCAGCAGACCTGCAGCACCCACGGAGAACAGCAACCAGGCGTTCAAGGTATCAAGGCAGACATTCAGACCGGTCACCATGCGAAACTGAGGGTAAACGGTATCGAGAAAGCGATGCATGCTGTTGCGTGCATAGTCCGCCTCGTGGCCGGCATGCGCAAACAGCTTGACCGTCATGATATTGGTGTAACTGTCCACGACTCGCCCCGTCATCTCCGAACGGGCATCTGCCTGTCTGCGTGACACCTGCTTCAGGCGTGGCAGAAAATACTGCAGCATCGACACATACAGGCACAGCCAAAGCACGAATGGCAACATCATCCAGCCGCTGAACGAGGCAATCAGCACCATTGCACCGATGAAGTAGACACCGACGTATACCAGCACGTCCAGAGTCTTGAGCACAGCGTC
This sequence comes from Granulosicoccus sp., assembly GCA_013002205.1. GTDB lineage: Bacteria > Pseudomonadota > Gammaproteobacteria > Granulosicoccales > Granulosicoccaceae > Granulosicoccus. Next base: position 28,509 of record JABDKN010000222.1, read on the forward strand.
TCGAATGGCCAGCGAAGTCTGCATGACTTTGGTGGCCACCCGACCGGCGAATTCATCCTGGTAAAAGGAGTAACTCTGTCCCAGCATCCAGCGATGTGCCTTCCAGCGAATCGTCATGACGAAATTGCCGTAGATCGTCTGATGCAGCAGCACGGAATGGATGAAACCTGCCAACGGCAGCAACACCAGTATCACCAGCGCCATCCAGCGCAGGCGAGCTGACTCTTCCTGCAGCAGCGTTGCGGGATTCTTGTTACTGAGCCAGTCGACCAGGTTGCCCAGAAAACTGAACAGGCTGATTTCCAGTATCGAGATAATCCCCGACAACAGCGCCATGAGCAGGAGCCATGGCCAGCAGTCCTTCACATAATGCCAGAGGAATGGCAGGAGTCTATCTGGCGGCCGAATCGGTGGCTGTTCGGGAAACGGCGATATCCGCGCTTCGAAATACCCCAGGAATCGACCAATCAATCTCACGGAAGCTTTCCCAGCGCCTCACTCAGGGCATTGATATTCTGCCAGATGAACCAGAGCGTAGTCAGAGACGCTGCGGCGATCAGGGAGCTGACGATGCCGGTTGCCGGTGTGGCAAGCCAACCGAGCAATCCGGTGGCCACGACGAACAGGAACAGTGCTGAGGTTGCACAGCTGGTGCCGATGGTGCGCACGAGAACGACCTTATCCAGCAGGCTTTGTGGCAAGGTATCGAAGCCGGCCAGTTCGATACTCAGACGCACATCCACATACAGTGCCACGAGAAACAGCAATGATGAGAGCAGGAACAATATGAAAACCAGCTGCGCGGTACCGCTGCGGATACCGTACCTGAGTACATGTGCTGCAATGGACAGGGAAAAGCCGGACATCAGGCCGCTGATGAATGCGACCTGCCCGGTTTGCAATTCCAGAATTTCTCGCATGGGCATGATTGATTGAACAGGGCGGGCTTGCCCGCGGAGTATACGTGAGATGAACTTTCGACCTGGATGGCGACGCTGGATACAGGCTGTCCTGCAGCCTGAACCCAGCCCTGCCCTGGAATCCGCCTTGTCACACCACCGGGACACCTTGCCCGTGCTCTGGCTGCTGGGCAAGACAGGCTCCGGCAAGTCATCCCTGATACAGCGGCTGACCGGCGATACACGCGCCGAAATAGGTAATGGTTTTGAACCCTGCACACAGAGCGCCGTGCTGTACGATCACCCGCAGGACGCTCCGGTCATGCGGTTTCTGGACACGCGCGGTCTGGGTGAAGCCCGCTACGATCCGGCTGCGGACCTGGCGGCGGCCAGTGGTGGCAGCCACGCCCTGCTGATACTCACACGGGTCGATGATCCCGCACAGGAAGATGTGCTCTCTGCGCTGAGGGCTCTGCACAGCAGCGACCAGGAGCTGGCTATCTTGCACGTACACACCGCATTGCACACGCTGGGGCCATCAGAGCTTACGCGTGCCATCGATTTCAACACCGGACAGATCGCCACCGCGCTGCACGGTGCGCCACCTACCGTTGCAGTGGATTTCACCGATCCGGATGATGGCTTTGATGATCCGGATGTCGGGCTGGGTGAGCTGCGTGAAGCAATCATCGAGCTGGTTCCTGACCTTTCACTGGTGCTGTCACGCATCGACGGACGTGATCGGGAGGAATCCCTGTACCTGGCGCAAAGGAGAGAAATCATCGGTTATGCCAGCGCTGCAGCGGCCGTGGACCTCGTCCCGGCCGTCGGCCTGGTTGCCGTCCCCAGCCTGCAGGGTAAAATGCTGCATGCACTGGCCGGGCGCTACGACATCACCTGGGATCGGCGTATCGCCACTGAATTCCTGGCCGCGCTGGGTAGTGGATTCCTGTATCGCTACGTGCTGTCACTGGGCAGTCGCCAGTTGATGAAATTCATCCCGGTCTATGGCCAGAGTGCCGGTGCCGCTGCTGCCGCGAGCATCAGTTTCGCCAGCACCTACGCGCTGGGACGGGCCGCCTGTCTCTACCTGTATCGCCGTAAGCATCATCAGGCACTCGACCCTGAAACACTGCGTGCCGCGTTCATCGAAGCGTTTGCCGAGCAGAAACGTCCATGAGACTCTTGCACGGATTCAGGGGAACGACACGCAGTGCGCTGTGGTATCTCAGCCTGGTCGTGGTGGTGCCTCTAATCACGTTGAGCCTGCTTGGCCTCGTGTATCTCTGGCAGAGTGATCGCCTGCTGATCGTACTCACTGGCTGGCTTGGCATCACCCTGGCAGGGTACGGCGTTTTCATTGCCTGGCCGCAGCTGACAGGAAAAACCCGGGACCCGGGAGCCTCGGCAGATCGAGGCCAGGCTGCGGATTCGCCCGAAACAGGAACCGCCGGGCGCAATGTGGCAGAACAGCTTCCGGACAACCTGGAAGAAGCCTCGGACTGGACAGAACAGGATCGCGCCGTCTGGCGCGAGATGCGCCAGCACGTCGAGACCAGGCTGGCCGGGGAGCTGTCGTGGAAAGCCCTGCCCGATGAGTCCCTGCGACTGCTGTCCGCCGTGTCGGCACATTACAATCCGCATCTCGTTCCAGCCACCGGCAAAGCCCGGGAAACGTCACGGCTGGAGTACCGCTTTACCCTGCCCGAGGCTCTACTCGTGCTGTCGGTAGCCAGTGAACGCTACCGTAACGTGATATTGCAGCACATACCGTTTGCCGAGCGGGTGACGGTGGCATCTCTGGTAACGCTCTACGGCAGACAGCGGGACATCCAGAAAGGCTACACCTGGTTGAATAACGTTCGCCGCACCGTGCGACTGGTCAATCCCCTGGCAGCGGTCGTGGGCGAAATACGGGATCAGTTCACCAATCGGGTTTTCGATCATCTGAGTGCCACCATGCAGAGAGACCTGAAACGCCTGCTGCTTCAGGAAGTGGTCCAGGTGGGCATCGATCTCTACAGCGGCAAGCTGAAGACCTCAGCCAGCGAGCTGCAGCATTATCGAAGCGGCGCTTATGCCCGTGACATGCTGCAAAAGGCCCCACTGACAGAACCTCTGCGCATTCTGCTGGTGGGGCAGACCAGCGCTGGCAAGTCTTCACTGATCAATGCCCTGGCCAGCACACTGAGTGCGGAAGTGGACATTCTGCCAACCACAGACAGCACGGTCATCCACAGCCTGCAGCTGGACGATGCCGCACCCATGCACCTGATCGACACTGTAGGCCTGACCGGAAAAAAAACCGACGATCAGGCAGCACTCACGCACCTGGTCATCGACGCAGACATGATCCTGTTGATCGTGCGTGCCAACCAGCCTGCCCGTGCGCCGGACCAGTCGGCCTGGGAAGCCTTGCAGCAGGTGTTCGTCGACATGCCCAGGCGGCGGCCGCCACCGCTGATGCTGATCATGACCCACATCGACCAACTGAGCCCCAAAGCCTCATGGTCACCGCCTTACGACCTGGGTGGCGAAGACGTCAAGGCGCTGAACATCAGCAAAGCGCTGCGCAGCGCGCTCAGTCAGATCGGCCTGCCGGCGCATGTACCGGCGGTACCCGTCTGCCTGTCTGCAGAAAAGGGCTTCTACAATGTGGAAGCGGTCGCCGCACAACTGATGTTACTGCAGGACAGTGCAACACTGACCCAACTGAACCGACGACGGCAGGAACGTGGTGAACAGGCCATCGGCTGGCGCGAACGCTGGGGCCAGGTCAAACGGCTCGGCCTGGTGCTGGGTCGGGCCGCCACTGGCAACGCGGCACCCGATGAGCCACCCGATTAACCCGGTATGATCGATTGATCATCGAAGGAAGGAGCAATACGCCCGTGGGTGCGCTATCCGATGGCTGAGACGATTCAGCATCTCATGCAGAAACTGCTGCTGCGCCTGCTGTCGCTGTGGGTAAAACCCCAGGTGATCCCCAGCGAGCCTGCCAGTCTCCTCGATCCGGCAATACCAGTGCTCTATGTGCTGGAGATCGGCGGTATTGCAGATCGCACGGTGCTGGCTCTGGCCTGCTCCCGCCACGACCTGCCCGATCCTGCAGCCAGGCTGCACTACGGCACACTGAGCGAATCATCGTCGGTGGATGTCCTGCAGAGGCGGCAGGGCCTGGTGTTCCGCAAGCACCGAAACGTGCAATCGCGCCGGCTGGGCAGACTGATCACAGCCGGACTGGACAGCCGCGCCGGTGAACTGCAGATCGTGCCTGTATCTGTCTATTGGGGCCGTGCGCCCGACAAGGAGTTATCCGTCTGGCGATTGTGGTTCACGGAAAACTGGCAGATTGCCGGTCGCACCCGCAAGCTGCTCACAACCATACTGCATGGTCGGGATACTCTGCTCAGTTTCAGCGAACCACTGTCATTCCTGGCGCTCAAGGATTCGGAAGAGACAACGGAGGTTCTGCAACGCAAGCTCTCCCGCATCCTGCGTGTGCATTTCCGGCAACGCCGTATCGCCAGTCTGGGTCCGGACCAGTCGCACCGACGCATGCTGATCAACCATGTACTCGCCGATACCTCGGTGCGCCAGGCCATCCTTGCCCATTCAACCAACGGGTCCGAGGAACGAGCGCGACAGCAGGCCGAGAAATACGCGTTTGAAATCGCGGCTGACGTCTCCTACCCGACCATACGCATTTTCCAGCGACTGCTTACCCGTTTATGGAATGAACTGTACGACGGTGTCGAGGTCGCCGGCATCCACAGACTCAAGCATGTGGCAGATGGACACGAACTGATCTACGTACCCTGTCATCGAAGCCATATCGACTACCTGCTGCTGTCGTATATCCTGTACACGCAAGGTTACTCATTGCCTCACATTGCCGCCGGTATCAATCTGAACCTGCCGGTCGTCGGCGGTCTGCTGCGACGCGGTGGCGCGTTTTTCCTGCGGCGCAGTTTTGCCGGCAAGCCCCTGTATGCCGCAGTGTTCAATGCCTATCTGAAGGAAATCCTGCAACGCGGGCACGCACTGGAATATTTTGTCGAGGGTGGACGCAGCCGTACAGGCAGACTGCTACCAGCCAAAGGTGGCATGCTGGCCATGACAGTGAGCGCCTATCTCCAGGAACCCCGCACACCAGTAATGTTCATCCCGGTCTACCTGGGTTACGAGCGCCTGCTGGAGGGTCGGGCCTTCACCAGCGAATTGGCTGGTGGCAGAAAACAGAAAGAGACCGTGTTTGCCCTGCTCAAGTCGCTGCGCACGCTGCGGGAAAACTACGGACAGGTGTACGTGAATTTTGGCGAGCCGATTGCATTGTCGCACCTGCTCGACGAGCATCAGCCCGGCTGGCGCGAACTGCCCGTATTCCACGACAGACCGGCGTGGCTGAAGCCAGTGGTAGACCAGCTTGGTCGGGACATCATGCAACGTATCAATGAGGCTGCCTGCGTAACACCGATCAGTCTGCTGGCCATCACGATGCTGGCTACGCCCAGGGGCTGCATCAGTCGCGATGAGTTGCTGCAGCAAATAGACATGTACCACGCACTACTCAGGGGTGCACATGCGGATACGCTGGTGGTAGTGCCACAGGTGGATGCCAATGCACTGATCGAACACGGTATCCGCCTGGGCTTCATCGAGACACGACACGACAGCATCGGCCCGATGATTCGGCTGCGGCCGGGACAGGCGGCAGCGATGACTTATTTTCGCAACAACATCCTGCACCTTCTGACCCTGCCGGCGCTGATCGCAGCGACCTTCAACAACAGACGGTCCAGAACCGATGAGCAGTTGCGCTACCTGGTGAACCTGAGTTACCCCTTTCTGCAACGCGAACTTCTGCAGAATACGGAACTCGGTAGCGCGGCAGTCGACCAGGCGCTGACAGCGCTTGAACAGGCCAGTCTCCTGGGAAAATCCGATAATCGCTGGCATCGGGCTTCGGCAGGCTCCCTGCACGCCGTCTCACTGATGCGCCTGGCCCAGGTAGTGATGCCGGCTCTCGAACGAAACTACTTGTGTGCCTCTCTGCTGGCACGCGCACCCGAGGGCCGGATCTCGGGGGATGTCCTGGCCCACCGTAATCAGTTGAGCGCTGAACGCCTGGCCAGTACGCAAGGTCAGGATTCAACGGAACTGTTCGACAGGCACCTGCATGCCTCTTTCGTGACAGAGCTGATCAGGCAGGGTTTCGTGCTGCGCGACGGGGACATGCTGATACCGCAGGCGTCCATGCTCGAGGTGGAAAACGAGGCTCGGACATTACTCGGTGAGCAGGTACGGCATGCCATCATCAGTGCAGCACTGGCGGCCAGTAACGCAAGCTGACCTGCAAACACGTATCACGGTACGGATCATGCAACTCCGTCATTTTCAATACCTGCGCAACTGATCAGTCAGCCGGTCGACGCAGGTGCCCTGTGAAATGACCCTGAGGCTCCAATGACCCGATTCCTGCCCGCCGCATCCGCCATCACGCCGCCAGTGAAAGCCAATGACAGTGACAGGGGGATACCTGCTGTTTTGCTGAATCGCTGCACTTTGCCTGCACTGGCTACGGTGGCCGCGCTGTCTGCCATGATGGCGACCCCGGTGTGGTCGGGAGATGCACGCTCCATTGCGCTGGGAGGTTCAGTCATCGCCAACGGCCAGGGTGTCCACGGTGCGCTGGAAAACCCCGCCTCACTCATGGCCATGAAACGCCGCAAGGAGAAGTTTCACTTTCTCGTCGGTATGTCTGCAGAAATTCGTGACACCGGCGACGCCATCGACACGCTCAGTGACGATGACAATCAGGGACTGATCGACGACCTGGAAAGAGAGATAGACATTCTGAGCAGCAAGGAGGTCCAGTGTGACCCATTGCTCGGCAGTGATCAGGACATCTGTGTGGAGGGAACCCAGCCTGTCGCCGATTTGTCCACCCGGCTTCTGGACATTCTGGACGTCATCGATGAAGAGACCATCGATGGCCAGGGCAATCTGGACCTGGGCATCGCGCTGACGAAGAACAAGGTTCCCATGGCGGTCAACCTGCGCATGAGTGCAACCGGCGCAGGTCGACCGGATATCGCCGAGGAGGACATGGACTACATCCAGGAATTCGAGGACCTGCTGGGTGATGATCAGTTGCTGCTGGAGGAGCTACGCCGATCGGAATACATCGAAGCCAGTGCACTGGGTGTTCCGTTGGGTGTAGATCAACCGGAAGACGTGCTGTCATCGGAAGCACAGGGTAGCGCACTGCTTCGCACACAGCTCGGTATCAGCTTTGCCGCGACCTTTCAGGTCGGTGAGTTTCTGGTCGATGCCGGTGTAACACCCAAATTCTCATCACTGAAAGCCTACAACGTGGACGCCAACGTACGCGACGAATTCGATGACTCCACGCCATCGTTGCAGGATCGCTTCGATGACAGCGAAGTAACCGAGAGCTCATTCACCGTCGACGTGGGTGCATCGATGGCATTGAAACGCTACCCGCTTCGGCTGGCAGCCACTGTGCACAACCTGATACCGGAATCCATCGAGACGACAGATGGGTATGAATTCGAAACCAGTCCACAACTGGTCGTCGGTGCGCTGTTCCAGAGAGGCATGTTGAGTGTCAATGGCGACCTGGCGCTCAATGAAGGCAAGGTGGACAATTTTGCCACGCAGAAAATGGGGGTTGGCGTGGAATATGGCACTGCCAAGTATTCGGTCCGGGGAGGCCTTAGTCATGATGCTTCCCGCGCGGCGGACGCCACGGCAGTGAGTTTCGGTGTCGGCCTGGGACCGTTCCAGATAGGTGGCAGGCTCTCTGGACTGGATTCACTGGAAGCCGGCGCACAGGTGGCCTACAGTTTCAAGTAACGCAACGGTCGACGGATGGTTGAACGGGCCTGGCGTTGTGCTCGTGTATCCAGTCCACTGTTCTCGAGATGTCTTGACCAGTCCCTGGCCTGCAGGCTATCCGGACTGAGTACACCGATGGCATTCTCGTAGGCAGGCAGTGTCCAGCGATAGCCGTAGCCGAATCCTGCATCACTTAATTCGGCAACGGCCCGCTTGAGCTCGGGCGCATTGACACAGTTGACCACCAGTATGCCCCGCGTATCCAGGTGTTCTCGCAACAGAGAAACCCAGTAAGCTGTCAGCGGGCAAGCCCGAACAGGTTCGCCCTCCTGATGCCCGAACAGATCGTCGATGATCAGATCGAAGGGCTCGCCGTCATAGTCCGCCAGCCAGCGTATGGCATCAGCGTGAATCAGCTCGACCCGCTCATCGTTCACCCCGAACCAGAACCTGGCAATCTGCAGATGCTGTGCATCGACTTCGACCCCGGACAGATGGCTGAACTGGCACAGCTGCTGGAGCTGGCGGATGACCGCCCCTCCCCCGACCCCAAGCAGCAGGATGCGTCGCGTGCACTCCACTGGTCGATACAGAACGGGCAGGCTCAGACAATCCCATACGCCCCCTGCAAACGGCTTGTTCGCATTCCACTGACTGTGAAACACGCGATTGCTGTACAAGCGAATGGAGGCACCTGAACGTCTTACACTGTAATGGGTACCCAGGGAATCGAGTTCCCAGATTACGCTCATGATCGCGTCACGACATCATCCGTGGCCACTTCATCCGTGCATCGTACCGGTGCGCAGGACCTCATGCACCAAATGGACTGACACCGATCAGGCGGACGTGCAGCCACAATGCAAATACCAGCCAGGCACCGGTTCCAGCCACTACTGCGATGGCATCCCTGCTCAGGCCGGGCATGGGAGTATGAACGATGCCCAGCCGCCGGTCCCGCTTGCGCGAACTGATGTAATCAAGCACTGCCCACGACAGGAATGCACCGAACAGGATCACATCGCCCAGGCGGCCGTTGGCGAGCAGATGGGCAAAGGCCCACACCTTGACACCCAGAATCATCGGGTGACCGACCGCTGACTTGATGTGCGTGCCGGGTATGTAGGCCGCGACCAGCAGAATGAAGGCAGGCAGGGTCAGCAATGCCGCTACATGGGACATGCCGGCAGGGGGGTACCAGAGGTTCACCGGGGCCTGTCTCGTCTGCGAATACCCCATGACGATCAGCACCAGTCCAATCAGGGAGACCACGGAATACACCGCCTTGTAGGCATGCTCACCGCGTTGGTCGATCACTTCTGCCCGCCATGTTTCTGCGGCAATGCGCACCGAGTGCACAGCCAGAAACAGCGCAAGTCCACAGAGCAACAGCAACATGATGTCTAGTCCCCGATTACCCTGAGCTTGGCTTGCATGAAGTCACGGTGCTTGATATGGATCAGATCACACAGCTTGCGAATCGTGTATTCCTCGTGGCCATCGATGCTGCCGTCAGCCAGTGCCACTCGCCACATCTGTTCCACCAGTGCCAGCTTGTTCCGCTTGTCAAAGTGTGAATTAATGATACTAACATGCTCATGCAGCGATACTGCACTGTCGGCCTCGTTGAAAGCCTCTGCAACCACCTCACGCAATTCGGTTTCCGGCAATGTTGAAGCCTGCTCCATGGCTGCCAGGATCGCTGCACGTTCTGTTGTGTCGATGTCGTGATCGGCACGCGCTATTTCCACCAGCAATAACGCGCTGACTCGTTCGATATCGGTTGCTGATATCTGCCGGGACGCATCAGGTTCCAGTGTCGATGCAATTTTGTCAAACCATCTGCTCAGCATGGGATCAGTGGACCACCTGTCGCCGTTCACCTTCCAGCTGGATTCTGTCATCGACATCCGGCGCCCCATCGATTCTGGCACGAGCCCCCGTTGTCAACCGCACGCCGTCGCGGTTGGTACACCAGTCCACCCCGGTTATCATCGGCGAGGCGGTGCCAAGCCGGGTAGCGAAAAAAGCGTCGAACCCAGGCGTTGAACCATAGACGCTTTCCAGAACCCATCGGGCTCGTGGGCTGACCAGCGGGTCCGCCACGCGGTTCTTTACACCCCAGCCGACGGTCAATTCACTGCAGCTGTAATGCTGTTCGTTCTGCGGCTTCTGCACAAAGGCGAGGTAATAGTCCAGATTGAATTCCAGCTTCATCAGTGTCGTGGCAAACAACGTAGCGAAATCCTCACGCCAGGTACTGTAGGCATAGTAACGAACGGCGCCATCGATTGCCATTTCGCCTCCGACATAGGCAGGTGTCAGACCTGTCTGCAGCTCTGATGCCTGCTCACCGCCGAAGCTGACCAGCGCAAGGTCATACAGGGTCTGCGAGTAAAGCGGCAGTTCATTTGCCAGTTGCGGCGAAAGAAAGAATTCACGATTCTGGAACAGCGCATCGGTGGGTGTCATGGTGATATCCAGAGTTGCAATACTGGCAGCAGGAAGGTAATCGACGGCGTGCGCCAGTTCGTGATACAGCAACCGGTACATGGGAATTCGGATGTCCTTCAGAGTGCGTTCCTGCCTGTCGGTCAGGCTGAAATACCGGATGGCAGGACTGTTGCCTTCGCGCAGTGTGCCGATATCCCAGAACTGCAGATCCCGACCAAAGTCATTGCGATAATCCTGCTGGATCGATACGTTTGCCTTTTCATCGATAGTCAGCCATAGATTACCCGGATCCAGTTGAATACCACCGGTCCCGGTCCAGTAGTTGGAAGGGCGTACCGTACTGCCGATGACGATGGATGTCAGTGCACCAAATAAAGTTATCATGCCCTCCGGCGCATCATCAAGCACTGATTCGAAGTGTCTGCCCATCCAGTCATGGGTTACCAGTACCCGGTGCATGATGTCTTCGCGGGTAAAATCCGGTGTAGCCTGTGAAATGAACGGCAACGTGTCCAGTGAGCAGGCATCATCGCTGGACTCTATGAGCGCACACTGCCTGAGTACCGTGGCGTAGGGACTGTCTTGTCGGTAGGCATAGAGCCGATCAAGTCCCCTGACATCAGAGCGAGCTACCAGATCTTCTGCCGGTGTCGCCGCCGGATCGTCATTGTCCGGTGAAACACCCGTTTCAGGCAGTGATTCACCGGCTGAGCCGCCGCAACCTGCCAGCCATCCCGCCAGCACAGCGCCAAGTAGCCCTGCTCTGAACACCGCGTTTCTCCATCAAACAGACGCCTTGCAACCTTACCTTATCTTTATCTCCACACGGCGGTTCAGGGCACGACCAGCGGAAGTATTATTGTTACTGATGGGACGGGTTTCTCCATAGCCCATGGTGGTCATACGTGAAGGTGACATGCCCTTGCTGGCCAGATAGTTGTAAACCGCTTCAGCACGCCGGATCGAAAGACTCATGTTGTAGGACTCAGAAGCAATCCAGTCAGTGTGGCCTTCAATGACGATTTCCGATTCCCGGTCACGCATACTCTCGGCAAAAATATCCAGCTTGCGCATGTCCTCCTCATTGAGATCCGACTTGTCAAATTCGAAGTGCGGCACGGGAGACACAATCGGCTCGATCGAGACCGGGCTCTCGGGCACCGCGGGTTCGATTGCGGTCTTGTCGGCCGCCGGTACTGGCAAGGCGGGCTGTATCGGTGGAATCAGCGGCACTGCTGGCACGTCACCGAAACGCTTGAGAATGCCGACATTTGCATATTGTGCATCCGTGTCCAGGCTCATCAGTTCGGTACGCAGGGCGAATCCATTGCGGAACCCGTACTCCAGACCCAGGCCAAAGGCTGCATGCGTCGGATAGTCACGGAAGTAGTCCACACGGTCTGCATCGTTCTCCATATGCCCGATACCCACACGAGCATAGACCGACAAACCTTCTCGCCTGAACAGTCCTTCAGGTTGCGAATCAGCCAGTACGAATCCGCTACGCGAATTCACCAGATAGCCCAGCAGACTCAAACCGAATACCTGGTAGTCGACAGATCCCGCAGCAGTACCCAGAAACTCGACTTCAGCCGTACCAAGATCGGCCACATAGACTTCGACACTCAACATGCGGTTGAGGTCATAGCCCAGGCCGAGGTGGGCGCCAGTATCACTGTTGTCACTGATCGTCAGTGCATCCGATGGCGATTCCGGTTCCACGCGGGTCAATCCCAGCCCGCCGGTCACGTAGACGCGCTTGCTGAAATCAGCGTCGCGCATCTCCTGCGCGTGCAGGCCTGGTATGGCCGCACCGGCCAGCAGTGCGGCAGAGGTCACCACCAGGCTTATCGTGTGGGCAATCGCCTGCGCTTTTCTGATAGGCAACCTCATCACGACACTCCTCTCTCAGCCTGCAAAGCGGTCGCTCTTGCCCTGGCGCGTCGGCGCCAGGCTGCAACTGTGAGCAGAATCCAGGCAGTGAACAGAGACAGGCTGCCAATACCGGAACCGTGGACGCCGGTCTCCAGTGTCAGGTTGTCACAACCACACTCGATGAAATCGTTCTGCTGATTGTCGTTCAGATCGCTGTAACGTATCACCGTGACCAACACATTGCCCGTAGAACGTGTTCCATCCGCATCCTCCATCACGTAGAAAAAGGTATCCGCGCCATAAAAACCGTAGTCTGGACGGTAGTCGAGCATATTGTCGACGATGGTGATTGTAGAGTTCGGTGACTCGGATACGGTGATCAAGGTCAGTCCGAGACCGGCACCGTCCACATCATTGAGCAGTACGTCGAGCGTGGCCGAACGTCCCTGATTGACTTCAAATTCATCATCGATGGCATCCGTAGTCGAATCGTCTATTGGTGTGCCGCCATCGGTACCACCATCGCCGGTGCCGGTGGTCGTGCCGCCATCGGTGCCGCTATCGGCAGTGCCGGAGTCCGTGCCGCCATCGGTACCAGCGTCGCCGGTGCCGGAGTCCGTGCCACCATCGGTGCCGCTATCGGCGGTGCCGGAGTCCGTGCCGCCATCGGTGCCGCTATCGGCGGTGCCGGAGTCCGTGCCGCCATCGGTACCAGCATCGCCAGTACCGGTAGCCGTGCCATCTGTCGAACCGCTGTCTACGGACCCGTTACTTCCATTGGCATCAATGAACGGGAAATACACGGGTTCTGTATCCCCGCCGGCCACCATCAGCGGATGCGGGTTGGTCCCCGGCGCTGCAACCAGACCAGGTGGCAGTTCGGGATCGGATTCGTCCATGACCACGAGGTAATTCCCATCAGGAATGCCCGGCAATACGAAATTACCACTCATGTCACTGTCGATGGGGTCGCCGACCGGCGCATCGACGCCGACGTCCAGTACCCCATTGCCGTCGGCATCGACATACAGGGTAATACCGATGTCACTGATACCGGCTTCGTTTGGTTGCCGCACACCGTCCTCGTTGACATCATTGAATACGGCACCGCTGGTCACATTCAACTCATCTGCGACAAAGTAGCCGGACAGCCCGCCGTAGATATCTGCATCGTCACCGGGAACGATATAGTCATCCGATGTATCGTCCGGGAAGCTTGCCGGGTCCAGCAGGTTGTGATCCTCGGCATTGACGTCGTCAGCGAAAAAGGAAAACCCGTAGTAACGCTGTCCGGGGTTCAGACCAAGACTGGCCGTAGAGACGAAAGCCATGCCAACCGACTCGAACGAGCGTTCGGTTTCGGCAGGATAGCTGTGTGGTTCGTTGTATTCGTTCTGCAGGAATGAATAGGTGTGCTGCAGATCGGTGACGCCATAGCACAGTGCAGGTTCGACACAGCCGTTGGCACCGACCAGCATCATGGGTCCATAGGCTGCTGGCTGTCCCAGCATATCCAGTTCGAGGATCGCCGCCATCTTGACCGGATTGTTGCTGGACTTCTCGGAGGCAACATGCCCGGCCAGGCCCATTGCATTCTGATCGAACGGTGCCAGTACACCGTAGTCGAACACGTAATCCAGGCGCTCTATATTCTTGGCATCCGGCAATTTGTTCGAGAACAGGTCGACCGCTCCGCGATTCAGTACGCGACTGGCCAGCATGGCAGGAATATCGCAGTTTCCGGTAGCAGAACCATCACTGGGGTAGTCGGCTGCAAACTGTCGCGACGCCTCTCCATCTGAAAGTCGCTCGACAAAGATCCCGCAGGGCTCCCCGGTGGTGACGCCGGGAATGTCGTCCCGCCGCAGCTCTACCCGGTCCGCAGCCAGCGCGTAGGAAAACTGGCGACCATCACTGGTAAAGCCTTCCATGATCTGATTGGAGCCCATTCCCCACTGGTATTCGATACCTTTCGCTGTATAGGTGAACGGCGTAGCCGGCACCAGGCTCGTCTGGATGGAGGAAACCTGCCCGGCCGCCTGCGCACCACACGATGCGGCGACACCGGCGAGTAAGAGGGCCATGCTGCGCAGGCGGGTATTCTCCCGTCGCTGACCTGCCTCGCTGGCGCCAAAGCTGCAAGGCGCGGCATGTCTATGCGGTCTTCCACTGCAAATCGCCATGATGACTCCGGAAAAGTCGTAAATACGCACTGCCACCCATAACGGGTAATAGCGCAGGAAAATCTCTATGTATGCGGCCACCGGCCGTTGATCACGTGCAACGTGATTGCCAGGCATGAAATCAGTGACAGCCACGTCATCCATGCCACCGCACAATTGCTACATATTACATGACACTACAGTAGCGGATGGTGTCAGACATTGTGATAAATCACGGTTAGAAAAATCATGCGCTGAAAATATGCAGCTGGGCGTGCTGTAACAGGATAATCGTCTTGGCGTCGACGATCCGGCCGCAGCCTACCCAGTCGATGGCCTCCTCCATGCTGACCTCCAGAACTTCGATGTCCTCGCCCTCGTCCTCCAGCCCGCCACCCGTTCCAGAGCGACGGTTGGTGTCGTACTCCGCAGTATAATAATAAAGCTGCTCGGTGACCGACCCGGGCGTAGCGTATGCCCTGAACAGAAACTGCGGCGTACCGATCAGAAATCCGGTCTCCTGCTGCGTTTCCCGCTGGATGGTGGCCTCCGGGTTACCCTGCTCGATGATTCCGGCGGGTACTTCAAGCAGGAAACCGGCCTCGCCCAGCGTCCAGACTGGAAAGCGGAACTGCCGAATGAGGACGATGGATCGCTTCTCGAGATTATAGAGCAGAATCGCGGCACCGTGACCTCGATGGTATATCTCGCGTTGCTGCATTTGCCAGCGACCATCGGCGCGCCGGTAGTCGAAAGATACCCGTTCCAGTGTCGCCCATTGCTCGGAAAGGACAGTTCGACTGCGAACCTTGACTCGCTCGGAACGTGTTCGGGATCGCGGGTTCGACGTGGGTACGGGATAATTCGATTTCACGAAAGCAGGCCTGGCAGATGTCAAGTATCAACCACTATTCTGCCTGTTACAGCTTGTTACAGGCTGTAGCGCTTGCGAAAAGTTTGCCCGGGATCTTTGGACGACACTGTCCCTGTACCTTGCAATGAAGCACGGTCATGAGTTTTCACAATAATCGAACTTTCAGAGGACTGACATGATGAAACACCTTAAACAGATTATTATCGGGACCGTCGCCGTTGCCACGGTCGCAGCCGGCGCCACTGTATACGCGCAACGAGGCGAAGGCCACGGCCAGGAGCGGATGATAGAGCGCGTGAGCAGCAGACTGGAACTTGACGACAACCAGAACGCGGCGCTGAGTGCCTTTGCCGCCGAGCTGACAGACATGCGCGACCTGATGCGCGGTAACGGCACCAGTATGCGGGAAGAGTTCAAGGCCCTGATCGAGGCGGAAACCTTCGACCAGACCAGGGCGTTGAGCATGATCAACGAGCGTGTGGCAGTCTTGCAGGCCAACGCACCGGAGCTGGTAGTTGCCGCTGGCACGTTCTTTGACGGGCTCTCGCCTGAACAAAAATCACAGGTCCGGGCGCTTGCAGAACGAGGTGGCCACCGCCATCACGATCGCTGGAATCATTGACAGTACTGATCGACGCCGGTGAGCGGCACCGATTACGCTAAGCTGTAGATCATGCAATCGGTGCTGCTCATTGACGACGACGGCAAGCTGGCAGAAGTGCTGGGAGAGTACTGCGCGCGCTTCGGTATCCGGATCGACCCGGCACTTACTCCCGGTGCCGGCCTGGCCAAACTGGCGCGTGATCACTATGACGCCGTCATCCTGGATGTCATGCTGCCGGAAATGGACGGCTTCGAGGTGTGCAAGCGCATTCGACAGCAAAGCGACGTCCCCGTCATCATGCTCACCGCTCGCGGTGATGTGACCGACCGCATCGTTGGCCTTGAGCTCGGTGCCGATGACTACCTGCCCAAACCGTTTGATCCCCGGGAATTGATCGCCCGACTTCAAGTCAACATCAGGCGTCACGCCCGTACCGCCGCCGCTGAGGGGTCACCAGCTGGCGCGGATCTCCATTTCGACGGACTCTCCCTGTATCCGCTGCAGCGCGAAGTCCAGGTCAATGGAATTCCTGTTGCGCTGACCACCATGGAGTTTGCCCTACTGCATCTGCTGAGTTCCGCACCGGGCAAGGCGTTTTCACGCGATGAAATACTGGGCAGTCTGAAAGGCACCGACAACGAGCTGTTCTCCCGATCGGTGGATATCCTGGTCAGCAGGCTGCGCGCCAAACTGAAGCCATTGCAGCCGATCCGGACGCTGCACGGGGCCGGTTATGCCTTCGTGCTGCAGCCGCAGGACCTCGCCTCTGGCGGCAAGACATGATCCGGATGCTGGCATCGTCACTGTCCCTGCGTCTGCTGGGTATCTTCGTGGTGACGGCTGTGCTGGTCATGCTCATCCTGATTGCACTGTTCACTCGGGGTCTCAGTGTCCAGTGGGCCCGCTCGATACGACCACATCTGGTGCAGTACGTACAGTACGTGCAACAGGACCTGGGCAGCCCGCCACAACCGGCCAGAGCCGCCGCGCTCGCGCGTCGGCTGCCGGTGGACATATACATATTCCGGGCGGAGCGACTCCTGCATTCCACTACCAGCCGAAAGCTGGACATCGAGCAGCTCGATTTCGAACCGGTTGCCCGACACCTGGATGGTCGTGCCCTCGACTGGCAGGACAGATCTGCCCCGAGCGGAGTACCCATTGCCTCGCTGTCGCATCAGCACGGTCCCCATCGAATATTGCGCATCCTCGATGGCGAGTACACGATCTACTACGATCTGCGCGAATCAAATCTGCGACGTGGCGGCCGGCGTGCCAGCGATGATGAGCTGCTGCTGGCACTGGCGGCACTGGCACTGGTACTCAGTGGCAGCTATCTGCTCATTCGCCAGCAACTGTCACCCATCCGCCAGATTCAGAAAAGTGTAGGCATCATGAGTGAGGGCACCTTGAGCCACCGTATCGCGCGTAAAGGTAACAGCGACCTGGATGAACTGGCCAACAGCATCGATGCCATGGCCTCACGCCTTCAAGCCATACTCGATGCCAAGCGACAGTTGCTGATTGCCCTCAGTCACGAACTGCGTTCCCCGATCACACGTGCGCGGATCAACGCCGAACTACTCCCCGAATCCCGAAACCGATCCAGACTGCTGGAAGACCTGTCGGACATGGAACAGATGATCCGCGACATCATGGAATCCGAGCAGCTTCAGGGACAGCATGCGGTCCTGAATCTGGAAAAGCTCGATCTGGCGGAGCTGTTCCGCACTGAACTTGCGCGACTGGCACCGGGCACTGAACTGCAGCTGGGAAAATCCGGCAGCACGCTACCTTTCAGCGGTGACGCGACCCGGCTGCGGATCATGCTCAGAAACCTGGTCCACAACGCTCAGCAACACGGTAAGAGCAAGGATGGTAAAACGCACCTGCAGGTCTTCCTGGAGGCAAAGGCTGATGGATACCAGTTGCGCGTGGAGGATGAAGGGCCTGGTATCAGCAGAGAGCACCTGGGCGAGGTTTCCGATCCGTTTTACCGACCCGATGTGTCACGCAGCCGGGAAACGGGTGGGTTTGGTCTGGGGCTGACCCTCGCCCGTCTGGTAGCCGAAGCTCATGGCGGAGAACTCTCAATCGAGAGCGACCCTGCCCTCAGGCCGGGCACATGCGTACGCGTGCAACTGCCCCTTCGGCAACGGACATGATCTCCAGCAGCGACTGGTCCGGGAAAGAAAATTAGGGAAGGTAGGAATTTTCCGACGAAACGGGAGGGAAATACTGACATCTGAAGAGCTGCAATCCGACGGCAGAATAAGGGAAATCCGATTGAGCCGACACGGGCGCCCCGGCATACTCAGGTCTTGTTCAGGGACGGACATCCGCGGGAGGCAAGGGATTCGTGCCATTGGCAAAAGGGATTCTGGCGGATACCACGCACATCCGTCCTTTTGATCCCGCAAATTGCCAGGGATGACCACCCCGGCCAGGATGAGCCGGGGTTCTCTAGCTCCAACTAGCGCCGCCCGTACAACAGCCGCCAGCTGATTTCCAACCATTCCCGCAGCATCGCGCTGAGGTGTCCTGCAAACCCGTCAAGGGATCGTGTCAATGTCAGCCACGCCAGCAGGACAGCGCCCTGCTGGCTGCGTTCATAAAGTGGATCAAAGTGTCGTGTACTGACCTGCAGTCGGCCGCCGGTTATCATCGACGCCATGGGCGGGGCGATTCGCAGCGCGACATTGACGACAAGCACGGCAATGGCCATCGAGATGACTGGCGCTAGAAGAAACCAGATTATGAACAGTCCAGACTCGCGCCCACCGAAAAGTGGTTGCCATACGCCATAGAAAACCAGGGTCAGCATCAGGTAATGACTGCAGTAGGCAGCAAACAGGTACGGCGTAAAGCGCTGGACCCAGGCCTGCAGTCTACCGCCCAGCAGCAGGGGAATGAGAGTCCAGATAGCCAGGGAACCGAACAGTCGCCCGATGGGATACAGGACCGTTTCATCAAACTGCATGCCGCGTAAGGCGAACGCGGTTACCGCAGCATCGGCCACGCCACTGTGAACCAGCAATATCAACAGGGCAGCCAGAAGGGCCAGCAGTGTAAACAGAGGCCAGTACCGGTCCAGTGCGTTCAGTCGTACCTGCCGGCTGGCCAGATATAGACCGATGGAAAAGGCAAAGACCACCAGCGGTCGGAGAATCAGAATCGAGGACTGATCATGTTCCAGCAGATAGAACGCACCCAGCACAGGAAACAGCAACCAGGCAATCCGCTGCACGGCAAACAACAGCAGCGGTGACAGCAGTATGCAGACGAACAGGTCTCTGAGAAAGCCGAGATGCATGGTCGCACCGCTGACGTTCTCGGTCAGAAAAAAGATCACGTTCAGCCTGTCCATCAGGCTTGTCAGGTCATCCAGAAAGGTTGCACGCGACTGCGAAGCAAGCACATAGACCAGATAGGTGACTGTAGCCCAGAACACCATGGGCACGACAATGGATACGAAACGTCGCCTGTAAAGGGACAAGGCCGAGCTGCCCGGCTTGAGCAGGGTAGTCGCCGCCAGGAACCCCGACACGACACTGAGCAACGCGGCACCTGCCCTACCCGGTCCTTCAACCAGCATGCCTTCCATGAACAGGAAGACGTCAGCTGATGTCAACGTATACACGATGCCGGCCGTCTGTCCGTCAGGAACGTGCACATAGATCATGCACAGCACACAAAGCATGCGCGCCATGCCTATTCTTTCTCGTGTCTCGAGATCTATGGGTAATCTTGCCGCCGACATACAGCTGTCGATTCCTGCACCAGAACAGCTAATGATAGTGAACACGGAGCAACCTGTATGGATATTTCGTGACAATGTCGCAGTGGTGACGGGCAGGGGCGACTCAATT
>JABDKN010000246.1 GCA_013002205.1 Granulosicoccus sp.
TTGATGATGCGTACCAACTCGATGCTGCCAGGATTATCGCGACCCTGATTGTCGGGAATCTCGGCAAATCGCCGTGACGACTCTGCTACCGATTTCAATGTCAGCGCACCACCTGCGTTTTCAAAGAAGATACGCTTTCCCTGCTGAGGACAGTGATCAACCTGAGCAAAGCGATTACGAACCTGCGCAAGCAGTTCGGGGGAAAGTTTTGACATTCCAGATTCCGTAAAAAGGTGTCGTTATCAATGTTTGATCAACAGTGGATGAGGCAGCATCCCGGGTGATGACATCGGGATCTGCCGCCGGAGGGCCTGCGAGGCAATAGCGCCAGGGATTCGCCGGCACATTAAAGATCATTGACTAGCCTGCTGCCAGATACGCCTCCAGCTGGTCCATGCCTGCACCCCAACCCTTATGGTGATCTGCACGAGACGCTTCGAAGACTGCGAGTTCCGCGACTGTTGGATTTCGTGGCTGCCAGTTGAACGTAAGTTTTGTCCTGTTTTCCGCCAGCGATTCGAAATAGAGCGAAGCGAGCATATCCCTGGGCCAGTCAGGCATATGAGGATTGGGAAGAATATCCCCGGCCTCGTTTGACATGTATTGTAGAAATACCAGTTTTTCAGGGAAATCCACCTCTTCGTACTTTGTAAACAGCCACATCTGATGTCCGTTTGGCATGGTGATCGTATGCAGTGATGTACCACCGTCTCTGATATCGGCAGAAACGAAATTGCACTGACATCCCTGCATTGGAAACATCCAGTTATTCAAATGTTCGACTTGTGTCCATGCCTCGAACACCAGTTCTCGGGGAGCATCGAACTCCCGAACGATGACAGAAGGTTCAACGGTTGTGTCATTCACGGGCATCTCCCCTGGATTTTATGTCAGTCAGGTAGCTATCCAAATTCTCAAGCGCGCCTCCCCAATACTTTTCGAACCGGTGTATCCAGTCCTGTATCGGACGAAGCTCATCGGGCTGCGCGCGGTAATAATGAAAACGACCTACCTTTGTTTCCGCCACCAGCTTGACCTCTTTCAGTACTTTCAGGTGTTTCGACACCATGGGCTGTGTCCACTGCAGTGCGTCGACCAGATCGGTAACGCTCATTTGTTCGACTAGAAGTTTTTCCAGAATAACCCTGCGCTTGGGCTCTGCGATTGCGCTGAAGACGTCACTGGTGGTGCTGATTCTTGCCATGCCTGCCATCATATTCCTTTATGGGAATATGTCAAGCACACGAGGATCCCGGCTGCCAGCATCAGCTCAGACGGCTTTACCCGATTCCCGGAAATACCTGCTTACCAACCATTCTACGAATCTATCGTGTCCTTCGTACGTGCATCAACCAGTAAATCAGCTTCCTGAAGCTCAGGGGAATTTCCCAAACGCCGGAATTTCTCGACAAGCTGCGCCAGCTCATCAGATATTTGCTGATCCTGCAGGTTCACTGACTCTCGATACCGACATTCCTTGACCAGGCATCGAAGCAGAAGTATGACGGCATTGTGTGACGCAGCAATCGAACGGGATTTCGCAAAGTGCCTCAATACACTCTTTGGGTTGCTTCTCATGCCTGCAAGCAATTCAGCCTGGAGACGATATCCGGTGGATTCGCAATATCTCACGCCACTCTTAATCTCCATGCACCTGGTCTTGTCCAGGACTCTGGCCGCACCGTCAAAGTCAGCTTTATCAATACAGGCCTGCGCAAGTTCATACCGCCATTCCAGCACAGACATGTACTCCTCTGTTGTCTCCATGCGTTCGATTGCTTCGCGCATCTGGCACATGCCGGATTCAGAATCTCCATTCTGAATCTTTGACCATGAACAGAAGTACAACCCCATACAGTGAATCTTTTCCAGCCGGCTCTTTTCCCCGAACCGGATCAATGAGAGTCCGAGCCGATTCGTGGCAATAACGTCATGGCGTAACAGGTGAAACATTGCGATCCACAAGTGGACCAGGGCCACAACGTGCGTGTCCCCCTGACTGTTCTCGTAATTGGAGCATTCATTGAATGCTTTATCGGCCTCATTGAATCTTCCCGCCATATAAAGCGCATAGGCATTCATGGCTTTCAACATCGACACCGACCATTGTGGAGATCGAGGATTCATGCAACCGGAGCTCTCGGCTTTGCGGATGACCCCCACACCCCGCTGTGCCGTATTCAGCATATCGCCATAGTGGCCCAGTGAAAATTGGACGAATGTCAGCGATCTGAAGGCTTCCATTTTCAGTGCAGGACTGTCGCACCGGTTGGCGATGATCATTTGCTGGTGACAATACTCCAGTGCTTTTTGCATCTCTCCACTGAAGCTTGCATGCAGCCGCAGTCGTCCCAATGCCGAGAATAGCAGTTGCTCATCGACGATCTCCGGCAGTATCACTCGTATTTCCTCGCAGAGCACTCCTTCCTCAGGATTGCCAAAGCCGTCGATCAACGACAACATATGGGATTTGTTCAACATCAGCTCCACACGCTTCGATGCGCTTCCTTCAAAGAGCGCAATACCGTCCATGAGCCTCAGGCAGGCGTTCACATACTGAAGTGCATCGCGACAGATAAGGTTGTTCCGGGCAAATGCCAGTGCTTTGCAGTACCAGTTAAAAGCGTGTTCAGTTTGTCGAGCCTTATCCCAGTGCATGGCAATCTGCGATGCCACCGGATCGGTGTCCGAAGCATGAAGCTCTTCCAGCGCTTGCGCAACCTTGGCGTGCATGGCACACAGGCTTGGCGTAGCCAAAGACTCATAACACGCCTCACGTATACAGGCGTGACTGAAATCATATTCGCCATTGGCGACATCGCAGATAATCCGTTTTCGCCACAGTACATCAAGCTGTTCAATCAAAGAATCCTTGCGCGCCGGATACAGTTTTTCAAGCAGTGCTATCGAGAAACTTCGACCCACTACCGCAGCCAGGTACACCAATTGTCGTGTCGATGGCTCCAGCCGGTATATGCGATCGAGAATGATAGCCGTTATTCTGGGAGCCACCGGGAAGTGTTCCCGGACAGTATGCAAGCAATTTTCATCGACGGACACAATGTGCCTGAGCGACTCCACGAGGTAGAACGGATTTCCGCGCGACCAGCGACAAATCGTCTCCAGATCCGCTGACCGGGTCCGTGCAATTGGCAACTGTGTCATCAGGTCTGTGGCAAGGGACAACGAGTCGCGCAAGCCCAATGCATCCAGTGCTATCTCGATTGATTGGCGAGTGACACTGAGTTGCCGTTGCAGCGCTGACAGCGCATGATCAGGGGCACATGAGGCTTCCCGTATGGTGACCAGAACGATGAGCGGGCAGCCATTCTCCTGATTGAACAGATACTGCAGGTATTCCAGTGAATCCTGATCGCACCACTGCAGATCATCGACGAACAAGACGGCTGGTTCGGCTCTGTGCAGCTCATCGGTATCCGTTGCCGTCAGCAGCCGGGTAAAGGCTTCAAAGAGTTTGCGTCTGGATATATTGCGATCTTTGCGGCTCTTTGGTGCATGACGGTGACTGCTGCTTCGCTGGTTCTTCAGTTCAGGAAACAGGAAAGCGATCTCATCCTGCCAGGGCTCTTCCATCATTGCGAACCGTTCCTTCAGCCAGGGAGTCTGCAGCCACTGTCTCAACGGCCAGAATGCCAGATCACTGGCATTGGCGTGACAATAGGCCCTTGTGACCGGCAGCCCCCGTGAAACAGCCAGACGCATCGCCTCTTCGGCCAACCGGGTTTTACCGATGCCTGGTTCGCCGGATATTGCAAACAGTCTGCATCGCGTACCTGGTGTCGCAATGGCTTGCGCGAAGATTTCCAGCTCCCCTTGTCGTCCGAAAAATCGTGTATTACCCAGATCAATGGGTAAAGTAGTAGCCGTGTCCATACGCGTCGTACCCGAGCCAGTCTCGGTCAATGATGCATACAGGTTCAGCAGGGTCGAATTCGGTGCAACATTATATTCACTCTTCAACATCGATTCGCACTGATGATAGGTGTGCATCGCCAGAGCGGTATTTCCGGTGCTTTTGTAGGCAATCAGAAGATTGAGGTAGATGGATTCATGCAGCGGCATCCTGGCCAGAATCTGCCTGGCAACGGCTATGACAGACTCGTAACGCTGGAGCCTGTTGAGCAGGACAAGCAGGTCTTCAGCCAGTGTCACCCACTCGACTTCAAGGACTCGCCGATTCTCAGTGATCCACGCATCATCGTGACCGCGCAGAAATTCATCGTTGCAATAACTGACAGCCTGCATGCCCGCAGCCAGCCGCACATCAACGCACTGATCGCTGTTGAATATTTCCCTGGTTACCCTGAAGCGTTCAATATCGAGATCGTACTGGCGCGGCATCCGCCATCGCAAGGTATGCCGTGTCGATTCAATACACCTGTCGAACACAGAATGATGCTGTCGAAGCAGGTGCACTTCTCGCCTGAGATTGGTTCTGGCTTGTTGTTCAGTACTCTCGGGCCAGTGCAGGCCAGCCAGTAAACTTCGTGGTATCTGCTGATCGAACGAGTAAAGCAGTTGAAAGAGTATGCTTCGCGCGCGCAGACCCGACACCGGTGGTACGGGGACACCATCCCATTCCAGCCTGGGTATGCCAAACAGCCTGGCGCGAAACATCACTCAGCCCCGGCGCTATTCGTCACAGGCTCGGTGGCGGAATCGTCGTGTGCGGCAGGTTCAGCGGACTCTTCCGCATGACTGATGCGTCCATTTGTAGTTCCTCCATGCACCTGGCTCGATGACCAATGTCCAACAGGCAAAAATACCAACTATCGACAAGTTGAACCATTCGTGCTTACATCTTGCTGCAAATCGTAAAGCTCAACAACGTTATTTCTTCACTGTACGTACGCGCCGTGGAGAGCACACGTTGGTTACGTGCTTTCAGATACACCGTGAATAGCGTGGAGATACGGAATGTGTGTTCGGCTTCCCGGTAGTCCGGCAAACCAATTACTGCATTATATTTCCTTGTATAGTTGGAATTCCGGGGTAAATCTGACGGCCCGGACAGTCTTGCTTGCGTTGACTCTGGTTCTCGTGCCGCTCTGGAGCACACACGCAGCCGCGCAGGCGAAGACGCTGAAACTTGCTCATGTGGGCACACTGGATGGCGCGATTGGACGCGGCGCAAGCCGTTTTGCCAATGAACTGCGAGCCGTATCTGCCGGTGCGATGGATGTTCAGATCATCCCGCTGGCGGCACTGGGTGGTATCCGGGAGAACTGGGCACAACTGCAGGCAGGCTCCCTCGACATGCAGGTCATTGATCTCTCGGCCATCAGCCTGCTCAAAGAGGCGGCGCACGCGCAGGTATCACTGCTGCCATTCATATTCGCTGATCAGACCCATTTCAGGAACTTCGCGGAAAGCCGGTTGCTGGCCGAGCTGCTCGATCCGGTGCGTCAAGCTACGCATATCCGCTACCTGGGGATCGTGGAGGATCGCTCACCGCGTGTCATCTCAACGACAACGACGCCGGTGACCACCGTTGCCGATCTGAAGGGTGTGAAGATCCGCGTACCGCCGCACCCGATGTTCATCGAAGTTTTCAGACTTTGGGGCGCATCACCCACCCCATTACCGGCCAGCGAAATGTTCATGGCACTCAAATCCGGCATGGTTGACGGCGAGGACAATGGTGTCATCAACCTGGTCGCCGGCAGCAACATCAAGGTCATCAGGCATTTCACGCCGATCAACTGGAATCGCTCGGGCGTGGCTGCATGGATCAGTGAACACACATGGAAGACACTGACCGGTGAGCAACGACAGTGGATCATGGACGCCAGTACGCGCTCTGCCGAGTCATCCAGGCTGGACTACGACCAGGCCATGGAGACTGCCATGCGCGAGTTGACTGAATCAGGGATCACCCTTCATGAACCTGACCTCACAAGCTTCGCCAAGGCGGCGGCTACCATGGAGAAGGCATACGAGGGCACGGTCTGGCCAGCAGGACTGGCGGCCAGTGTCAGAGCGTTGCGCTAGTGCCCGAGTCCGGGTTCGGGCTTTCTGCAGTGCGAGACCATGTGCTGCGGGTGAGTTCGATTCTGCTGGCATCGATACTGGTTGCACTGGTCGGCCTGGAGTGCGCCCAGGTTGTACTCAGGTATCTGTTCGGCATCGGGATATACTGGGCTGTGGATGTCGCCGGTCTCCTGCTTCTATCCTTTGGCTGGCTGGGAGCGTCCCACCTGTGGGTAACCCGTTCCCACCTGGAAGTCGACTTTCTCGGATCGCTCAACCGAATCCCGCAGAGGCTGATACTGGCCATCGGTGACCTGCTGGTGATCGCGGGAATCATCTGGATCTTTCCGCAGATCATGCTGACGATTAAGATTTACAGCGGCATGACCATGCCGGCTTTGCAGCTGTCCATGGCCATGACATATATTCCCCCGACGATTGGACTGTGCCTGATCGGATTGTCCGCTGTGATGCATCTGGTTGAACACGCACTCGAAATTGTCGCTGAGACGTAGCACGGCATGACTGCGCAATTGTTGCTCCTGCTGGCCGTGTTTCTGGGCACCATGGCATTGCGCTTTCCGGTAATTCTCTGCATAACGCTCTCAACCGTCGCCTATGCACTGGTTTACCCGGTCATGCCACCGGTGGTAGTGGTGCAGACACTGCTCATGGGTTTGGATCGGCCGGTTTTCGCGGCAATTCC
Organism: Granulosicoccus sp.; assembly: GCA_013002205.1. Lineage (GTDB taxonomy): Bacteria > Pseudomonadota > Gammaproteobacteria > Granulosicoccales > Granulosicoccaceae > Granulosicoccus. The sequence continues at coordinate 6,698 of JABDKN010000246.1, forward strand.
ATACTATTTTCTGCTGGGTGCCATCATGAACGCGGGCGGCATGTCCAGGCGCCTGCTCAGACTGGCGAACGCGTTGCTCGGATGGTGTCGCGGTGGACTTGCTCATGTCAATATCGGAGCGAGCATGCTGTTTGGGGGTATTTCCGGATCAGCCGTTGCGGATGCATCCGCCATTGGATCCATCATGATTCCGGCCATGCAGAAAGAGGGTTATCCCGGTGCCTATGCGGCTGCGGTGACGTCTTGTTCAGCGTGCATCGGTCTGCTGATTCCGCCGTCCATACCGCTGGTGGTGTTCGGACTGTTCAACAATGTATCGGTAGCCGATCTGTTTCTGGCAGGTGTGCTGCCCGGCCTGCTCATGGGCGTCTACCTGATGCTTACCTCCATACTGATAGCACGGCGGCGAGGCTACGCTGCCCATCCGTGGAAAGGATTCGCTGAGGTCAAAGCGGCCATCAGGGGCAGCGCTCTGGCGCTGCTGCTTCCGGTGCTAATCACATTCTGCATGGTCAAGGGCGTAGCGACTGTGTCCGAAATAGGCGCGATTGCGGTGGTGTACAGTATCGTGGTCAGTCTCATGGTCTATCGTGACGTGGATCTGAACACACTGGGCTCGACCATCGTCAGTTCGGCATTGGACAGTGCGAAAGTGATGAGCATCATTGCAGTGTCGGGTGGCACCTTATGGATCATTGCCAACATGGGACTGTCGGCGGACATTCAATCCTCCCTCGGCGCCTTGAGACTTCCGCCTTACCTGCTTCTTGGCACCATGGCAATCGGGTTGATCGTGCTGGGTACAGTGGTGAGTCCCACACTGCAGATGATTCTCGTCATACCGGCCCTGACGCCGGTCGCCATCGCACAGGGAATAGACGTGATTCAATTCGGCCTGGTCGTGGTGCTCGCTTCGGCCATTGGCCTGGTCACACCGCCGGTCGGCATCCTGCTGTTTCTGACATCCGCACAGGCAGATACGTCTGTCATGTCAGTCGTGAAGGAGTCCCTGCCCTACCTGTTCGCCCTGCTTCTACTGCTGCTATGTCTCATCCTGTTCCCGGTGCTCTCTACCGGTTTGCTGGCATTACTTTAGCCCGGGAACCTGCGCGGCACACTGACTGGTTGCACAGACTCCCGGCCGTTTCACGTCACTGTGCCACTTGGGCAAAATCCAGAAAATGGATTGCCTGCTCTACTTCGGTGACCGGGTCTGCAGGTATTCCGGCCAGTTTGGCATGCTCCTGAATCAATGCAGGATCACTCGTACGGTATACGCAGTAAGTACCCTCAGCCGTCAGATAGGAGTGATCCCATTCAACGCCATCACCCAATTTTTCAACAATAGCCTGAGACCCCCTGGAGATCTTTACAAGCTCCTCGTGAGGCAGAAGTCCCACCCCGGGAAGATCTCTCTGGATCATGTAGACCTTGTGGCCTTCGCGCAGGGTATCGCCCGCTTTCGGACCGCCAGCCACTACCGGAGAATTGACAAAAAAGAATTCCAGCAAAGTGTCAGGCACCACGTCCAGTGCAGCCAGATAGGCTTCCATGGCGGGCTGAGTCGCTGCGCTGAAGGTCAGAAACCAGACATCATCGGAACGGAACTCTTCAAGTAGAGACTCCCCGTGTGATCGTTCCGGGGAGTCCTTGTTCAGCGATGCGGACGCAGCAAGCTGGGAATCCCTAATGGTTTTTCCCGCAGCGGCATCCACTGACACCACAAAGTTTTTCAGCTATTGGGCGGGTGCAGCCAGATCGGCAATGGACATCCTGTACTGATCGGCTTTTTCCGTGTCTCCGGTAGCCATGGCCTCTTTTATTACTCCCCGAAGACTTCTGGCTCTATTCGGTGACACCATCAATGCCGCCTCATAGGCTGTCAGTGCCTCCTCATGTTTGTCCAGCAGGCCGTACAGGTCTCCCAGCAATTCGCGAGCCGGCAGCACAGCGCTGGACGTCACCGGAGACTTGTCCAGTGAGTCTTCGAGAGTCGCCGCCGTGACCATCAGGTTCTCAGCCTGCTCCATGTCATCCCGGGCATAGGCAATCCACGCCGCCACTGAATTGAGTTGTGATTCAACCAGCGTCTCCCAGTAGGCCGGACCATCCCGGCCTAACTGTTCATGCAATTCACGCAGTGTTGCCTCCGCTACCAGGGCAGCCTCTACATCGCCTGAGCGTGCTGCACCAATACCCCTGGCGAAATACACGATGGCCTCGGTTGCAGGAAACTTGTCCCAGTCAATGGTCTGTTGCACACGAACGGGTATTTTACTCGCCGCTTCCCAGTCATTCGTCTCCAGTGCTATCCGGGTCGATGCCGCCGCCAATCCATAGGCCGAGCCAAATCCGTTCTGATGATCAGTAATCCGGTTCATCTGATCCAGTGTTGCCACAGCCTGCTGTGGTTCGCCACGTTGCAAGTGAGCATAGATCTTGTAATCCAGTGCATGAGCGAAGTGGCTGAGTGTCATATTCTCCGGGCTTTCATCGAGTGCCGCCTGCGCCGACCGTTCGTTCCAGAACACCGTTTCCTCCCACAATCCCATTCTGACGAAAATATGTGAAGGCATGTGCAGCGCGTGCGGGACCGTTGGCGCGATCTTGTCGTAGGCTCGCGATACCGCTTCAGCGTTGCTGGCAAGCAGTGGATTGTCGTAGGCATGGATCAGGTAATGAAAACCCGCAGGATGCTGCGGCGACTGCACATGCAATTGCTCGAGCAAACTCCCGGCTTCCTTCTGGTGGGTCATTGCCTTGTCCGTTTTGGGTGCAATCGCCAGATGAGACAACGCGAAAAACGCCGCTGCATCGACATCATCCGGGTACGCGTCGTACACCTTCTTCTGGCCTTTGGCCCAGGCCGCTATGCGTTCCGGGAAGGACGTTGCACCGTCCCGGTAGAAGGCAGCCACTGCATCGATATAGGCTTGCTCCCGCGCATCGGCACCACCGAGTTCAACCGCACGGGCGATGGCGATGCCACCGCGTTCCATCTCCGGCTCGCTGGAAACACCTGGCCACAGTGGATGGAAATTACTCATCGCTGCACCCCAGTACAACATGGCGCAGTCTGGATTTTCCTGTGCAAGCTCACCGAACATCTCTTCGGCCTGCACATACATCATATTGTGCAGCTGGGCGACAGCACGATTCACTTCAGGTTGTATCTGCGCATCGCAATTTACATTGAAGTTGACGACTCCGAACTCATCCACATCAAGTTGTTCGTCAGCATGGATCGCCAGAGAAATGGCGCATACCAGGCCGACGAGGAAAGTCCGGCCTGCTTTACAGTGAAATTCTGTAATGATCTCGCTCATGTCAGTGTCCTGTATGGTTGTGGCCGACTACCACCCTCAGGACCCTAGCATCGCTACCGTTCGTCTATCGTTCGGCGGTTTGTGCGGAAAGGCGGCCGTCGACTGATCGTCTGCACTACGATGGGGAATGTTTAATGAATGAGATTGCCCATTACCTGCCGGGAATATTGGCAGCTTATGCCATCCTGCTCGTCGGATCGTTGTCGCCCGGTCCAGCGGTTGCCATGCTCGTTGGCGTTGGCACGAACCAGGGTCGCTCGTCAGCACTCATGGCGACCCTGGGGATTGCCTCCGGCAGCGCCACGCTGAATATCCTGACCCTGTCCGGTGTGGGTCTGTTGCTGTCGCAGGCGGCCTGGGCCATGCAGGTGATACGGTTGCTCGGTGCCATCTATCTCGCCTACCTTGCGTATGGTGCGTTCACCAGAGCATGGAACCCACCCGGTATCAAGCCGCTGCTCACCGGTCAGAAAAGTCAATTCCAACATTTCCTCTCCGGCTATGCTTTGCAGGTGACCAACCCCAAAGCCATCTCGTTCTGGCTGGCCATCGCTTCAGTGAATGCAGTCAGCGG